>CAYGPO010000019.1:0-50410 GCA_964351665.1 uncultured Gammaproteobacteria bacterium | reverse complement strand
CCAACGCCACATTGATCAGTACGCCCAGGAGGGCTGCGTCCGGGTCGAACAGGCATTCAGTGGCGAGCAGATAGGCCAGCTGATGGCCGGGGTAGATCGAATACTGACGGATTTTCCGAGCCCAGATTCACCCATGCCAACCATTGAGGGCACAACCCAAAATTCCCCCACCACCCACTGGCTACACGGCGGCGTTCAGCTGCGTAACTGGATGCACTATGTGCCTGAGTTCCAGCACTGGCTGGATCATTCCCCTGCCGCAGCTTACGTTGGCGAGCTGATGGGGGCCCAGCACGTGGGCTACTGGCAGGACGCCACCTTCGTCAAAATTGGACCATCAGAAGACGCCACGCCCTGGCATAACGATGTTTGCACCTTTCCCATCGACGGCAGCCACATTCCATCACTGTGGATCGCCCTAACCGACGTTGAAGCCGAAGACGGGCCTATGAAAACCTTGGCAGGTTCCAATCTTGACCCGTTCCGCTACCACTCACCCATGTCGCGCCAGGATCTGGGACTGATTCCCGGCTACCGGCCTTGGAGCGAACTGATAGCGCGCTGTGAAGCGCCGGACGCCGACATTCGGGTATGGACGGTAAAGGCCGGTGACCTGCTGCTGATACATCCCAAAACCTTGCATGGGTCTGAGCCTCGCAGCCGCCAGGGTGACGGTCGACGGGTGGCCTTCACCACTCGTTGGATTGGCTCCGATGTGGTTTGGAAACCCGATGCGTTCTCCTACGAAATCCAAAATCTGGATACCTCACGTCTTGAACTCGGCAAGCCCTTGCCCGAGGACCTGTTTCCGATCCGTTGGCGCCGACAGGGCTTAAGTTGACGAACCCGTGGCGGGGAATTCCAGCGCACCCGGATTCAGCAGGTTGTGGGGGTCAAACTGAGCCTTGAGTGCCAGCAGCAGGGCTTTTGAGCCTGGCTCCCGAGTTGACAGGTAGGGGTAGGATTTGCCCAGCTGATAGTGAGTGGCGCCGTGGTCCTGCATGATGTCTATGATCTGTCGCTTCAGGGTCTTGACCAGCTCCCTGCCCGGCAGGTTTTCCGGATAAACCGGCAGCTTGCTGCGGTGCTCCTCCGGCACCATCGCCCGGTGTACTTCATGCTGACTGTCCTGCCAGTAAAAGGTGGGCTCGTAGACAAATCCATTGCTGCCGACGGTGACAAACATGGTGGCGATATGCACTTTGTGTAACGTCATTTCCGCTTCGCTGCGCTGATAAAGGCTGCTAAGAGCATCGTGGCAGGCTTGTACCTGGCCGAAGGGCAGCACGCAGTGCATGGGCAACCAGCGTTCCCCCTTGGGACCCAATACCGGGGTAAAGGGCCTGAAGGGCTGGGCCCGCAGGGCTAGGGACAGGGTATTGACCACCTCAGCTCCGTTCCTGCTTACGATTTTGCGTAAAGTGGTGAGCTTGGCTTTGGCCTCAACCGCTGAGCGTCCCTCGCAAATGTAGTTCACCAGATAGCCGGGACTGCTCAACAGTGCTCGGCTTCCCAGGGCCGCGCCCAGCACCGCCTTCGCGCCGGTCAGCACTCCCGGCGAGCTGCGAAATATAACTTTGGCGGTTTCCAGGGCCGCGTTGACGTCCACGGTGCCAAGCTGCCCCTGCTGCAGCTGTGGGTCGATGGCCATGATTTCTGAGGCCAGATTCTCCCGGGCAGCCTCCATCATGGCCTGGGCCATGTCCTCAAAATCGCGGTAGATCACACAGCTGGCCTGGATGAACTGTGGGCGTTTTATCAACCGTAAGGTGGCTTGCAGCTTTATTCCGAACGCGCCGGAGTCGCCGAGAAACAGGCCGCTCAGATCTGGGCCGTAGGTGCGGTAGAAGCGGTCCGCCGTGGTGCCGGTGTCGATGATATCGCCGTTGCCGGTGAGCACTTTCAAGCCGGTCACGATGCTGGCTGAGCTGTCGTAGAGCCCTGAACCAAGACTGATAGCGTGCTGAGACAGGGAGCCGCCGATGGTGGATTTCAATCCTGAGTATGGTCCCCAGAAAGGCGTCCTGAGGTTTTTCTCTGCCAGTGCCTGGTCCAGCGCCTGCCAGGTCACGCCGGCCTCCACGGTGACGGTCATGTTGGTCTCATCAATGACGCAAAGGGTATCCAGTGCGCCAGTGTCCAACACCACCGCCCCGGCCACCGCAGGCACATGAGCGTGGGTGTACGACGCCCCACCGCCCCGGGGGTAGATGGGGATGCGGGCCTGCAAACAGACCTTGGCCGCTTCGATTAACCGGGCCTGGCTGCTGGGACGAAGCACCGCCAGCGGTGGCTGCAGCGCACCGGCGATGTCGGCGCCATAAACCGCCAGGGAATGAGCGTCGGTGAGAAGCTCCGTTGGCCCCAGCAGGCTCTGCAGCCTGGCCAGGGTATGGTCCAGCGATGATTCGGAATCGGCCACCTGGGCTCGGGTCAATTTTCCGCCGTGTCGTTCAGCACCGATTGATACCGATCGCGGGTGTCGGCTTCGGCATTTTCCTGGGCACGCTTATTGGCAACAAAGTACAGCCGTTGGAAAAACGCCTGGCGGGCGGCTTCGCGATCGTTCATGCAGGCCTCGTCGGGCTCAAAGGCTTCGACGTCGCTCTGGGACGGCCCGCCGCCCGCTTCGCTCAGGCGCTCAAAGGTATCGAGTCGGTCCCGCAGCACGCTCACCTCACTGGCCAGCACCATAATCATCGACATGGCTTCATCCATGGCGCAGTCGTCATAAAACTGCGGCCTGGAGCCTTTGGGGTAGCGACGGATATCGGTCATGATGATGCCCGCTTGTGGCCAATCAGCACTTCCCAGCCGCCCCCGGGTGCAAACTCACCGGCCTCAAATTCTCGCTTGGCCACTTCGCTGGCATTTTCCGGGTTGTAACCCGCCGCCGCTGCCGCAGCGAATTCCAACACGGCCATGGGCGCGGTGTCGAAACTCACATCCTCCCGGGCAAAGCCGGCGTCCACGGCCAGCTGGATCTGGTCCATGTCCCTCATGGGGCCCCAGAAGGGCTCGTTGTTGTAGTGGGTTTCGTTATCCAGGATAAACTCGGACAGCAGGTCACTGTGATCAAAGGGCGGCAGATCCGCGTGGATCATAATGCCGCCGGACTTAAGCAGTCGATAGCACTCCTTGAAAATTTTTGGCATTGCCTTGCCGGAGGTCTCGTGCAGCAGAATGTGGCTAACCACCAGATCAAAGCTGCCTTCCTCAAAGCCGGTGTCCGACGCGTCACGCTGCTGAAAGCTCACGTCCAGGCCCAGGCCTCCTGCCCGGGCGTGGGCGTACTGGACCTGGGGTCCGGCCACGTCGATGCCAATCACCTCAGCGTCGGGGAAAAACTCTTTATAGGGCAAGGTAGAGTGGCCGACGGTGCAGCCCATGTCCAGAATCCGTAGTGGCTTGGTGTCGGGGAAGTTACGTTTGATGTAGTTGCAAACCGATCGGCCCAGGTCGTCGTTCATGGGTCCCATATAGCCCATGGCGTAAAGGTAGACCCCGCGGTCGTAAAGGGCCGCGGTGCTGATGTCGTCCTGACCGGATTGATAGGCATAACCACCGGGCATGCAGTGAATATCAATGCCGGTTACATATTTGGGCACTTCCATTTCTGGATCCAGTTTCAAGGCTCCGCCGTTGATGGCCGAAAGCTGCGCTGCCGTTTCATTGAGCACAGGCTGCTGGCGCTCGACGCTGGTGACCACCGACTCCCACAGCAGTTCCTGGGCCACCCGATTGGTGCTGGCGTAGGTTTGAAAATAGGGATCGTCAACCATCATTTTTCGCACTTCCCGACGGTCTTTAGGGTCGCGGCCGTTCTGGGCGGCAAAATCCCGCAGCTTGCGTTGGTAGACAGGTGCCAGTCCGGGCAGCATTTGACCCTGCACGAATTGCTTCAGGCTCTTGGAAAACTCCTGGCGCGCTTTTTCATCATGGGAGGCCTGGGGCAGTGCCGGGTGGTGCTGCTGCTGAAAGGTATTGAGCATGGTCGAACTCCTGAAAAATGTCGTTGTGCTATTGGGCAATATCCAGGCCTGGATTGCTAGCTCGGATAATGGGAAATCAGCTATAGCAAAATTGTATTGAAGGTCGGGACAGCAATCTAAAGGGAACTCATGGTCCAGCTCGCGTTCTTAACCAGCAACGGTGGAGGATTGGGGCCCACCGCCAATAACGTCAAAGCAGCTATACCAAATTTGAATTGTGGCCGACATACCCAGGCGCGATACTTTAGCTTCAACCTATTCCAGTGCGCAGGAGAAACTTTTTGAGTAATTCATCTGACAACCACACCGACCCCCAGCGCCGCCAGTTTATGGGAGCCAGCCTGATTGCAGGTGGTGCGCTCTTTGGTGGCGCCGCTCTGGGGTTAATACCCGATTCAGCTACGGCAGCCCCCACAAAAGGCAAGCAGTACGTTGACACACGCCTGCCAGCAAAATTTCAAGATCCCGAATGGAACCGTGACGCTTACGCGCGGCTGCAGGGACACATGGATTTCAAATCCCAGAAACACGGTTGGTACAACGGCGTTGTGCACGGCGTGCGCGATGGCGAAGCGGTCAAGCCCTTGATGGGCTTTGAAGGCTTCTCAGCGTCACGTCTGATTGACAATGGCGACGGCACCTACCAAAAACTGCTGCGGGAAACGGTTTTTTACAAGGATTTGGAAACCGGTGAGGTGTTGGAGGAATACACCAATCCCTATACCAACGAAACCGTGAAAGTGGTTCCGGTATACAACGATCCGTTCAACCACCTGATCACCACTGTTTATTTTCAACCCCCCACCTACGGTGGCCTGAACAAAGAGAAGCGGCCGGATATTCCGTTCATTTTACCCTGGAGAGTGACCGAGGCTGACACCGTGACCCTGGCCTCTGACATCCACCTGTTCTATCCGTCTGCGCTGCAGCCTGACAAGTGGCCCAGGGAATCGGCAGGGAAAATGAATCGGGTGTCGGAGATGTTCCGCTACGTGATCCGCCGTGAAGATATCGAAGACGACAGCAAGTTGTCGATTAACTACAGCGGTAGCTGGGGTCGTATCACGCCATGGCTGCCCTGGATGTTGATGGGTCAAGCGGACGGCCACATTTATTACCAGGGAACCATGGGCGGTTTTAGCAGCTTCGACATGGTCTCACCCCAGGTGATGGAGTATGCCAAGAAGCACTTCCCCAAGTACTTTACCGCGCCAGATAAGTGGGAAGAGCCCAGCCTGTCAAGCCTGGAAAACTATGCCCGGCAACAAACGCCGGCGCCGGTGAAGACCGGCTGATACGTTACCGCCCATGTTGTGGTGGTTTCATCGAAACCCGGCAGAGTCTTTCTCTGCCGGGTTTTTTCACGTCCCAGTGGCGTGTTTTGATGCCTGGCCGGCGATCATTTTGATGCTGCGGTGCAGGCTAAATTCGGAGCGTTAATTGATGAGCGGCATTACTCCTGAAACCGTTGCTGCGATCGAAGATTTTGCCCGCCAGGACCATCAGCTGTTCATCAATGGCCAGTGGGTAGATGCCCAGTCTGCGGCGCGCATTGAGACAACCAACCCCTCCACCGGGGAGCTGCTGGGCACGGTGCCCGACGGCGCTGGCCAGGACATCGACGCCGCGGTTAGCGCCGCCCGTCACTGCTTTGAATCTGACTGGTCCCGCCGCGACGCCAGCGCCCGCAGCCAGGTGCTGAATAATATTCGGGATATCGTTGATGCCCATCGAGATATTCTGGCGGCGATGGAAACCATGGACATCGGCACCCCCATTAGTCTGACCGGCGGCGCCATGGTGGACAGCTGGATGTCGACTCTGGATTATTTTGCCGGCGCCGCAGTGCGTATCCATGGCGAAACCTTCGCCACACCCAGCGCCTGGAACTTCACCGGCAGGGACAGTTCTTTGTACACCTTGAAAGAGCCCCTGGGAGTGGTGGGCGCAATTTTACCCTGGAATGCGCCCGGCTCGTTTTACATCAATAAGATTGCTCCAGCCCTGGCAGCGGGCTGCACGGTGGTGATCAAGCCGGCGGAGCAGGCGCCGTTGACGGCGCTGTACATGACCCGGCTTTTTGAACAGGCCGGCCTGCCGCCGGGCGCAATCAATCTGGTCACCGGCCGCGGTCAGAGCGCCGGCCAGACTCTGGCTCAGCACCGCGATGTGAACAAAATCACCTTCACCGGTTCCTCTGGTGTGGGTAAATCCATCATGCGCGACGGCGCTGACAACTTAAAGCGTTTGACCCTGGAGCTGGGAGGAAAATCGTCTTTTGTGGTGATGTCCGACGCGGATGTGGATGGCGCCATCGACTTTTTGGTGATGATGGGGGTGTTCAACGCCGGCCAGTTTTGCATGTGTCCGTCCAAGGTGTTTGTAGAACAATCCATTATTGACGGTTTTACCGAAAAACTTGGCAAAGCCATGGCCAGGGTGTCCATTGGCAACGCTATGGATGCCGGCACCCAGATGGGACCATTGATCACGCCCCAGCAGCGTGCCCGGGTCAGCGCCCTGGTCGATGGTGCCAAGACCGAGGGAGCCCAGGTGTTGCTGGGCGGTTTTGAAATGGACACTGGCGGCTTCCACTATCACCCAACCCTGCTGTTTAATGCTGATACCCGGCTACAGATTGCCCATGAAGAGGTGTTTGGACCGGTGCTGCTGACCGTGCCCTTTGACCAAAATGATCTGGACCATCTCACTCAGTTGGTGAATGAAACTCAGTATGGTCTGGCGGCCAGCGTCTGGACCAATAATCTGCACCTGGCCCAAACCATGGTGAAACGGTTCCAGGCCGGAATCGTGGGCATCAACTCCCACGGTTTTGTTGACCCGCGGGCACCTTTTGGCGGAATTAAACAGTCGGGACTGGGTCGGGAATATGGCGAGGAAGGCCTTGAGGCCTTTCTTGAAACCAAGACCGTCACGGCGTTTTACTGACGAGTGCTGGCGGGTTCCACAGGCTCAAAACCTGGATAGCGTCCCAGTACCAGTAGCATCACGGCGCTGACGGCGAACAGGCCTGCACAGATCTGCATCATTAAGGTGTAGCTGCCCTGCAGGTCGTAAATATGGCCGAAAACCGTGGGCCCGAAACCGGCAAACACGGCAAAGCCTGCGTAGGGAACCACATAGATTTTGGCGTAGTGACGGAGCCCGAAATAGCGCCCGATAAGATAGGCAATCAGGTCGAATTCTGCGCCAGCGGCGAAGCCAATCAACACCACCGCCACACTGACCAGGGGCACTGACAGCTCCGGTTGGATCAAGATCAGCGCTGACAGCACCGGCAGAGCCTGCACCACCGCCGCGACCCCGGGGGCCCAGAATCGGTCGATGCAGTAGCCCACAACCACCCTTCCTGCAATCACGGCGATGCCTATCAAACCCACAATGCTGGCCGCTTGGCTGCGCTCAATGGATGCGTCCATCAGTAGGGGAACCAGGTTAGGGATAGAGCCTCCAATGGCTGCAGAGAGCAGGGAAAATGAGGCGGCGATAACCCATAGTCGCCAGTCTTTCAGCGCCTCGGCCAGAGTCACTCCCGGCAGCAGTGGTTGGTTTTCATCAGCGGCGGGACGGGTCCCAGGAGGATCTTTCAGCAACAGAAAAACCAGCGGCAGGGCCAGCAGGGGTATCAGGGCCAGGCCCAGATAGGCACCGCGCCAGTCAAATCGCTCCATCAGCATGGCCACGTAGCTGGGGGTGGTCAGAGCAGCGGCGCCGGTGCCGGCCAGGGCCAATCCCAACGCCAGTCCTCGCTGTCGATCGAACCAGCCGCTTATGGCCTTAGTCCAGGTAATGGGGGTTGTGCCTGCGCCCAACACGGCCATCAGAGCCGCGCCAATATAGAAGGTGGTGATGGATTGGGTCAGGGTTGCCAGAACCACGTAGCCCGCTGAAGTTCCGGCCAGGGATATCAGCACCAGCCGCCGAACTCCCAGGTTATCAGTCAGCCAGCCCACCAGGGGTACCACCAGCAGTCCGGTTACGCTAAATACCGTGAACATGCCCTGAACCTGGGCCCGGCTCCAGTCGAATTCCGCCCCCAGGGGCTGTACAAACAGACCCAGGGTGTAAAACGGGATGCCGGTTACGCCGGCGCCGATGCCTATGCCGCAGGCCAGCACAATGGCCCAGTGTGTTGCTACCTCAGAACGTGTTCCGGTCACGGGTTAACCCCTGCTTCGCCTGCGCCGTAGCTTCTACCATCGGGCAAGCCATCGCCAATCACTCTTGTCGATAACAGGTCTCGAATTTCGATAGGGCTGGCTGTGGGCAGAGAGTCTAGCCCGGTTCTGGGGCTGAACCGTCTTCCTGCTTGAGTTTTTGAGCCTGGGCCACCCAGGCATCCCGTAGGATTCGGCCCTTGAACACATCCAGCCGCTGGTCGATAAATTCGATGTCCTGCCGACTCCAGGAGGCCACCTGCCAGAAGTAGTAGACCCCATTGGCATGCAGCAGGCGCTCCAGTTTGGGGCCAACGCCGGAGATCTTTTTCAGATCATCTGGCTGGCCATGGTCCGGGCGGGTAAACAACCTGGGCTCGGCGGCGGGGGCTGGGGTCGTGGCAGGAGCAGGTGCCACCGCCTTACACTGAAATCGGCTGGGCAGGGAATCCAGTCGCTGGGAAAGCGAATCCAGGGTGCCCTCCAGCTGGCTTAAGTCCGGTCCGAATTCAGCGCGGCTGGCGGACAGTGCGGCGATTTGCCGCGACAGATCTGTGCATTGATTAAACACCGGTGACAGGTCTGTTGGTGGATGCGCGTCGACCCGGGCAAGGCCCTTCAGCTTGCTTGATAGCTGCTGCACTTCACCCAGCAGCGGATTCAGGTTAACCGTCGGCGCTGGCTTGGGCAGCGCCTCTATCGCCTTGCGCAGCCCGTCCAAGCGCTGTTCCAAACCGCCCAGGTTCACCGCTGGCGGTGGCTCGATGGCGCTAATAGCGGCACGAACCCCCGGTTCTATGGTCTCTAGCTTGCTTGCAAGGCCCGACAGGTCAACGGTCGGCGGCGGTGGGATTTCCGCCACCACTTCCCGAACTTTTGGTACCAGCGACGCGTCGCTGGCATCCAGTCGCGTCCACAGTTGGCCCCAGAGGGTTTGTTGCTCTTCATGCATCGCCAGCAGGGAACGATGGCTAGTGGTCACATCAACAAAGCGTCGCCGACACCACCAGTAGCCGAAAACCATGCCCAGCACGCTGGCCAGGAGGAAAATCAGAGTGAATTTTGCTAGCAGGTAAGCCATGTTGATCCCTCATCTACAGTTGTTATTGGGCCAGGTTCACAGATTAGGTTCGGCAAAGGTCAGTACAATTCGCCGATTGGCAGCCCGGCCGGCTGGGCTTGAATTGTCACCCACCGGCTGGCTTTCACCTTTGCCAAGTGCAGTCATCCGCTGGGCGCTGACCCCAAGTTCAATCAGCGCGGCACGGACCGCGTCGGCTCGGCTCTGACTCAAGGCAAGGTTGGCAGCATCGCTGCCTACACTGTCAGTGTGACCTTCAATGGTCAGCTGGCCGGGGCAGGTCTTGCTGATGCTGGCCAGCTGCTCCAGCAATGCCTGGCTGCTGGCCTCAATGGCTGCGCTGGCGGTGGCGAACTTGACGGTGGATCCGCTGAGGGCGTTGGCGGCTGCCTCATTGCATTGGTTAACCGGTTTAAGTTCGTTCAGCCTAAGCTCACCCAGGTTCAAAGGGGGGCTTTGGCTGTTAAACGCCTCCACCGCTGCGTCCCGTTGGGCCTGGCTGACGCTGCCAGTGACGCTGAATTGACCGTTGCTCCAGCTGGCGCTGCCGCGCTGCAGGTAAGACAGCACCTGCAACGCCCGGGCCTGGGCCTGGAAGTCGATTTGTTTGCTCAGCTCGCCTGATACGGTGAGCTGGTCGTCGACCGAGGGAAATTGACGCCGGGCGGCGCTGAGCCACTGCCGGCGCGACGCATCACTATTGATTTCACCGGTTAGAACCAGCCCCTCCGGGGTTTTCTGGGCGATAAAGTCGTGCAGCCGATGGTCCACCGGCGCCGCCTCAAGGGGTGTGACTGCAGCAGCGGCTACCGGGGTGGGGCTAGACAGCTCCAACAAGACCTGGGTTGGGCAGATCAGGTCACCGGCCCAGGTACTGCAGAGGCTGGCTGCGGCGCTGAAGCCCAGGGCCGAGGTGTCGGTCAGCTCGGAAATCCCCGTCACGCTCACCCGCTGGCCGTCTCCCTCAGCGTCAATCACTCCCACCCCAAGGCTGGACAGTCGCTGGCTCACTGCAGCTGTGGTCTGGCGCTGCATGTCGGGCGCAATAACCAGCGCGCCAATCAGAAACAGCAACAGCAGTCCCAGCAGCGCCAGCCATCCCCAAGGCCACCAGGGTAGCCGGGGTTCGGCGCTTGCCTGCCAGTAGCGCAGATCAGTTTGATGGACCGATTGGTGTGAGACAGAAGCCATGGCGAGTCCTGCTGAAAATCAATAGCGCAGATTCTAGACAGCGACTTACGGCAAGGTCAAAGACTGGTAACAATTGGTCACGTTGGGGAAAAAGTCGCTCCGGCGGCAGACAGCCGCCAGAGCGGGGGCCGGGCAGGGTCCAGGGTAGATCCAGGCCGGGTTTCAGACAATAGTCAGGCGGGCAAGCTACTCGCCAGACTTGAAAAGGTGCACATCCCGCTGGGGAAAGGGGATGCTGGAGCCGGTCTTTTCCAAGGCGGCTTTCAAGGCCGGGCGAAGGTCAAAGAACACCGACCAATAGTCGTCCGTGTTGACGTAGGCGCGAACCAGAAAGTCCACGGAGCTGTCGCCCAGGTTAACCACTTCCACCACATGCTCGCGGTCTTTAAGGACCTTGGGGTGGTCGCTGAGCACCTGGGTCATGGCACTTTGCGCGCTGCCAATATTGTCGCTGTAGCTGACCCCGATGCTGACTTCCACGGCCCGGGTATCGCTTCGGGTGTGATTAATAATGGCGTCATTGGCCAAAGCCCCGTTGGGGATCACTATCATCCGTTCGTCGAAGGTTTTAAGAGTGGTGACAAAGATGCCAATATCTTCCACGACGCCCTCAAACCCCTGAGCCTCAGCGTATTCCCCTATCTTGATAGGTCGAAACAGCAGCAGCATGACGCCGCCGGCAAAGTTAGACAGGCTACCCTGCAGCGCAAGACCCACCGCCAGTCCTGCTGCGCCTAGCACGGCGATAAAGGAGGTGGTTTCAATGCCGACGATGCTGGCGACACTGATGACCAAAACCACCTTCAGCAAAATGTCGGTGGCATTACCCAGAAAGCGAGCCAGGGTTTCGTCGGGCACCTGTTTTTCGGACAGCACAGACACGCTTCGCACAACTCGTTTGATAATCCATAGGCCGACCATCAAAACGATCAGAGCGAGCAGGACACGGCCGCCGTACAGGGCGACGTGGCTTTGCATGGAAGTGATAAAACTCATAAGTTGTTCAGGCATCGTATGCTCTCTGTTGGTTGTATAGATCGGTTGACTGTGTCCAACCAGAAAAAGTCACAACGGGTTCGAGATCCACAGTTTTTGTGCCCAGGATGTTAACAATCGGCACCAACGGTTGGCTGCTTAGGGATGATTGTGGGATTAATGGTGGATGACAATTTCCCGCCCACAGCAATCGCCAGCGGCCGAAAATGCCAGCGCCAATAGCTTGGACCAGTTGTTAGTTGAGCAAGCCCAGCAGGAGTTGCCCGGCTGCACCGGATCCTTTGAGCAATTGCTGGCTAGACACCATTGCACCCTGGCCCGGGTTTGCAGAAAGCTGCTGAACCGCCATCCCGATTACGAAGACGTGGTACAGGAAGTCATTCTCAATGCCATGGGCTCGTTGACGGAGTTCGAGGGGCGCAGTTCGTTCCGTACCTGGCTGCTGAGTATCGCTAGAAACACCTGTTATAACTATCGACTTCAATCCATGCGCCGATTTCGCCTGGCCAATGCGATGCGCGGTGAACTGGCTAGTGATGTTACTGGGGCCGAGTCGGGCAGCCTGTCGGACGCCCTGGATCTGGGCAGTGCGCTACTTGAGTTGCCGCCGGCTGAGCGCCAGCTGGTGTCCCTGCGTTATTTGGCTGGCCTGAGTTTTGAGGAAGTTGCCAGCGCCACCGGGTTAAAGCTCAGTGCTACCAAGATGCGTATATACCGGGCCGTTGACAAGCTGCGTGATGGGCGCAGGCAGGTCTCTCAACAACGCTTCGATCTAACCCGCCTTGCCCCCGGGTCCCTGACTGCAGCGCTGCCCGGCCCAGCTCCGGCAATCCGGTGATCAGTGCATCGAGGCGCCGGCGGCCCGATGGCTGTTGCCTAGATTGCTGGCGATGGAGTGCATGGCTCGACTGACCAGGCTGCCCTCGTCCATGGCTTCCATGCGTTCAGATAACAAATCTTCCGCCAGTTCCTGCAGGGATTTTTCGGCCGCCTTAACGCCACGTTGGTCCACAAACAGGTAGTGGCCGGTAATTGGGCTAATCCAGGACAGCTTGGCTCGCATGGGTTCTTCCTCATCGCGATGAAAGATCACCCACTGGCCGGTGTTCCAGCCCCGAACCGTGTCAAAAAATCCCGTCAGCTCCGCCTCGGTATTGGCCACCGGGGTTTCGTCCAGCACCGCCTGTTCCACGATGTCCTCGCCGCGAATGGTAAGGCCATGTTCGTCTGCTTCGATGAAAATACGATCGCTGCCAGATTCCCGAATCATGCTCACATATAGCTTCTTCAGGTTGATCAGTACTTTCTGGATTTCGGCGTCCTGGTAGCCCACTTGCTTCAGGCCACTGCGCAGGGCTTTAGCCAGCACCGGTATTCGCGTTCGCAGCCGTTTCACTGACTGGTCACTCTTGTCAAAGGTGACGCTCCAGATTAATTCATCAGCTGTGGCAACTACCCGGCGCCACTGCTCAGACTGCATGCCGTGGCGCAGCACTGTCAGCACCATCACGTGGGCCCAAGCCCGCTGCAGCAGGCTGGTGACCAGCGGCGGAACCGGTTTGTTGCGGACCCGGCGTTGCAGCAGCCTGGCGACATTTTGCCGAGCGAACTGCAGCTGTTCTTTGCCTTTGACCTGCTGCCGGACCCGCTCAGCGCGCTTTTCAGCCATCTGCTGCTGGCGTTCGTAGAACTCTGTCAGGTCGTCGCGCAGCTTTTCCAAAACCTGCGGATCGTCCCAGAATTCGTTGATGACCTTTTCCACCGCGGCATTGACAGTGCCCAGGGTTTCCCCCTTGCGGTCGCTGTTCATGGTCCAGCCCATGCCCATTTTGCCCAGCACTTCGAGCAATTCACGGGCCGGCGCCTTAGGCGCCAGCACTGCCTCGGGGTTTTTCAGCGCTGCGCGCAGAAACGGCACCTGCAGGCGATGCAGGGCCTGCTGAAACGGCGCTGGAAGCTGCCGGTCAGCGCGCACAAAGTCGAACATCATGCCGACCATGTCTACGGTATTTTCGTCACCGCTTCCCAGACTGCCAGCGCCCTGGCGGCTGGCCACGTCCATCAGCTGGGACTTAATGCTGGCCGCGCCAACGTCACTGTCCACGCCGCCGGCGGCCAGTTCGGTTTGCAGACTGGACAGCACTTCCATCACGGTGTTGGTTGATATGGCAGGTTCGCCACTGGAGGCAGCCCAGCCTTGATTGCGGTTTTTGGAGATCAGTTGGCGAACCTGGGCCATCAGCCGCCGTTCAATGGCGGCGGCGGCATCAATCACCACGTCCTGCTGGTCCCGGGTATCGTTCTCGGGACTGTCAGGCAACGGTTTCGGGCGCCGGGGCGCTTCCCGTCGTCGCAGCGCTTTCAGATCCGGAACGACCCCGGCCTCAATCAGGATTTGGTTGAGTGCGCCATAGATTTCGTCCAGGTTGCGCACCACATTTTTTTCAAAGGACTTGAACAGGGCCTGATGGATTTCCACCTCCGACTCCATTCCTATCAGAGAATCGCGGAAGCACTCACACAGGGCCCGGGGGGCCAGGGGATTAAGGTCATTGGGTATGGGGCTGGTCTCAAACACGCTGCCGATTCGAACGCCCAAACCATACAGCTCCCGGGTAAACCGAATGTCTGCGGTTTCGACGATGGAATCGATGGCCAGGGTGACCGTCAGGTCACGGTCATCAAGAATTCGCAGCTCGTCTTCTTTGAAGGCGGCAAAACTCTCCTCGGAGTTAGTCTTGCGCCGGTGACTGAAAAACTCTTTAAGCGTTGTATCAACCCGCTCAATATAAAGTAGGATCAGGCGACTCTTGCGCTGCTCAATCTCACGTTTGCCCTCAAAATAACGCCCTTGCTCCACATCGCTGCGGGCCTCCGAGGCCATTTCGAACAGGCGATCGCAGGTATCGGCAAACACACCGGGGATTTTCTGTTCCAGGTATTCAAGTATGAACCGTGCGCAGTCGCGATAAGCGGGATGTACTCCCGACAGAGCCTCGACCGCGTAGTGTCGCTTTACGCCGCCCATGGGTTCTCATCCTTCTGTCCAGCTATACGTTCCTGGCGTATAGCCGGCTGTGTGCTACCAAATAGGTGTGAACTGTTGCCGACACCTCTCCCAAGATGATTAGTTCTACGCCGGCGGGGAGATCTGGACTGTGACCAAATTCTCAAATCCGCTGAAAGGTACATTTGTAACGACCAACGGCCTGTCCGTGGCCCGCACGGGGGGGCGTTACCGCGCCGTTGCCGGCCGGATAACTACTGACGTAGTCTCAACATTAACGACTGAACCGCAGGATTCTTTAGTGCGAGCGCCGCTGAATTCGCGGAAAACGGCCTGGCAGCGGTCATTCCAGGTGTTTGAATATTTGCTCCGGATCGCTGGGGTTGTCGGGCCGGGTGGCGGCGTCCAGCGCCGCTTCCACCGTTTGCATCAGACGGGCCATGAACTGGGCCCGGGACTCATCGCGCTGCTGGCGTTCGTCGTCGGTGGGGCTGAAGCCATCAATGGCTCCTTCAGGCAATTGACCCTGGCGCGATAGCAATCGTTCCAGGGCGTCCAGCCGGTCCCGGGTTGTGGACAGTTCGCTGGCCAGGGAGAACACCAGGTTGAGCAGCTGATCGGTGGCCGGGTCGGCAAAATATTGGGGCCTGATGCCTTTGGCGCTGCGGGGAAAATCGCTCATGGGATTTGCGCCATCAGGATCGGCCAGCCGCTGGTTTGCTCACTGTAGTTTTTCTGGGTCTCACTGAGCCCGGGATCATAGCGTTTGAGGCTTACCTGGCTGGCCTTAAAGCCAGCAGCCAGAGCCACCGAGGGCAGATCGATATGGGTTATCAATCGGGCGAAATGCTCATTATTGTTGTAAGTCTCCCAGGAGGTCATGAACTGATCAAAAGGGCCGTCGCCCCGGGGGATCTCCAGGTGCGCCATGATGCCCCCCCGGCGCAGCAGCCTGCGAGATTCAGTCAGAATATTTTCCAGCGCCTTGGTTGAGGTCTCGTGAAGCATGATGTGAGATACCACCAGATCAAAGTGTTGGTCGGGAAAATCCGTGGATTCAGCGTTTTGCTGGGAAAAATGCACCCGCTGACCTTTTTCCTCTGCTCGGGCATGGGCGTAGCGTAGGCAGGGCGCTGCCACGTCAATGGCATAAACTTCGCTATCCGGATACGCCTTAACCCAGGGCAGGGTGCTGTTGCCCACCGCGCAGCCCATATCCAGAATGCGTGCAGGCCTCAGATCTGGCGCTTGCTGGCGCAGAAAACTGACTAACATATCTCCCAGACGGTCGCTTTCAGGCCCCATGGCACCGCCGATGTAAATCGGCAGCCCGGTTTCGTAAATCACCCCGGCGGTCACGTCGTCAGCGCAGGTGTCGGAGTGATAGCCACCGGGCTGAATGTGAATGTCTGCTGCCAGGTGGTAGTCGGGGATAGGCATTGTGGGGTTTAGGGTCAGGCTGCCAAGGCTGGCGGGACTATCCCGGTGGGCGCGAAAATCCTCAATCAGCTGCTGGCGCTGGCGCAGGGCAGGCAGCGCTACCGATTGCCACATCATTTCCTGGCTGCGCCGCTGCATGGCGCTCCAGAACTGGTATTGGGGTTGCCTGACCATCAGCTCCCTGACCTCATACAACGACTCAGGTTCCCGCCCGTGTTGCTCTATAAACCGGGGTTTTGGTCCGCTTTCATACAGCGCTTTGTTGCCGGTTTGAATATGTGCTGCCAGGTGGGCGCGCCAGGCTGAAACAAAATCCTGCCTGGCCTGCTCATCGTGGGTGGGTTCGGGTTTGTACATCAAAGGTTCTCCATCAGCCGCTAACTGCTCAAATTACGCCCACTCCCGGGATTCTGCCACCGCTGCTCGATAGGGTTTCAGGGTAAGCAGCAGCACAACGCTGGAAAACACCGCACCAATGCCCGATACCCAGGCAATGGAATAACGCAGCGCGTTTTCGTCGGCGTAAACATAGTCGGTGATCAGTGCCACCGCCGTGGGACCTACGGTCAGGCCCAAAATTGAGATCACAAACAGGTACACGGCGGAGGTTTGGCCCCGCATCTGGTTCGGCGTAATCATCATCAGCGCCGAGGCGCCGGTGGCGGTGGACATGGCCGGGCCAATGCTGGCAGGCACCAGCATGATCAGGGCACTGGTGGCGGTGGGCATCAGCGGCATCAACGGCGCAGACAACGCGGTGATCAGGACGCCCACCAGCACCGTTTTCAGATGCGCATCGGGGTGGCCCTTTTTATAAAGATAGTCGGCCAGCCAGCCGGCGACGTTTACCCCCAGTGGGCCGGCGATCAGCAGCACGATGCCGTAGCTCAGTCCCACTTCGCCGATGGTCCAGCCGTAGGACCGGATAAACATGCTGGGGACCCAGGAAAAGTAGGCATAGCCGACAATGGTTACCACCGACATGCCAACAAACATCTGGCCAAAAGCCCCTTTTCTGGTCCACAGATAGCCGATCACAAAACTCAGCGGCAGTGCTTTGTCATCATTGGAGGTTTTCAGCAGCCCTTTGCGGCTGGGTTCGGTGATGGTGAACATGAGCAAGGCTACGGCCAGCCCGGGCAGGCCTACCATCATAAACACCAGCTGCCAGGGCTTGACCGCCCCAATCAGAGGCAACACGGTGTCGCCGCCGGCGCTGGCAAAGCCAATTACCGCGCCTCCCAGGATCATCGCAATGCCCGCTCCAATGGAAACACCCATCTGATAAAAGCCGATGGCCCGGCCCCGTTGTTGTTGGGGGAAATAGTCAGATATTAGTGACAGGGCGCTGGGTGAGAGAGATGCTTCACCCACGCCCACACCGATGCGGGCCAGAAACAGCTGGCCATAACCCTTGGCCAGGCCGCAGGCGGCGGTCATTAAACTCCATACGGTGATACCGGCGGCGATAATCAGGCGTCGACTTTTGCGGTCCGCCAGCCGGCCCAGCGGTATGCCCATCAGGGTGTAAAAAATACCGAAAGCCAGGCCCATCAGCAGGCTGACCTGGGTGTCGCTGAGGTCCAGGTCCGCTTTTATCGGCCCCACCAGCAGGGCCAAAATCTGGCGATCGATGAACGAAATGACATAAGCCAGGGTGAGCACACTGACCGCATACCAGGCGTAACCCGTCGACGGATAATCGCTGGCCAGAGTTTGTGAGTCCGGGTTTTTCGGCGGTGAGGGATGCATGGGCGTGCCTTTGGGCCTGTTGCGGCCTCATATTTTACTTGGATTTTTCCAAATGATATGTTCGTATAACATTCAGTCAGATGTTCTGACAAACCCTCCAATCACTCAGGGCTGTTGTATCTCTATGAATAAAAAACATATTTTGGCTGCCGCCATCGCCGGCTGCCTCAGCTTCCCCTTGTACGGACAATCCATCGAAGAGGTGCTGGTAACGGCCCAGCGACGATCAGAAAGCGTACAGTCTATTCCCGTTGCGGTTTCCGCGTTTACCAGTGAGACCATGGACCGGATGGCGGTCAGCGAAACCATGGATATTGCCCGTCTGGTGCCTAACTTCATCGCCCAGAACAACACCGGTCTGGGTACCGCCAACGTTTACTCGTTGCGAGGCCTGAACAACACCGAATCCATCGCCACCTTCGACCCGCCGGTGGGCACCTACATCGACGATTTTTTCATTCAGCGCCAAAATGCCAACAACTACGCGCTGTTTGATATTGACCGCGTTGAGGTTCTTCGCGGCCCCCAGGGCACGCTGTTCGGTCGGAACACCACCGGCGGCGCTGTACGCATGATCCTGGCTGAGCCCGACGATGAATTTGGCGGCGACTTTGGCCTGGGCTTTGGTGCTTTCGGCAAGCTGACCGCTCGCGGCACCGTGGACATTCCCGCCTCTGAGGATTTCCGCCTGAAGCTGTCTGCCTACTATGTGAAAGACGATGGCTTTGTGGACAACCTCACCACCGGTGAGAACGATCTGAACTTCGAAGACAACAAAGGCGTTCGCGCAGCCTGGGCCTGGGATATTAACGATAACCTGAGCTGGGACGCATCCCTGACCTACATCGATAACGAGCATGCCAACATGTTCAACTTTGAACAGGGCGGCGATCGTTTCACCCGCACCGGCCTGACCGAAGCTGGCAGCCCGGTTCGGGATCTGGTGCTTGGCGACAAAGGCGACCTGCCCCTGGGTAACTCCACCGATTCCCTGCATTTCACCTCTAAGCTGGGTTTTCCGACCCGCTTTGGTGACGTGGAGATTCTGACTAGCTATTTGACGCTGGATCAGGAGTTCCTGCTGGACTTCTTCGAAGGACCATTCCAAAGCGGTGGATTTACCATTGCCAACGAAAGCGGCCACGATCAGTTCACCCAGGAGTTTAAAATTTCCGGTACCACCGCCGGTGGCGACATCGACTACGTTGCCGGGCTGTTCTATTTTGACGAAGACAATGAAACCGACTTCGCTCAGATTTTCAACCTGGGTGCCATCGGCCTGTTCCTACCTGGCGGATTCCCGCTGATTCAGTACGACCGAATTTTGGACAACACCACCCAGTCCTGGGCGGTTTATGGTCAGTGGGATTGGCGTTTCAAAGAAGACTGGACCCTAACCGTCGGCGCTCGCTTCACCGACGAAGATAAGGACTTTGGAGTGCGGGACAACGGTAACCCGGCAGCTGGCGCGATCATCAACAACGTTGATCTGCTGGCAGCGGGTGTGCCTCTGACCCAGAACGAGTCTCAGTTTACGCCTCGTATCGCCATCGAAAATCAGCTTAACGAAGACCTCATGTGGTACGGCTCCATCACCACCGGATTTAAGTCTGGTGGCTGGAATGCTCGCAGTACCAGTGCGGGGTCGCTGCAGCCCTTCGCTGCTGAAGAGGTCACCAACTTTGAGCTGGGACTGCGATCAGAGTGGATGGACAACAGTCTGCGAGTAAACCTGACCGCGTTTAAAGCGGATGTCGAAAACTTCCAGCTGCCGTCGGGCTTTGTCAACGACGCAGGCGCCATCGAGTTCCTGACCCGAAACTTCGCCGATCTGGACACCCAGGGACTGGAAGCTGAGGTGCTTTGGCTGCCTACGGAAGGTCTGACGCTGTTTGCCAATGCGGGACTGCTGGATTCTGAATACAGCAATCTGGACCCCTCAATTATCGTCCAGCAGGACAACTGTCGAACCAACGGTCTGCAGTGTGCCCAGGGAATTGTTAACCCGGTTGGTGACATTGCTGATCCGGTACGGGCGCCTGAGTATCAGCTGACCATTGGCGGATGGTACGATTTCCGCCTCGGCAACAGCATGATCCTGACGCCCAGCGTTAGCGTCACCGATTATGGTGAGCACAACGTGGGCACAGCGGGAGAAGACGTGGGCCTGATCGATGGTTATACCCTGCTTAACGGCAGCCTGACCTTGCAACACGAGCCTGGCGACTGGCAGCTGAGCCTGGAGTGCGACAACTGCACCGATCGTTTGCAGGTGGTATCGGTACTGGCGGGCTTTCCCTACCTGCAAGACCCAAAAACCTGGCAGCTGAATTTCACCAAGAGGTTCTAAGGCCAGTTGCGAGCTCCGTTGCCGGAGCTTGAGCAAAGTTAGTATGGAAGAGCCCCGCCCTGAGCGGGGCTTTTTTATGCATGAGATTTACGGCTTGAGCAGGGAATTGGTGATCAGGTTGGGGATTCGCGAAACGTCCCAGGTGTTGGGCGGCCATTGTCGCGCCACCCGCACAATCACCAGATCCTGGGAGGGAATAACCCAGACGTTTTGATAGCCATGGCCCAAGAAGGTGAATATGTCCTCGGCAACGTAGGGTTCAGAGCCCCACCAGGTATAAACGTCGGGTCCTGGGTGGTTGCCGATATGCCAAAGGCTGCCGTTGCCCAGCCAGGTCTGATAACCATAGCCTGGATTGGTTTGTGCGGGGGTGAGCATGTCATCAACCCAGGAGGCCGGAATGATCTGCCGGCCCTGCCATTTCCCCCGATTGAGCATTAGCTGACCCAGGGCCAGCCAGTCCACCGGTCGTGAAAGTATGCAGCAAGATTTCATCACGTGGCCGCCGGGCCGGTCCTGGTACATGGCCGCGGGCCCCAGGCCCATGGGTTGCCACAGCCGCAGGGACAAAAAGTCTGGGTACTTCATTCCAGTGGCGCGCTCCAGCGCCAGGCCCAGCAGATTGGATTCGTTGTTGTTGTACTCCCAGCGGGTGCCCGGCGGATCATTTTGGGGCAGCCTTAAGGTCCAGTAGTCAAAATTACTGCCAAAGTGCTGGAGCAGGCCTTTGGACCAGGGCAGCGGTCGGTAGTCGGTGGATATCTGGGCCAGGCCGCCGGACATTTGCAGCAGATTTCGAAGGCTGATCGCGCCCCGTGGGTCGTCCCGCCATTCCTCCACGTATACGCCCACCGTGTCGTCTACGCTGCTGATGGCGCCTTCGTTGATGGCAATGCCTACCAGCATGCCCAGCACGGACTTGGACATAGACTGGGGGTTGAACCAGTCGTCGCGCTTGAATCCGCCCCAGTAGCGTTCTAATTCGATCTGGCCCCCTCGCGCCACCAGTAATCCTAGAGACTTCTGAGACAGGGCATAACTGGCGGCCTGTTCTAGAGCCTGGGCGGGAATTGAGGGCCGGTTCGTTACGGGCAGTCCCGCTGAGGCCATGGCGTCCAGTTTTACCAGCGGATGAAACCAGCTGACGGGGGTTGTCAGGGGGTCAGCGCCTAGCTGTAAATAGGTCACGTAACGCTTCACAAAACGCCAGTTCATGCCTGCAGCCACCAGCGCTGCCAAGGTCACGACAGCCAGGCCGATAAGCAGCTTGCTGGGTCTTTGGGCGATTAATTTCATGAGGCGCATCATACCAGCGCGATTATCGGCATCATCGCCAGAATTTTTGAGATATTGTGTCTAAATTCGTGAATTAAGGAGAGCCCCATGGGGCGTTTGCCGGGAGTAGATGTGGCTACGCTGGACAGCGAAACCTTGGCAGGTCTGAAGGCCGCTGAACACATGCTGGGGTTCAAACCCAATGATGGACTGCTGATGGCCCACAACCGGCCGCTGATGCAGGCCTTCTTAACTCTGGTCCAGACCATTTATGCGCCGGGTGAGGTTAGCCCGGAGCTTAAACGCCTGATTGGTTTGGTCACCAGCAACGCCGCAGGCTGTCTGTATTGTCAGGCCCACACCCGTTTTTCTGCCCACCGGCTTGGAGTGAGCGAGGAAAAGCTTCGCGACGTCTGGTGTTTCGCCGATAGCCCTTTGTTCAGCGACGACGAACGTGCCGCACTAACTGTGGCCCTGAAGGCGGGCCAGAGTCCCAACGGGGTTCGGGATGAGGACTTTGCCTCCTTAAGGGGACATTTCTCGGTGGCCGCTCAGCTGGAGATAGTCGCGGTGATTTCCCTGTTCGGTTTTCTCAATCGCTGGAACAGTACCCTGGCCACCGAGCTTGAGGAGGCCCCGGCGGCGCTGACTCGCCGGCTCGATGTTTAGTTTTCTCCCGATGCGTCCCGGTCTTGTTCAATGGGCTCATCGAGCACCTCAAAGTCCTTGTATTCCACCGCCGTAACGATATCAAACAGGGTCTGTTCGAAGGTGTTGATATAGGCCAGATACTCATCGCCGCGGCCAGCGAAGCGACCTCCGGGGGTGATGATTCTGACCGCACTGGCCAGGGCGCCGGTTCGTGATCCGGTCAACTCTCGTTTTTGCTGGCGGACCCAGCGGGCGCGTTTTTCCAGGGCCTGGAAATCGCCGTAGTCCTGTTTTAAATCTTGGGCCAGGGCCAGGGCCTGGGCTTTTTCTGATTCCTCAAGCATGGTCATAATTTCCCGCCGAGTTTTGCGAAATCGTCCGTCGCCCCGCTCGTCGGCCAGCAGGGCCCAGGCGCCGCCGCGAATTTTGTCGGCGGGCACGCCAATGCCGGCGAAATACATTAATGCCAGGTTGAACTGGGCCTCTTTGTTACCCCAGGCGGCAGCCAGTTGAAACTGCTCCCGAGCGTGGGTGCTAAAGCCGTCTTTGTATGAGCGCACCGCGGCCCGGTAGTGGACCACATCGGGGTATTCCTGGACATCGGACATGACCCGGTCGCCCAGATCCTGCTGAGCTATGGCAGCGCTGCTGCAAACAGCCGCCACTAACATGGCGAGGGCCCATAGGCTTAACCGTTGCTTCATGGCTTTTTCCCTCCTGAAAGATGCGCCTCAATCTGCCATCGCATAGAGAAAATTTCCTGTGCCGTCAGTACTGGCAGCCGCCATCAACGATGGACGGCGGCTGCTGAGTCAGGCTGTTAGTCCTCGTCCTGCTGTTCGATGCTGACGACCTTTTTCTTGATAATGATCACCTCATGATCATCGCCGGCCTCAATCTCAATGTTCATGTGCTCAGCGTGTTCATGGAGCAAAGCCTGCAGATCTTCTTCTGACAGGGAGCCGCCTTGGGCGTCAATCACCATCACGTCAGCAGAGGTCTGGTGGACCTGCACCTCCCCATCTCCGATCACCACCGTACTGCCGTCGGTCAGTGAGTCCACCTCGGACAAAAACACGTGCTTGGCGTGGAGGGTTTCTGAATGGGCGCTAACGTCGGGTAGCTTTACCTCGATCACCCGCCCGGCCACTTCCAGCTCAAGGCCACCATCATGGCGGCTGACCAGTACTTCATTGCCGCTGTCGGTGGTAAACACCTCTGATTCGCCCACCGCCAGGTTTTCAATGGTGACGCTCTCACGAACGCCATCGTCGGTAATCACTTTGATTTTCATGGTTTCCCGAGTCTCGGCGAGGGCGATGCTGGCGCTCAGGGCCAGGGCCAATAAGCCAGTGATGCCAAGGGCGGGGTTGAGTGTTGGAAAGAGATTCATGGATAACTCCTACGTTTAGGTATGGTTGTCATAGCAACCTGCATGCCAGATCTAAAATCCCCGGTAACCCCGTAAATTCTAGGGCAGCTGAGGTACAGCCCCGCTGGCAATACTCCCCATATGGGTGTGGATTTCCCTATATGGGGACAAGTCCTAAGCCCCGGGCTCACTGGCTATCTCCTGTCAGGCCATGTTTGTTCAGGCGATAGAGAAAGGCTTTGTAGGTCATGCCCAGCAGCTTGGCCGCCCGTGACCGATTGCCCTGGGCCTTGGTCAGGGCCTGATGCAATGCCGACTGCTCCAGATCCTCCCAATTGACCCCCTGGGCCGGCAGCACAAACTGCTTGCTGTCCACCCCAGGCCCGACCAGGCTGCCGGGAAGGTCGTCAGCGCTGACTCCGCCATCGTCAGCCAGCAGAATCAGGCGCTCCACCACATTGCCCAATTCCCGGACATTTCCCGGCCATTGATAGTCCATTAACTGGCGTCGCACGGCAGCGGGAATTGGGGTGGGTTTGAGCTGGTGCTGGCGGATGGTTCGGCTGGCAAAGTGGTCAATCAGAGCGGGTATGTCTTCCCGGCGATCGCGCAGCGGTGGCATATTGATGGGCACCACGTTGAGCCGGTAATACAGGTCCTCGCGAAACTGACCCTCGGCCACGGCGGCGGCCAAATCCCGATTGCTGGCGGCAATGATGCGCACGTCAGTGTGGATCTCCGAATTTCCACCCACCCGGGTAACCAGTCCCTCCTGCAGTGCGCGCAGCAGTTTGGGCTGGATGGCCAGGGGTAGCTCACCCACCTCATCCAAAAACAGGCTGCCGCGGTGGGCGGCTTCGAACTTCCCTTGCCGGCGCTGATGGGCGCCGGTGTAAGCGCCTTTTTCAGCGCCCAGAAATTCCGCTTCCATCAGGCCTTCGGGAATCGCGCCACAGTTAACCGCCACAAAAGGCCCGTTGCTGCGGCTGGAAAGGGTGTGGATGGCCCTGGCGGCCAACTCTTTGCCGGTGCCGCTTTCCCCGCCAATCAAGACCGACACCTGGGTCCCGGCAATCTTCTCGATCCGGCGGTAAAGTCGCTGCATGCTGGGCGCCTTGCCGACGATGTCCACCAGCCGATTTCGCTCGCTGACCTCAGCGCTCAGGCGTTGGTTTTCCGCCAGCAAATTGCGCGCTCGAAGGGTGCGTTCTACCGCCAGCAGCAGGGCCTGGCGCTCAAAGGGTTTACTCAGGTAGTCGTCGGCACCGGCCCGGATCGCTTCCATGGCGTGGGCGATGCTGCCATAAGCGGTGACCATCACAAAGCTGGCGTTAATACCGCTATCGCGCAGCTGGGCCAGTAGACTCAGGCCGTCACCGTTGTCCAGTTTCCAGTCGGAAATGACTAGATCAGGTGGATTGGCCAGGGCTTCGCTAAGGGCTTCACGCTGGCCCCCGGCCTGAGCCACCTGCAGCCCCAGGTCAGACAGAATGTCCGATACCAGCTGGCGCTGAGCGGGTTCGTCTTCCACCACCAGCACACGGCCCTTGAAGGTCTCGGCTGTGTTCATTGAGAGCCGCCCAGGCGCGGATGTAGGTGCAGGGTTGCCTGGGTGGTCTCGTCGCCGCTGCGGTCCGGTTCGGCAACCGGCAGCAGCGTCACAGAGCCGGCGTAGTGGGATTCGGCCAGGCGGCGAGTTAGGTAAAGACCCATACCGGAGCCGTCGGGCTTGCTGGTGGTGTGGGGCAAAAACAGCCGGCTGGCGATGTCTGGCGCGATGCCGCCACCGGGGTCGCGGATCTGCACCGCCACGCCATCTTCCCAGGGGCTCAGTGACACCCCAATGCTCTGACCTTCCACGCTGGCCTCCACGGCGTTGACCATCAGTGCCTGAACCATTGCGCGGATCTCACCCGGCACGCCCATCAGGGTGAGTGATTGTGGCGCATCAATCTGGATCCTGACGCCCTGGCCGGACTGCAGCAGCTCCAGGCTGACGTCGCGAATCACGCTGCGGAGATTGACCGCTTCGCTGACCGCCTGGTTCGCGCTGGCCAGGGTCAGGAAGGCGCGAATTCGGCTGTCGATACGGCCAATCTGGATTCTTGCCTCGGCTGCCATTCGCGTCGCATCAACGGCCTGCACGGTGCCCGCGGCCAGCCGGTCGATGGTCAGTCCAATGCTATTGAGAGGGTTGCGCAGGGAGTGGGCCAGGCCGCGACCGATCTCCCCCAGTTCGGACAGATGATCACGGTCTGCCAGCCGCGCCCTGGCGGTTTCCAGCTCTTCCAAATCCCGGGACATCTGATTAAACGAGGTGAGGGTATCGCGCAGCTCTGACACCGCGCTGCCGGTTTCCACCTGCACCCCCCGGCGGCCCTGACCCACCTCCCGGGCGGCGTTGCGCAGTTCCCGCAGCGGCTCGGCGACCCGCTGGGCAATCAGCAGCGCGCCGGCCACGCCCAGCGCAAATAGCGCCAGCAGCCAGCTGGATAGGCGTTGATAATAGCGCTCAAGGGCGTCGGCGACGCCAGCTTTGGGGATAGGAATCTGGCGGTCGAACCTGCCGCCGGTAAGGCGCAGCCTGGCCTGACTGACTTCCTGATCAAGGGACCGACTAACCGCCTCTATCTGCAGCGCGCTGAGGGGCTGGCCAGACACGATGTTGGGCAATTCCAATAGCTGCACCGGCAGGTTGTCTATCTGCACCGCCATGCTGGTGATCTGCTGGCCGACCTGCCGGTGGCTGGTACGGATAACTTTACCGGCTTCATCTTCGATGGTGCGTTCCACCAGCACCACCACGGCGCTGTCGTCGTCAGTGCTGGCCAACTCCTCATCGTCGATGATTTGCAGCAGTGACTGACTGACTCCCAGGGCCAGCTGATCCAATTCACTGGACAGCTCCGATGCCAGCCAGCGCGAGCCCCAGCCACCCAGGGCGAGCATCACGCCCAGCAGCAGGGCGATCAGCAACAAAATACGATTTCGTAAAGTCATGGTAATCATCAAGGCAATAATTGTGCCATGGACACCACGGGATCGGTCGGCTGCCGCCGGACAGCCGACCCGACCTGCTTCAGATCATTCCATAGCCAGGGCTGGGCTGGCTCTTTTGCGTTCTTCGGGTGGGAACCTGATCATCACGTCGTAGTTTTCCAGCTCTGCGTCGCGGAGGTTAGAGATCCCGCGATAGCTGAGCAGGGCGCGTTCTTCCACGTCATAGACCACTCTGATGGGATCAACGATCAGTCGCAGGAAGCCGTTGGCAGGGGCCATGGTGAATTCCACCGCGTCTTTACCCAGGTAGGTGAGTTCATCACTTTTTTTCAGGCGGAATTTAAACGTCCCTTCCTCCGCCGGCACCAGAAAGTCGAATTTCACCGCCTTGCCGGTGACCAGGGTGTCCCAGTCGGTTTCGATAATTCGATCAAAGCCGGCGTCGGCCACAAAATCCGTGTTGTCCACCAGTTTGGCGCGTTCTTCGCCCTGTTCGAAACAAAAGACCTCCAGGCCCGCCTCGGTGGCTCGCAAGCCCTCACGGTAAGCACGCAGCTTGTCTTCCAGCTGAAACAGCGGACGCCGGGGGTTGGGCCTGAAGTCCAGGTCTTTTTGTGCAAACACCTGCCCCTCGGTGTCCCGGTAGCGGATCACCTGGCTGACGGTGACCCCGTTGGTCACGATTTGTTCGTGTTCTTCAACGTAAATCAGCTCGCCAGATTTGGCGTCTTCGGCATAGCCGCGTTTGGATTTCACTACGGTTTCTGCGCTTAGCTGGGCGGACCCGAGCAGGGCGGCGATTAAAAACGTCCATGTCTTCATAAGCTCAACTCTATTCCTGTGACGGTTAACAGCGTGTTCTATTCTGATGAACGTAAGGTTAAGGTTCGCCGGCCTGAATGGCGATCAATTTGACACTTTTTGGCGCAGATCTGACAACACCGGCGCCGTATCGACCTCGACGCTTCGCCAGATCATAAACGACAGCGCCGCCTGTTCCACCAGCATTCCCAGGCCGTCAAAGCTTCGGCAGCGATTTTCCTGTGCCCAGTTGATGAACGGCGCAGCAGCGCTGCCGTAGCTTAAGTCATAGCACCAAGTGTCGGATCCTGCCAATGACATCGGCAGATCCGGCATTTTCTGATGGCCCGCTGCGGTGCTGTGAATAATGCCGTCAAAGGGCTGCAGCTGGTCCAACGAACACCAGCCGCCGGCGCTGGCGCCGGTCAGCTCCGCCAGGGCCTGAGCCCGGGACACGGTTCGGTTGACGATCATTAGCTCCGCTGGACCTTGATCCATCAGGGGTCCTGCGATGCCTCGGGCGGCGCCGCCGGCGCCCAGCAGCAGCAGCCGTTGGCCAGCCAGGGGCAGCTGCAGACGGCGGCTCAGGTCGGCAATAAGGCCCGCGCCGTCGGTGTTGTCGCCGCTGAGCCGGCCTTTGGAATCCCGGCTAATGGTGTTGACCGCTCCGGCCAGGGTAGCCCGCTGGCTGACCTCATGCATCAGCTCAAACACGGCCTGTTTGTGAGGCAGGGTGACATTAATGCCCTTCAGCTCGGTGTCGGCTAAAAAGGCCGGCAGCTGCTCTGGTGATACTTCCAGCGCACCGTAGCTGAGGTTTTGCCCGGTCTGTCGCGCAAACTGTTGATGAATAAAAGGCGACAGGCTGTGGCTTATGGGTTGGCCTATAACGCCGTACTGGTCCATCAGCGCTCGTTGAGCCAGCCTGCGACGGTTTTTGCGAAATAGGTCAGGATGGCGTCTGCCCCGGCCCGGCGGATCGACATCAGGGCTTCCATCACCACCGGCTTTTCTTCCAGCCAGCCATTGGCGGCGGCGGCCTTGAGCATGGCGTACTCACCGCTGACCTGATATGCCATGGTGGGCGCACCAAACTCCTGTTTGACCCGACGTACGATGTCCAAATAGGGCATGGCGGGCTTCACCATCACCATATCCGCGCCTTCTTCTAAATCCAGCGCCACCTCTCGCAGAGCCTCGTCGGTGTTAGCCGGGTCCATCTGGTAGGTGTATTTATCCGCCCCGGCAAGGTTGTCAGCAGAACCCACGGCGTCTCGAAAAGGGCCGTAGAAGGCGGAGGCGTATTTGGCTGAGTAGGCCATGATTTTGGTATTTCTGAAGCCGCTTTGTTCCAGCGCCTGGCGAATGGCGCCGATCCGGCCGTCCATCATGTCCGATGGCGCCACCACGTCAGCCCCCGCCGCAGCGTGGGACAGCGCCTGCTTCACCAGCACCTCAACGGTGGCGTCGTTGGTCACATAGCCGGCATCGTCCAGCAGCCCGTCCTGACCATGGGTGGTGAAGGGGTCCAGGGCCACATCGGTCATCACGCCCAGTTCGGGTTGAGCCTGTTTCAGCGCCCGCACCGCTCGCTGGGCCAGGCCCTGGGGGTCGTAGGCTGCCCGGGCATCAAGGGATTTGGCCTGCGGGGCGGTGACGGGGAACAGGGCGACTGCGGGTATACCCAGGGCCACCAGCTCATCGGCTTCGCGCTGCAGCAGATCAACGCTGAGCCGCTCAACCCCGGGCATGGAGGGTACTGGCTCGGTCTGATTTTCGCCCTCGCAGATGAACATGGGGTAAATCAAATTGTTGGTGCTCAAAGAAGTCTCACGCATCAGGCGGCGCGAGAACGGGTTGCGACGCATACGTCGCATACGGGTGGCTGGGAACGGCATTGGCGGACTTTACCATCGCTTGCTGCACTGTCAAAGCGACGGTACGATGCTCAAGGACGGGCTACGGAAGAGCCCGTATTTAATTGATTTCATTCGGGGGAATGATGTCGCAGGGCGTACTTGTTATAGAGCCATCGGCCACGTTGTCGAACCTGCTGGTGCGCACCCTAAGCGCCGGTGGTTACAGCCTGACCACGGTCACCCATAATTTTGAAGAAGCACTCACGCTGCTTCGTGATGCTGTGGCGAGCCAGCGTCCCTACGATGCCATCATCCTAGGGGTGCCGCCCAGGGTGGCCAATCCCATCAAACCCCTGCTCAGGTACCTACAGGCTGAGCCCGCTGCTGTTATTCCTTTTGTTCTGCTGATCCACGACAAGCACGTCATCTTAGAAAAGTGGGCGGACAACCGCGGCCACAGCGCGATTGTGCCCTGGCAGCGTTTTTCTCAGATCCCGGCCAATCTCAGCGCAATGATCCCCGAATCGGTGGTGGGCGAGTCGCGGGTCAGCGACGCTGACACCAGCGGCGTCAGCGTGTTGTTCGTCGACGACTCCCAGAGTGCTCGCTACGCCTACCGGCAGCTGCTGGAGAGCCGAGGATTTCCGGTGGATGTGGCCAGCAGCGTAACCGAGGCTGAAGCCAAGGCCGCCCAGGGCGACTACGACCTGATGATTGTGGACTACTACCTGCCCGACGGCACCGGCGATGAGCTGTGTCGGCGCATCCGTCAGCTGCCTAACTGCGCCAGCGCTACCCTGGCGATCATCACCGGCAGCTACCGAGAATCCATCATCAAGAGCTGCCTTGAGGCTGGCGCCGTTGAGTGCATGTTCAAAAATGAGGCCAAAGAGCTTTTCATTACCCGGGTCGCGGCCATTGCCCGAGCCATCCTGACCCGTAAATCCGTAGAGTCTGAGCGCCAGCGCCTGAACGGTATTCTGGGCTCGGTGGGTGACGGCGTGTATGGTGTTAGCACCAGTGGCGAAATCACCTTCATTAATCCCACCGGCGTGCGCCTGCTGGGCTTTAGCGAGGAAGGCCAGCTGGTGGGCAAGTCCGCCAGTGCTCAGCTGCATCCCGGCGATGCGGATCAAAACGGCCTGCTGGCCGGCTGTTATCGCAGCGGTGAATCTCGCAGCGGCTTGGAGGTGGTGTTTGTGCACCGGGAAGGCGATCCGTTACCGGTGGAGTGCACGGTTTTTCCACTGTCCATTGAGCAGCAGCACAAGGGCGCGGTGGTGGTGTTTCGGGATATTTCCGAACGCAAGTCTGTGGATCAGCTGCGTTGGGAGGTTTCCCACGATCCGCTAACCGGGCTGGCGAATCGGCGCCATTTCAGTCAACACCTGGATCGCCAGCTGGAGCGGCTGCACGAAGACGGCGGTTATGACGCTCTGCTGTGTGTTGATATTGATCGTTTTCGCGACATCGTCGAGTCCGGCGGCGAGATCGAGGGCGATCGAGTGTTGGCGGAGGTGTCGGAAAGGCTGGCCACGCGACTGCGGGATCGAGATATGTTGGCGCGGCTGGAGGCTGATCGTTTCGCCCTGCTGCTGTCGCGGATCCAGCTGTCCACCCTGTTTACCATCGCTGATGAGTTTCGTGGGGTGCTGGCGGAGGTGCAGGCGGAGCGCTTTGGGGTACGCCGACCGGTGACCGGTTCCATTGGCGTTGTCATCCTTACCCGCAAGACACCGTCAGCGGAATACGCCCTGGAGCACGCCAGGGTGGCCTGTGACCAGGCCAAGAAGAAGGGCCGCAATCAAACCCATATCTATTTGTCCGAGGAAGATACCCGCACAGCGCGGGAGCTGGAGTCTGGCTGGGAAGATCGGTTTAAAGACGCGATTCGCAACGACAGATTCGTGTTTCTGGCTCAGCCCATCACGCCCATTGAATCGACCCCGGCGCTGGAAGTGGTTGACGAGGACGGCAACGCCATCTTGCAAAAACCCCGGGAGCTGATTTTTGAGCTGTTGCTGAGAATGGTCTCCCGGGATGGCCAGTGGGTGTCGCCCAACGTGTTTGTGCCATTGGCTGAGCGGGTCAATATGGTGCAGGAAGTGGATCTGTGGGTGATTCGAAACGCCCTGATCAAGCTGGAGGAAATGAAGGCAGCCGACCAGAACGTCTGCCTGACGGTTAACATCAGCAACGTCACCCTGCAGGATGAAGACTCCCTGCGGCTGATTAGGGACGTGATTGAATCTCGCCGTGTGGATCCCAGCCGGTTAATTTTTGAGGTCACTGAAACCGCGGAAATGGCCAGCCTGCACAGCGCTCGAAAGTTCATGCTGGAGCTTCGTAAGCTGGGGTGCCGGTTTGCACTGGACGATTTCGGCACCGGTTTTAGCTCCTTCACCCATCTGAAACACCTGCCGGTGGATTTCATTAAGATTGACGGCATGTTTGTCCAGGCCATGGTCAACGACGATGTCGACCGCACCATGGTCAATTCCATCACCTCCATGGCTCATGCCCTGGGTCTTTCCACCATTGCCGAGCACGTGGACTCCGAAGAAACTCTGGAGGCGGTGCGCAGCGCTGAGGTGGACTTTGTGCAAGGCCACTACCTGGGCGAGCCGGTGCTGCTGGACGGCCTGGATCTGACCGCCATGCTGGCCAGCAAAAACCCAGCGCCGGACGCTTCCTAAGGACAGGGTTTGCTGGGACGGCTTGGGCTCAGCCGGGACTTGCCGGCTCGATGGCAAGCTCCGGCGGCCCCAGCCATAGCTCAAGCATGCTGTATGCCTGGTCGATACCACTACGTGTGTGGCCGGAAAAGACCTGGCAGGAGGCGGTAATCTGGTGTTTTTTCAGCTCCGCCTTAACCTTAAGCAGCACGCTGTTAGCCGGTCCACGTTTGAGCTTGTCGGCTTTGCTCAGCAGAATATGACAGGGTAGGTTGGCGCGCTGGCACCATTTGAGGAACTGCAGATCGAACTCTTTCAGCGGATGACGGATATCCATAATTAAAATCAGCCCGCGCAGGCTGAGACGATTGCGAAAGTACCGGTCCAACTCCTGGTCCCAATGATCGCGAAGCTTTACCGGCACCTTGGCATAGCCATAGCCGGGCAGGTCAATCAGGCGCTGATTGCCGTCCAGCTCAAACACCACCATATGCTGGGTTCTGCCCGGTGTCTTGCTGGTTCTGGCCAGAGATTTTTGGTCAGTGATGGCATTGATAGCGGTGGATTTGCCGGCATTGCTGCGCCCGGCAAAGGCCACTTCGGCGCCGCTATCGGTGGGAAGCTGGTTTACTCGGTGGGCGTTAAGCCCGTATTTGGCGGCGCGAAAGCGCGGGTGATCGTTGACGCTCATGGGTGTGCTTGATATAAGAACCGGCTCGGTATTCACAGCGGCAATACGTTTATTCACGCATTATTGCTGTCTGGCTAACAAATCCCCGCGCTGCTGCCGACCCGTGATCAGGAGCGCGAAACAAGGAGTTTTACACATGGCTTTCCACAGGAACATGCTGGCCTTCGTATTCGTTGGAGCAGCTACACTCAGTGCACCCCTGGCTGCCCAGGTTACTGGCGACGCTGAGGTGGGCAAAACCAAAGCCATCATCTGTGGTTCGTGCCACGGCGTTGATGGTAACAGCACCTTCGGTGAATGGCCTAAGTTGGCTGGACAGCACGAGCAATATATTGTGCGGCAGGTGAAGCTGTTTAAGTCTGGCAACCGGGAAAGTGCCGTAATGGCCCCCATGATTGTCAACGTGACTGAGCAGGACGCGGCGGATATCGGCGCCTACTTTGCCCAGCAAACCATCAAGCCCGGCACCGCCGATGAATCAGTTGTTGCGGTGGGCGAAGCCATCTACCGGGGCGGCAAAGCGGCAGACGGCGTACCCGCCTGTCTGGCCTGCCACGGCCCCACCGGTCGCGGCAATCCCGGCGCCGGCTATCCGTCCATCGGCGGTCAGCATGCAACCTACACAACGGCCAAGCTGAAAGAATTTGCCGGCGGCAAGGTTTGGGGTGAGGGAGACGACGCCAACGCCATCATGGCTACCATCGCCAGTCGCCTGGACGAGCAGGAGCTGATCGCCCTGGCCAGCTATCTGGAAGGTTTGCACTGACAGGTCAGCAATAAGCTGGCGTCGAGCCTGATGCTCGTCGCCAGCGCTGGACCTGGTCAGCCCGCCGTTGCGCGATGACCCGCTCATCGGAGATTTACGCCGCCGGTCTGGATCCAGCGGCCTGGTCGACAAAGCCAGGGAACCTTCCAGGTCGCCGGTAGTCTGAATTTGTCGGGAGCGCCTGGAGCTCTTTCTGGGCAGATAATCGGAGAATTCACTTATGAAATGGATGATGCTACTAGCGGCAGCGCTGCTGAGTTTTGGTGCTACGGCCCAAAATAACACCACCTACGTTGCCGGCAAGGACTACAAAGTCATCGAGCCTGCCCAGCCCACTGACGATGCCTCTCAGGTCGAGGTGGTCGAGGTGTTTGGCTACCTGTGTCCGCACTGCGCTACGTTTCAGCCGTTTATCGAGCCCTGGGCTGAAAACCGCGCCGAACGAGTGAATTTTTACCGGGTGCCGGTGGTTTTTCAGCGTAGCTGGGAGCCCCTGGCTCGCGCCTACTACACCGCAGAAGCCCTGGACATCCTGGATCAGTCCCACGGCGCTCTGTTTAAAGCGCTGCACAGCGAGCGACGAGCCCTGCGCAACACCGACGACCTGGCGGAATTCTTCACGGCTTTTGGTGTCACCCGGGAGCAATTCGACTCGGCGGCCAAATCCTTTTCGGTACAGACCAAACTGACCCGCGGAACCAACCAAGCCCGGCGTTGGGGCGTCACCGGTACACCCAGCGTGATTATTAACGGCAAGTATTTGGCCAACGGCTCCATGGCTGGCAGCTATGAGCGCTTAATCCAAATCATTGATCACCTGGTGGCCCAGGAATTGGCCGCCCTGCCTGCGGTTGAAGCGGTGTCCGACGCCCAGGACCACGCCACGGCCACGGAAGCGGTAGCCGCGTCTCAGTAATTGCCCCATACCCAGGGTACGGCAGGGTACGGCAGCCAGACTCGGAGTATTTTCCGATTCTGGCTGCCCGGGGTTGCTGACTGTGGTTTTTTGACGTCCTCGACACAATCCAAAGGCCGGTAATTGCTACACTCAGGTCATATGGATCAAATCCCGACTGCGAGCCTTGGGCTACGCCTGTTGTCTTACAACATTCAGGCCGGCGCCCAAACGTCCCAATACGCTGACTATGTCACCCGAGGTTGGCAGCAGGTGCTGCCCTACGCGGGTCGTGGCGCGGTGGTGAAAGCGGTGGGTGAAGCGGTCCGTGGTTACGACATTGTTGGCCTGCAGGAGGCTGATGATGGCTCCCTGCGCAGCGGTTTCATCAATCAATCCCGGGTGCTGGCGGAGCAGGGCGGATTTCCTTTTTGGTCCCAGCAGTCAAATCGGCGGCTCAGCCGGATATCGAGCACCTGCAATGCCCTGCTTAGCCGCATTCGTCCTCGATCCGTTGAAGATCATCGGCTGCCGGGCAGGGTCTCTGCCCGTGGCGCGCTGGTGGCCCGCTATGGCGACGACAGCCATGGTTTGACCGTTGCCAACGTGCATCTTGCTCTCAGTCGCCGCGCTCGGCGCAGTCAGCTGGATTTTTTGGCGGAACGGCTGGAAGGCAGCCCGCACATTATTGTCATGGGAGACTTCAACGCGCCGGCGGCAGCTCCGGAGCTACAGCGGTTTCTGGCCAGGGTTGGCCTGCAGACCCTGCCCTGTGAGCTTTCCACCTTTCCCAGCTGGCGGCCTGCCCGGCGCCTGGACCACATTTTTTTCAGCGGCGGCATTGAACTCAATGCGGCCTCGGTGCTGCCCATAGACCTGTCGGATCATTGTCCCGTGGTAGCGGATTTCAGCGTGCCATTAGGGTGCATTTCTCATTTACCAGAGCCGCCCTTAGCCAATCAAGCGGTGCCTTACGCTGCAGGGTTTGCTTGACCGCGACAGTGGGCCGCTTGATAGACAAACCAACCTCAGCGCACGGCCCGCTAGTGGTGCTGGCAATGGCGCTGCTAAGTTTTACCGCGCCGGCGCTGGCGGCGGACCCGCCCCGAGAGCGCTACCAACAGGCCCTGGAGGCGCTGGCGAAAAACCAGCTGTCGGAATTCGATCGGCTCACCGACAAACTCGCTGACTACCCTCTGCATCCCTACCTGCTGATCGCCCGTCAGGCTCAGAAACTGCCCACCGCTGACCCGGCTGAGATTCGCGCGCTGCTGGCGCGGTATCCGTCCTTGCCCCCGGCCTATCGGCTGCGGCGCAGCTGGTTGCGAGAGCTGGCCGGTAAAAAACGCTGGGCGGATTTTCTCGCCGACTACCGGGATCAACGGGACACAACCTTACAGTGTCAGCGGGCCAGGGCTCAGCTGTCGGTTCACGGCAGCGTCGACTATGACGAGAGCCTGTGGCTGGCGGGCAGCTCTCAGCCCGATGACTGTGATCCGGTGTTTCGGCACTGGCGTCAGCGGGGCCTGCTCACCGGGGAACGGGATTTTGCCCGGGCGGTGCTGGCTGCTCAGGCCGGCGAGACTAAGCTTGCCAGCTTTCTGGGTCGCGGCCTAAGCAGCGCTCGGCGGGCGGAAATCAAACGTTGGTCCAGCCTGGTGGACAACCCCAGTCGGGGCCTGGCGGACGCCATTCGCTGGACCGATTCACCCGCGCACCGAACCATGGTGCTCAGCACTCTGGATCGAATCAAATCCCGCAATAACTCCCTGGCACTGTCAGCCTGGAACGTGCTGCGCGACCACTATTCGTTTACTCCTGATCAGGTGGCCAGCGTTGACCGCAATCTGGCGCTTTTTTACGCCACCGATTTCCCCTCGGACGCCCAGCGCCGTCTCACCGACCTAAAGCTCCAGGATGATCAAATTGTTGAGTGGCGGGCGCGAGTGGCGATCAAGCAGGGCGACTGGTCAGCCCTGCTGGCGGCGTTGGACAGTCTGCCCGCTGAGCTTGGCGATCGGGACCGCTGGCAGTACTGGCGAGCCCGGGGCCTGCAGCAGACCGGCCAGCAGGCCCAGGCCACCGCGCTGCTGGGACAGCTGGCGCTAAAGCCCAATTTCTTCGGCTTTGCCGCCGCCGATCAGATTGGCAGTGCCTATGCCCTGTGCCCCGCCCCCAGAGAGCCAGACCCAACGGTGCTGACCGCCTTGATGGCGCTGCCGGCGATGCAGCGGGCGCTGGAGCTGCATGCCCTTCAGCAATGGCCTGATGCCCGCTCGGAGTGGAATACGGCAACCCGCAACTTAAGCCGCGAGGAGCGTCGCCAGGCCGCCGTGCTGGCGGACAGCAGCGGCTGGTTTGAACGGGCCATTTTGACCTTGGCTGATACCGGGCATACAGACCGCTACGCCCTGCGGTTTCCCCTGGCCTGGCACGAAGAGGTGACCCGCAATGCGGCCCGCTTTGGTCTTAATCCCAGTTTGGTTTACGGCATCATGCGTTCGGAAAGCGCCCTGGTGGTTGACGCCATCAGCGGCGCCGGAGCCCGGGGTCTGATGCAGCTGACGCCCCAGACCGGGCTTGAAGTGGCTCGCAGCCTGGGTGAGGCCAACCCGGGGCGGGCCGGCCTGCTGCGCCAGGAGGTTAACCTGCGTTTGGGCAGCGCCTATCTGGCCAGCCTGTTTGAGCGCTATGAGCACCCGCTGAAGGTGATGGCCGCCTATAACGCCGGCCCGGAAGCGGTGGCGCGCTGGGACGCCATGGACTTACCCAATGACCCGGTGCGCTGGATAGAAAGCCTGCCCTATTATGAAACCCGGGACTACCTGATGCGGGTATTGGCCTTCACCACTCTCTACGACTGGCGTCGAGAGGGTAAAATGATCCCCATTACGCAGCGTATGCCGGCCATGGACTCACGCCCCGGAGTCACCGACTTTGGGCTGCGTGGTTCGATAACGCCGAGCTGTCCTTCATAAGCGGAGCAGTTATGACACACACGGTTTTACTCGGCGGCAGTGGCTTTGTCGGAGACGCGCTGGCCAACGAACTTGCGGCGCGGGGCGATCGGGTCAGCATATTTTGCCGCAATCCCGCCAGCCGGCGATCGGCCAGGCCCGGGGTTTCAGTGAAGATCGCTGACCCTACCAAGGTGCAATCTCTGGCCGAGGGCTTAGCCGGTGCTGATGTATTGGTGAATCTGGTGGGCATCCTCAATGAAAAAGGCTTTGACGGCAGCGGTTTCCGTCGCGCCCACGTGGATGTTACCGCCAACGCTCTGGCGGCCTGCCAGCAGGCCGGAGTGGGCCGTTACATTCAGATGAGCGCCCTGCGTGCCGGTGAGGGCAACAGCTATTATCTGAAAACCAAAGGCGAAGCTGAGCAACTGGTCCGCGATAGCGGTCTGGACTGGGCCATCCTGCGGCCGTCGGTGATCTTTGGTCCCGCTGACAGTTTTCTCAATCGCTTTGCTGCGCTGCTGACCTTTACGCCTGTGCTGATGCCCCTGGCCTGCGCCGGCAGTCGATTTCAGCCGGTCTACGTTGGGGACGTGGCGGACGCCTTTGCCCAGGTCATTGCAGACCGCCATTGCGCTGGTCGAACCCTGGAGCTGGCAGGCCCAACAACTTACACCCTGAAGCAGCTGGTGGAATATGTGATTAAGCTGAAAGGCCGGCGTACCCGGGTGCTGGGGCTGCCGAATTTTATCAGCGCGCTGCAGGCCAGGGTCATGAACCTGGTGCCGGGCAAACCCTTTTCCACCGATAATTACCGCTCCCTGCAGCTGGACAGCATGACCGACAACAACGCCCTGCCAGAGCTAGGCATCACGCCCACGGCGCTGGAGGCCATTGCACCCACCTACCTTGGCAGGCAGCGGCGGGTTGATCGCCTTGACGACGCCCGTCGGCGGGCCGGCAGATAGGCCCTTGGAGATCTATCTGGTAGGTGGAGCGGTTCGCGATGAGCTGCTGGGGCTGCCGGTGGTGGATCGGGATTATGTGGTTACCGGGGCCACGCCACAGGATATGCTGGACTTGGGCTACCGCCCCGTGGGTAAAGATTTTCCGGTTTTTCTGCACCCCGAAACCCATCAGGAATATGCCCTGGCCCGGCGCGAACGAAAGGTCGCTGCGGGCTATCGGGGCTTTACCTTTCACGCCGGCCCTGAGGTGACCTTAACGGAAGATTTGTCCCGCCGGGATCTCACTATTAATGCCATTGCCATGACCCTGGACGGTGATACCAAGGGTCAGTTGATTGACCCCTACGGCGGCGCGGCAGATCTTAAAGCCCGCAAGTTGAGACATGTCACCGAGGCCTTTACCGAGGACCCGGTGCGGATATTGCGCCTGGCCCGGTTTGCCGCCCGCCTGGCCGACCAGGGCTTCAGCGTGGCTGAGGAGACCCTGGCCCTGGCCCGCCGGCTGGCCAGCGCCGGCGAGCTTGACGCTCTGGTGGCAGAGCGGGTTTGGGCCGAAACTGAAAAAGCCTTAATGACCTCCCATCCCCAGGCCTACATCCAGGTGCTGCGCAGCTGTCACGCCCTGGCCGTGGTGATGCCGGAAGTGGAGGCCCTGTTCGGCGTACCGCAAACCGCCAGTCATCATCCTGAAGTAGACACCGGGCTGCACCTGCTGATGGTTTTGAGTCAGGCCGCCAGGCTTGACCTGACCGCTGCCGGACGTTTTGCCTGTCTTACTCACGACCTGGGAAAAGCCCTCACCCCCACCGACCAGCTGCCCGCCCACCGGGGCCACGAACGGGCTGGACTTGCGCCGTTGGCGGCCCTGTGTGATCGGCTGCGGGTGCCCAAAGAGCACCGGCGGCTGGCGGAGCTTGTGTGTCGTTACCATCTGCAGGTGCACCAGGCCTTTGAACTGAAGCCATCCACCGTGATGAAGCTGATAGAGGCGGCGGACGCGTTGCGCAATCCGGCCCGTTTTGACCAGTTTCTGCTGGCCTGTGAGGCTGACGCCCGTGGACGGGGGGGAGACCTGGAAAGCCGGGACTACCCCCAGCCGGACTACCTGCGGGAAGCCTTTCAGGCAGTGGCTCAAGTGCCCAACGAGCCCCTGCGAAAACAGGGTTTTGAGGGGCTCAGGTTGGCGGAGGCTTTGCGGCGGGCGAGAATTGCGGCCATAGCCGATGCCAAAGCGCGCTGGCCAGCCACCAGCCCAGGCTAAGCCCGGTAATGTTGGCCGCCAGGTCCGCCAGGCTGGCCTGACGGTGGGGCAGGGTGCCCTGAATCAGCTCCAGCACGCCGCCCATCACGGCGAAGCCCAGGAAGTAAAAAAGCCGGCTGCGCCCGGACCGAAAGACCAGGGTAAACCAGCCCATCAATCCGCCGTAGGCAATCAGGTGACCCCATTTGTCCTGTTGGGGGATATCCAGCCCAGGATCCGGCGCGGTGAGCAGGGACGCTGACCAAATGGCGCCCACCAGAGCCCAGCCTATGAGTATGCCCAGTAGCTTCCAGCGTGAATGGTGGGGCGTAATCAAGGCGGCTACAGCCGGTGACGCTGGTCGATGGCCATGGCTGGCAGGTCCATGTCCCGGGCCCCGATCATGACCGAAAATCGTTCACCCATCTCCGAGGGTAAGGTGAGGTATTTGATTTCTTGAATTCGCCGCAGTCCATCGCTGGAAAGATCCTGGGTCAGATCACCGGCGTAATCTGTCAGGCCGTGTTGGAGCAGAAACTGGGCCTGGGAGGTGTAGCCGGTCAGGGTCAGGCCAGCCTCGGTGATGGCCTGGGCCAGGGCGCTGAAATCCACGCTGACGCTTAAGTCCTGCAGCCCCGGCATCCAAAGCAGATTGTCGTGGGCCCGGTGCCGATAGTGGGCAATGGCGGTGCCGGCGCCACGCTGTCGATGGTAGTACTCATGCCGGGTGTAGCCGTAGTCCACCAGGGCCAAGGCGCCGCGGCTTAAGGCCTGGGTCACCGTCTGCACCCAGGGCTTCAGCATGGGCTGGTCTTCGGTGGTGTAGCCGGTTTGCCGGGCATCGTCAGGCAAATCAGCCTGCACCGGCGGGCCGGTTTGCCAGGTCAGGGCATCGGGGCTGGTCTGGTCTTCTATCACCTTAAGTTCGTGCCACAGCCCCGAATGAAATATGAGGCGCCGGGGCGGCAGCGCATCCACCACCTCGTTGCCGATCATCAGGCCCTGCCAGGGCTCCTGGGGCGTGCGTTCCAGCCAGCGAACCCGGGACAGCAAATGGGGCGCCCGGGCCGCAAGGGTCTCACGCTGGCGTACCTTCAACGCGCCGCTGACCTCCAAAATGGCGTATTCCTGGGGCAGCGAGTTGCGCTGCTCCAGGGCCAGCAGCAGGCTCGCGGCCAGCGCGCCGCTGCCGGCTCCCAGTTCCAAAATACGCGGGCCGTCCAGAGCTTCAAGGATGTGCTGGCACCAGTGGGCCAGGCAAAAGGCGAAACCATCACCCAGCTCCGGCGCGGTGACAAAATCGCCGCCGGCACCAAACTTGTTCAGGCCGTTGTGGTAATAGCCCAGCTCGGGGTGATAAAGCGCCAGCTGCCATAGCTGCTCGGCGGACATGGGGCCCTGGCGGCGCAATTTTTCGATAATGATCTGGCGCAGTGCGTTGCTGGCAGCCACCGCTTCAGCGGCGGGTTCCGGCGGGCTTGGGAGCTGTTGCGACGGGTGTTGTGGCACTATCTGATCACCCGTTCAGTGACCCAGGTAATACCCCAGGCAACACCCAAGGCAATGCCCCAGGCAGCAAAGCCCCAGTCAGTTCCGGTGACACCAGGGCAACCGCCGGGGCCGACCATCGGTGACCGGCGATTGGGTTTAGGTTAAGCATTTTGCCGGCTGCGGGTGATCATCAGTCCCACCACTGGATCTCCCGGCAGGGCTCCGGGCTTGCGCAGGGTCAGGCGAACTTGGTCTATGGGGAAGGTGTGGAGCAGCAGCTGGGTACAGCTTTCCGCCAGCGCTTCAATCAGTGCGTAGCGACTGCCCTTAACGTGGGCCCTCAGGGTTTCGCTGACCGCGACGTAATCCAGGGCGTCGGTGAGTTGATCACTGGCTGCGCTGGCTGAAAGATCCAGGTTGAGGGCCAGATCCAGCTCAATGTTCTGGGGCGTGCGTTGTTCAAACTCGTGCACGCCGATCAAGGCATCCATGCTCAGGTTCTGGATCAACAGGGTGTCGCTGCTCACACCGCTACCTGGGGCAGCTCGGACAGATCCCAGCGCGCTCGCACGTTCACCGATAGATCAGCTTTCGAGGCCTGGCTCACCCGCACCGCGCCGGCCAGGGCAATCATGGCGGCGTTGTCGGTGCAGAACTCCAGCCGCGGGAAGTAGCAGCGGCCGCCGCGTTTTTCGGCCATGGCGGTTAATACCTCACGCAGGCGACGATTGGCGCCCACGCCGCCGGCCACAATCAGCCGCTCAAAGCCGGTGTGATCCAGGGCTCGGGCGCATTTGATCCGCAGGGTGTCCGCCACCGCTTCCTGGAAGGCCCAGGCGATGTTGGCCTTGTCGGCATCGGTCTTGGCGGATTTTTCCCAGGTGGTGAGGACCTGGGTCTTGAGACCGGAGAAACTGAAATCCAGCCCCGGCCGGTTGGTCATTGGGCGGGTCAGGCGGTAGACGTCCGGCTGCCCCTGTTCCGCCAGCTTGGCTAAGGCCGGGCCGCCGGGGTAACCCAGGCCCATGAGTTTGGCAGTTTTATCGAAGGCTTCGCCGGCGGCATCGTCCAGGCTTTCACCCAGGGTCTGGTAATCACCGATGGCCCGCACGCCAATGAGCTGGGTGTGGCCGCCGGATACCAGCAGTGCCACAAAGGGCGGCTGTGGAGGATTTTCTTCCAGCAGTGGCGCCAGCAGATGACCCTCCATGTGATGCACCGCCAGGGCCGGAATGCCGGCGGCGTAGGCCAGGGCGCGGCCGGTGCTGGCCCCAACCAGCAGCGCGCCCACCAGGCCTGGGCCTGCGGTGTAGGCCACTGCGCCCAGCTCTGCGGGGGTCAGGCCGGCCTGTTTGAGCACGTGGCGGATCAGTCCCGGCAGTTTGCGTACGTGGTCCCGGGCCGCCAGTTCCGGCACCACGCCGCCGAATTCGGCGTGGGTTTTGATCTGGCTGTACAAGGTATGTGCCAGCAAGCCGGCGTCGGTGTCATAAATGGCGGCAGCGGATTCATCGCAGGAGGTTTCAATACCAAGTACGGCAGTCATGTTGGATTCATATCAAAGGACAGGGGCCAAGTGTCGCAAACGCCCCGGTCCTGTGCCAGCGTCCGCTGCTGCCCGGGGCATAATGCCCGGGAATTGCCTCGGGTTTGCCCGCCTTCGGGAGGCTTTTGCAAATGGAGCTTTGCGCTGGCTAAAAAAAGCAAGTTATAATGGGGATCTTTGTTCGCGGCGCTATCAAGCGCCCGTTTTTTGTGGAGATGTAATGCCAAGCGTAAGAATTCGTGAAAACGAGCCCTTTGAATATGCCCTGCGACGTTTCAAGCGCTCCTGTGAGAAAGCCGGGATCCTGTCTGAGACCCGTCGGCGTGAGTTTTATGAAAAGCCCACCCAGGAACGTAAGCGTAAGAAAGCTGCCGCGGTGAAGCGTCACCTGCGTCGTATTTCCCGCGAAGTGACCCGCCGCAGCCGCCTGTATTGAGTCTGGCTGGCTAAATGCCGAGGCCGTGAATCGTGGACGCTGGGCAACTGGTATCGGAATTCTGGCCAGAACTCTGCATCGTTAGCCGCTGTAGGCCAGGGCTTCCCCAGCCCCAGCTTAAGCAGGACGCTCACAGAACACCATGACCGCTCCCCTCAAAGCCCGTCTCACCGAAGACATGAAAACGGCCCTGAAAGCTGGTGAAAAACAGCGCTTGGGTACTGTTCGCATGGCCCTGGCCGAGATTAAGCGCCGAGAGGTGGACGACCGGGTCGACCTGGACGATGGCCAGATCACCAGCCTGATCGAAAAAATGGTCAAGCAGCGGCGGGACGCTTCAAGTCAGTACACCGACGCTGGCCGTCAGGATCTGGCGGACATCGAACAGTTCGAAATTGGCGTGTTAACGGCCTACCTGCCGAAACAGCTCACGGAAGCTGAGCTGATCGCCATTGTTGATGGCGTAATCAAAGACAGCGGCGCTGAGTCCATGAAAGACATGGGCAAAGTAATGGGCCAGGTGAAGGCCAAGGTGGCCGGCCGGGCTGACATGCAGGCCGTCAGTGCCCAGGTCAAAGCCCGCCTGGGTTGAGTTTTCCAGAGGCTGCCAGCAGTCCCGTCGGCAACTGCCTACAGCCAAATGTTGTACCTTAGCTCTGCACGATAGGCTTGTGCGACAGCTCGGCACCCTCGCAAACCCAGGCAATAACCTCTCCGCTGTCGGTTGCCTGCATCCACCATCAATACCTCGGTTAAACTGTCCCCGTGCCAGGTCTGATCCCACAATCATTTATCGACGAGCTGATTGCCCGCTGTGACATCGTTGAGGTGATATCCGGCCGGGTCGGGCTAAAGAAAGCGGGCCGGGAGTATCAGGCATGCTGTCCATTCCACGATGAGAAAAGTCCGTCGTTTACGGTTAGCCCCGGCAAGCAGTTCTATCACTGTTTTGGCTGCGGTGCCCACGGCAACGTGGTGGGCTTTGTGATGGAATACGACCGCTTGGGTTTTATCGATGCGGTGGAAGAGCTGGCGCAAAAGGCCGGGCTGACGGTGCCCAGGGACGAGGCCCGCCGGGACGACGGTCTGGATGAGGTCTACGCGGTGTTGGCCGAGGCTCAGCAGATCTATCAGGCGGCGCTGAAAAAAAGCCCTGAGGCCATCGCCTACCTGAAAGACCGGGGTATAGACGGCGCCATCGCCCGAGACTACAGCATGGGTTTCGCCCCGGACGCCTGGGACACCGTGTCCCGCTGGGCCGGCGGCAAAAAAGATCGAGAGGCCATTTTAGACAAGGCCGGTTTAACCAGCAGCCGTCAAAGCGGCGGCGTATATGACAAATTTCGCGGCCGCGTGATGTTTCCCATCCACGATACCCGAGGCCGCCCGGTGGCCTTTGGTGGCCGGGTGATGGGGGCCAGCGACGGCCCCAAGTACTTAAATTCTCCAGAAACTCCGCTGTTCCAAAAAGGCCGTCAGCTGTACGGCCTGTACCAGGCTCGACAGGCCCACAAGACTCTCAAACGCCTGCTGGTAGTGGAGGGTTATATGGACGTGGTGGCACTGGCGCAGTTTGGCTTGACCGAATCGGTGGCGACCCTTGGCACCGCCACCACCGCCGACCACGCTGAGCTGCTGTTTCGCTCGGCGCCGGAGATCTATTTTTGTTTTGACGGCGATCGGGCGGGTCGCAAGGCGGCGCACCGGGCGATGGAATCGGTGCTGCCGCGACTGAAAGACGGTCGTCAGGCGCGGTTTTTGTTTTTGCCCGATGGAGAAGACCCCGATACCCTGATCCGCCAGCGCGGGCTGGATGAATTTGAGGCCCTGCTGGCAGCGGCCAGGCCGCTGTCGGAGGTGTTCTTTTCTCGCTATCAGGCGGAAGTGGATCTCAACAGCCTGGATGGCCGTGCCCGATTGGTTGAGTTGTGCAAGCCGTTCCTGGCCCAAATCCCCGACGGCGCGTTTCGCGACATGATGTATGAGCGCCTGGGTGAGCTGGCTCGCAGCAGCACCGTTGCGCCAAAGCCTGCCGGCGAGGCGTTCAGGCCCGACCCCAGGGGCGGGCAGCGGCGGGCGGAGTCTGCTGCCCAGCCGTCGTTAATTCGCCAGGCCATCACCCTGCTGGTCCATCACCCCAAATTGGGTGCAAGCGCCGCTCCGGTGGAGCAGCTGATTGCCTATTCCCGCAAGGGGGTGGCGCTGCTGGTTGAGCTGTATCAGTGGTGCCGGGATCACCCCGACGCGGTCACCGCGCAAATGCTCAGCCATTGGGAGGGTCATCCGGATTACCCCGCCTTGCAAAAGCTGGCCAATTTGCCTGACCCGCTGGCGGATAATCATGATGTGGGCGCTGAATTTGCCGGCGCCATTGAACGCCTGCTGGCGGAGGCTGAAATCAGCCGAAGAACCTTCGAGCTGGACACGCTGCTGGAAAAAATCGCCGACCAGGGGATTGCCGGTTTGAGCGACGAGGACAAGGCCCATTACCGCAATCTCATCGCCAGAGGCCCCAAACCCGATTAAATGCCATAAAAGTGTAACAATTTACGCTTTAATGCTTGAATTCTGCGCAATTCCCCCTACATTAAAGGGCATAACGCATTTGGGCTAAGGCTCGGTGCACAAATTGCAGTCGCTGACCCAATTTAAAGTGCTCAATCCGGCAGACGTCGGAACAACTCTGAGCCGATTAGAGACGCCATAGCGTCATTCCAGCTGAAGCGACCCCAACGACCATTGTCGATATCCCGCGTCTCCCTAAGGGGCACGTGGCCGTTGCCTTTTGGTCAGGAATTCTGCGCGGTTTTGGTCTGAATTACGCTTATTAAGGTATAGGGGCTACACCCGCAGCAGTGACGGCAGGAAACCATGCAGGAAAATCAGCAATCCAAATTGAAAGTCTTGATCACCCGCGGCAAGGAGCAGGGCTACCTGACCTATGCTGAGGTAAATGATCACCTCCCGGATGAAATTGTCGATCCGGAACAGATCGAAGACATCATCAACATGATCAACGATATGGGTATCCAGGTGCACGAAGTTGCGCCGGACACCGATCAGATGATCCTCAACGATTCCGACTCCTCCGACGACGAAGCGGCAGACGAAGCCGCCGCTGCACTGGCTGCAGTGGACGCCGAAATTGGCCGCACCACCGACCCGGTGCGCATGTACATGCGCGAGATGGGTACCGTGGAGCTGCTCACCCGTGAAGGTGAGATTGCCATTGCCAAGCGCATCGAGGAAGGCCTGCAGCAGGTGCTGGGCTCCCTGGGTCGTTACCCAGCCACCTCAGAAATGCTGCTCACCGAGTACGCTGCCTACGCTGGCGGCGAGCGCCGGCTGAATGAGATTATGGTGGGCTTCATCAGCCCGGAAGACCTGGAACCGGTGGACATTCCCACCCCGGTGGTGAAAAAAGCTGGCGACGATGATGACGACACACCGGCGGATACCGGTCCGGATCCGGAAGAGGTAGCGGCCAAGTTCAACGACCACACCAAGCTGTTCCAGAAGTTTCTGCGCTCAGCTACCCGCAACGGCATGGGGCATGAACGATCGTTGGCGGCACGTCAGGAGCTGGAGGTGAATTTTCTCACCATCAAGTTTGCGCCGCGCATCGTTGATTTCTTCACCATCCGCATGCGTCGCGATGTTGCCATGCTCAGAACCCTTGAGCGCACCATCATGGAGCTGTGTGTGGGCGAAGCGAAGATGCCCCGCAAGGATTTCATCAAGAGCTTTGTTGGCCACGAGACCGATCAGAAGTGGGTGGACCAACACATCCGCGCCAAGCAAAAATACTCGGCTGCCATTAAGGCCAGGGCTGATGACATTCGTGAGCTGCAGGGCAAGATGGCTAACCTGGAGGAGTCCCTGAAGGTAGAGATTCCCGACCTTAAAGAGCTCAACCGGGAAATGTCCATCGGTGAAGCCAAGGCTCGCCGGGCTAAGAAAGAAATGGTTGAGGCCAACCTGCGGCTGGTGATCTCAATTGCCAAGAAATACACCAACCGGGGCCTGCAGTTCCTGGATCTGATCCAGGAGGGCAACATCGGTTTGATGAAGGCGGTGGACAAATTTGAATACCGTCGTGGCTATAAATTCTCCACCTATGCCACCTGGTGGATTCGTCAGGCCATCACCCGCTCCATCGCAGACCAGGCCCGAACCATCCGAATTCCGGTGCACATGATTGAGACCATCAACAAGCTGAACCGCATCTCGCGGCAGATGCTGCAGGAGATGGGACGTGAGGCCACCCCGGAGGAACTTGCTGAACGGATGGAAATGCCGGAAGACAAGATCCGCAAGGTGCTGAAAATTGCCAAAGAGCCCATCTCCATGGAGACGCCCATTGGTGACGATGAAGACTCCCATCTGGGCGACTTTATCGAAGATGCCAACATTGCGTCACCCGTGGAATCTGCCACCGGTTCCGGTTTGTCTGGCACCGTGCGCGACGTGCTCTCAGGGCTAACGCCCAGGGAAGCCAAGGTGCTGCGGATGCGGTTTGGTATCGATATGAACACCGACCACACGTTGGAAGAGGTGGGCAAACAGTTTGACGTAACCCGCGAGCGGATTCGTCAGATAGAAGCCAAAGCGCTGCGGAAGCTGCGTCACCCGTCTCGCTCTGAGCAGCTGCGGAGTTTTCTCGACCTGGAATAAGTTGTCTGCCCTTGGGCAGAGGAAATACCTGGGCCCGGTCAGTTTGTTGCTTGTTGCGGTGGACTGACCGGGCTTTTTTTTGGCCTTCGGTTCGGCCTCCTGGCTGCGGTGCCGGTGACGGGTGGCGGTAGGTCCCCCCCAGGGACGCCGTGATACATCCCTGTAGGCTCGACCTCGGCATCCATGCCTCGGATGCCCTGTTGGGGACCTACCGCCACCCGTCACCTCACATCTACCGGTACCGGGGCAGAACTATCGGTTCGCTGATAGACATCTTGGTCCAATATTTTGAATTGGTGAGTTTACGCGCTGAGATAATGCCCCATATCCAATACTTAAGCCGCGTGTAGAGAGTTTGTCGTGTTTAACTGGTTAAAAAAACGCCGTCGCAAAAAGATTCTGGAACAGCACCCCATTGCCGACGGTGAGTGGCAGGACACCGTTGCCCAGCTGCCGCTGCTGCAGGACCTAACGCCGGCTCAGCTGGCGGAGCTGCGGGCTATGACCACCTGGTTTATACATGAAAAGGACTTCTACGGCGGCGGTGATATGGACGTGATCCGGCCCGTGCAGCTGATCATCGCAGCTCAGTCCTGTCTGCCGGTGCTGAGTCTGGGTTACCAATGGTTGGAAGGTTGGTATTCGGTGTATGTATACCCGGGCGCTTTTAAGACTCGGCAAAGCTGGCGTAACCATATGGGGCTGGTGCAGGAAGACAAACGGGTGCTTGCCGGCGCTGCTCACCAGCGCGGCGGTATGGTGCTGAGCTGGCACAACGTTGCCGAGGACGTGGCAGACCCAAGCGACGGCGACAATGTGATCATCCACGAGATTGCCCACAAGCTGGATATGCGCAATGGGCCGGCGGATGGATACCCCGCGTTGCACCAAGGGATGTCTAGAAGCGTCTGGGCCAAAGTGATGCAGGAAGCCTTTGAACAGCTGCAGAAACAGGCTAAGCGCGGCCGGCCAAAAATTGACCCCTATGGCGCCACCGAGCCGGCGGAGTTTTTTGCCGTGACCTCCGAGTACTACTTTGAAAACCCGCAAAAACTGCGTGATGCTTTTCCTGAGGTTTACGCTCAGTTGCATCAGTTTTATCGAGGGCCAAAGGCGGCCTGATAACATCAGGGGCCTCAGCACTGGGGCCCAGGTAAACTGGCAAGCCCGCTGGGTCCAGGCTCAAATCATCAACACTTCTTCTTCAAGACCCACTGACCGCGTTGCCCTTGGCATGGCGGCCACCGCCGCCGCCATGGCCATGTTTGCGGTGATGCACGCCTTCGCCAAATATTTGAGCGCCACCCATTCGGTGATTGAGATTGGCTTTTACCGTAACCTGGTGGCCTGTCTGCCGTTCCTGGCCATGGCCTTTTTATTTGGCAAGCGAGACATCCTTTATGCCCAAACCAAGCCGGGAATGATGGTCACCCGTGCAGTGATGGGCACGGTTTCACTCACCGCCACCTTTGCCGCGTTTTCCGCCATGCCCATGGCTGAAACCTCCATCCTGCTATTCACCTCATCGCTGTTTCTGCCTATTTTGGCGGTGGTTATCTTGAAGGAGTCCTTGGGCTGGGTGCGCAGCAGCGCCATCGTTATGGGGTTTGTCGGCGTGCTGATCATGACCAGACCCACCGGCGCGGTTAACGTGTTTGGTGTCTCCATGGCTCTGGGGGCTGCTTTCATGCAGGCCATCATGGCGATTATCCTGCGCCAGCTCGGCGGATACGAGAAACCCGAGACCATCGCTCTTTACTTTTTTGTCATCGGCGCGGCAATTACCGCCTTAGCCATGCCGTTTGTGGGCCGTTTGCCAACGGTGGCGGAGCTGCCGTTACTGCTGGGTGTTGGCATCTCCGGTGCCTGTGCCCAGTGGCTTTACACCGTGGGGTTGAAGCTGACCCCTGCAGCGGTGGTGGCGGTACTGAATTACAGCAGCGTCATCTGGGCCCTGCTGCTGGGCTGGCTGATATGGAACGACTGGCCTTTGCCCGTGGTGCTGACAGGCTCCGCGGTGGTGATCGCCGCCAACCTGGTGATCGTCTGGCGCGAGACCCGTCTGGCCAGAGCGAGCCAGCGCTGAACCATTGACTGAGCTGCCCGTCCTGAAGCGGGCAGGGCCGGGCAGAGACCTGTGATGACGTTTGACCAGGGCCACTGGTGAGCTGGAGGTCTGCAACTTGTTGTCTCGCAGTCCGCGGGATTATCATGGGCGCTGGCTGCTGTAGTATGGTCCAGGACCATACATCTCCCTTGCACCAGAGCCCATTGGATATAACTAACTCCACATCCATTCCTAGTTCTAGCTTAACCCCTGAACTGGTGCACCTTTGCCGGGTAGACCTGGGACTGGCCGAGCCCATGGACCTTGGCCAGGGCCCGGCGGGAAATCGAGTGATTGTTGATCTGACCAAAATGGTGTTTTCCGGCAATCGCCTCAATGCCATCTTAAAGGGCAGGGCCGCAGCCGATTGGTTAACCATTGCCGCGGGTGTGGCAACCATCGACGTGCGCGCCACCATGCAAACCGATGACGGCGCTTTGATCTACGTGCAGTATCAGGGTCGCACCCAGATCTCCCAGGGCCTGGGCTCCTCGCCGATTTTTGTTGCACCAAGGTTTGACACCTCCGACCCCCGCTACACCTGGCTAAACCCTATCCAGGCTATCGGTAAGGGGGATTTGAAAAGCCTGCGCTATGAGTGGTTTGAACTGCGCTGATCTCAACAACCGGCCACTCGGCGCTGGGATGCCTTCCTGTCAATAAGGTACAATGTCCCCTGGCGGGCCCTTAGCTCAGTTGGTTAGAGCAGGGGACTCATCTTCATGGTGCGTCTGTCTGGTAACAGGCAGAATGAACGGGATGAATTCAGGGAAACCTTAACGGCTTAGCCCATGGCTGGCCGTTGGCAATCCTGAGCCAAGCTGCGGGTACACTCGCAGAAGGTGCAGAGACTACCTGAGGGCTGGCACAAGTTGCCGAAGCGCCCTTAATAACAGGCTAGAGCGTCCCGCACCCCAGGCAAACCTGGGGTGGTGAGATAGTCCAACGCCCGATGGAAACATCGGGGCACGTGAATCCCTTGGTCGTAGGTTCAAGTCCTACAGGGCCCACCAATTTTC
>CAYGPO010000018.1:5417-50522 GCA_964351665.1 uncultured Gammaproteobacteria bacterium | reverse complement strand
GTTCGGTTTAACCGAACTAAGCCGTGCTTTAATCCGACTTTTCCTGTTTTGTTGCAGGGGTTAATCTACCCTCATCTGGACAGTAGTCCACTTATCACTCAGGAGATTTCCATGTTCTCGCAGCGTAATCGCGCTCGGTTAAAAATGGTATCGTTGGTGCTAACAGGTGGCCTGTGGGCTTTCCAGGCCCAGGCTGACGAGGCCCTCAGCGAGCTGCACGATCCCATGCGGGGCCTGAGCTTTTATACAATGCAGCTTGAGTCCGAGCCGCTAATCAGCATCCAGACCCAGGGCAGTCGTTTTTCTCCAACGGACCGCATGACGGTGGGCCTGAGCGCGCTGGTGTTCGACGAAGAGAACACCGTGAACGAATACGTCTTGTGGCTGCGCCATGATGGACCCAAACAGTGGTTCGTCGGTTCCATCGAGCAGCCCCTGACCATCCAGCTTGCCGACCGCCGCTTGACCCCGGTTCCAGTTCACGTGGCCCGAGGCTCTGACAGGGGCAAACTGGATCCGTACATTGAAAAGCTGGAGTTCGCATTGTCTCCGGCCCTGGTTAAGATCTTATTGGCAGAGCCGTCCATTGTGCTGCGACTGGATACGCAGCTGGGCCAGCTGGAGCAGCCAGTGAAGCCTGATCTGTTTCGGACCTTGCAGGAGCATGCGAACAACGTTGCCACGCACTCCATGCAGACCTCGCACTAAGTTCCCCTCAAAAGCTCTGCCGCGCAGAGCACCCCCTTAGCCGCTCTCAATGAGCGGCTTTTTTTTGCGGTTGCCTTTTTCAGGTCAACAAAGAAGGTGAGGGCTCGAACTACTGGCGATTGCCGGAGCCCAACTTCACTCAACTAACAGTGTTGCTGCTGCCGCTTCAGCTCATCGGCGATCTGACTGTGGATAAACTCTGGCAGAGTCGTCGGAATGTGCAGCGCCCTGGCCATTGAACGCAGGTATTGGTGGCTGCTGCTGACAAGGGCCAGTGTTGATGCGGTGTAAACCACTAGCGCGGCTTCCGGCGTGGTTGTCAGACTTACCACATAGTCCATGGTCCACCGGCTGCTGAGGGAATCGAGCACCGGCTGTTCAATGGGGCTGTTGTGTAAAATTTCTTTGGCTAAACCCAGGCCGCAGGCAAGGTCGCAGTCGTTTGCCTGCGCCATGCGGGCCGCCATCAAGGCCCGAACCGGCAGTATGTTGTTGATACCTGCCGAGCAGTCTGCCTCTTCAGCGGCAGCCATAAACTCCTGGTATCGCAGGGTGCCCCAAATGGGCGACTGGGAGCCGTTGGCCAAATTGGCCAGACTCTGCCCGCTGGCGGTGGTTACCAGGAATTGTCGATAGCTGGTGTAGGCCACCCGGGCAATGCCCCGAACCCCCTCCAGGTTCAGGAAGGCGGCAACGCAGCTTGCGTGGCTTTTATGGGCAGCGTCGGTGACGGAGTCCCGATCGAAGAGTGGGTTCAGCTCTTGATTCTCAACCATAGATGAAGTCGTATCCTGCACCAAACTTTTGTTCAGGTAAAACTGTTTTACTGCCAGGTTCAATAAGTAAAAACCGATGTAAATCTCAGCTAAACAGCTCGTCCCTGGCCATTCGAGTAATGCTGGTCACCGCAGGGTGTTTGAGCTTACGTTCCGGCGAAATGGCAAAGTAGGATTCGGTCACCTGATCAATCAGCCCCAGCGGCGAGCATCGGTACATCTGCTCAATTTGTGTGCTGATGGCGGCCGGCGCCGGAAACAGGCCCCTGCCAGCTTCACCAAAGGCTTTCAGCAGGGCACTGTCATCGCATTCCACGGCGATTTTCGGCGCCACGTCATGCAGGTCGAACCATTCATCCAGCTTGCGCCGCAAAGTGGTGCCCGAAGCCGGTAGCAGTACCGGGGCGCCCTGCAGGGAGTGGGGGAAGTCGGGCAGGTAATGTTCAACCATGCTGGGCCGACCAAAAAATGCCACGTCACTGCTGCCCAGGGGGTGAGAGTAAGCCTTCACGTTAAGGCCGGTGGGTACCGGGCGATCGGAGATGACCAGGTCCAGATGGTGCACCGCCAGCTCCCCCAACAGTGTGTCCAGCGGGCCTTCGGTGCAGATTACCCGTACCGGAGTGTCCATGGACATGGCCGGTTCGATCATGCGATAGGTAATGAGTTTGGCGATGGAGTTGACCACGCCAACGTTCAGGGATTCTGGCATTCCCGGGTCTTTGCTGCGGATACGCTGGGTCAGCTCCGCGCCCAGGGAGAAGATCTCGTCGGCGTACTGGCGAACCGTCTGTCCGGTTTCGGTCAGAGACAGGCTGCGACCGCTGCGGTGAAACAAGGCCTCACCCACCGATTCTTCAAGTAGCTTTAGCTGACCGCTGATGGTCTGAGGGGTAAGGTGTAGCACTTCCGAGGCACGGGCGATGCTGCCTTCCCTAGCGACGGTCCAGAAGTACATGAGGTGGTGATAGTTCAGTTGTCTCAAGAATGGCCTCTAGTGCCGATGCCAGCGAGTTAGCTGGCTATCGGCGAATTATGGTTCGGCAGATTGGCAGTGGGTGCAATTTCGTAATCGGTACATCACCAGCGCAGCGCGTTTCATCTGTTGTCCAAGGGTGTTCATCAGTGCGGTTTCGCCTTCAGTGTGTCCGCCGTAGCCCATTAAGCCCAAGCCGTCTAAGGCCATTTGGACATGGCCCGCGGTGAAGGAGATGTCCGCCGCGCCGGCTCGCCTTGGGTCCACCGCCACAACTTCACCAAAGCCCAGGTCCTGGCTCGCCTCATTATATCGACTCAGCAGCTCTCGATTGCCATCGGTGGCGGCCATAGGTGGATAGCCGTCGCTGAATTTCAGACTTGCGCTGGTTTGGGCCAGGTTTTTCGAAACGATGTCCTGCATCACCCGCTGGGCCCTGGCCAGCTGCTCAGGAGACGCCGCTCGGATCCCTCCCTTGACCTCAAGTGCGCGGGCGATGACGTTACTTTTTCCAAAGGCGGTGCCCCGGGAGCTGGTCTTGTCCAGGCTGATATCGGTGCCGCCGACGATGACCCCTGGATTAAAAGTCAGCAGAGGCTCATCCGCCAGTGCGGTGCGGAAGCCGTCCAGTATTCTGGCGGCCTCGAAGACCGCGCCAAAACCGACTTCTGGCCGAAAGATCTGGGACGAGTGGGCCGGCTTGGCGCTAACTGCCAGCGACCATCCGACGGAGCCACGGCGGGAGATTACGGCAGTGGTTGGATCGCCGTCGCCATCTTCAAAACCCAGTGCCACATCAGCCCAGGCGGCGGACTCCAGCAGCGTGCGATTGGCCAGGCTGTGAGGCTTGCCTCGGGATTCTTCGTCGCCGGTCATCACCACCTGAACAGACAGCTCGTCCAGTACCCCAGCCGTCTGCAGGGCTTTGAGTACGTAAAAGATGATCACGTCACCACCTTTCATATCCGTGATGCCGGGTCCCCGCCAGCGATTGCCATCGAGTTCCTGCACCGACTGAAACGGGCTGTCGTGGGCGAAAACTGTGTCCAGATGTCCGATTAACAAATATTTTGTGCCGCCCTGGCCAGCGCCAGCCCAAAGGTGGCCGGCGCGTCCAAACTCTTCGCCGTTATCCCAGCGGGTGCTAAATCCCAGCTGGTCAAAGCGACTTTGAAAAATTTGTCCTACCTGCCTAACCCCTGCATGGTTCTGGGTTCCGCTGTTGATTTCCACCACCTGGCGCAGCAGCGCCCTGGCTTCATCGATGGACTCATCGATGGCCTCAACGATCTCCCGTTCGGTGGCGGAAAGGGCTGCGCACACTGGCCACGAAGTAAACATCGCCAGCAGTGCGATTGCCGTCACCTTTAATGCACCCGGGATTTTCGCCATCATTCAAGAACTCGGTTTGCAGGCCCCCATGATGCAACCCTGGCTGTGATCCGTCGAGTGGATTGAATGAAACTGCTAAACTCGTTGTTCTGATGGAAAGGATCTTTGATCGTGGCTAAAGGTATTTTTGTGGCATTCATCGCTGCTTTGTTGGCGGCCTGTGACACCGGCGGTAACGGGGTCGCGGCAACCGAAGGCAGCGCTCACAACCTTGAGTCCGAAGCTGCCCGGCCCGGCTCGCCGGTCAGTGGCACCACCTTTGCTCCCGATGGGGTGGAAATCTACTACGAAGTTTCTGGTGCCAGCAGCAAACCAGGCGCCCCAACCTTGGTCTTTATTCACGGCTGGTCCTGTAGCACGGAATTTTGGCGGGACCAGCTGCCCGTGTTTGCCGCCAGCCACCGGGTGGTTGCGCTGGATCTGGGAGGGCACGGCCGGTCTGGTACCGATCGGGGGGTATGGAGTATTGCCGGATATGGTGAGGACGTGGCTGCAGTTGCCGACACCTTAAAGCTCAAAAACATAATCTTGGTTGGCCATTCCATGGGCGGGCCAGTGGCCTTGGCCGCAGCGGCGAAAATGCCCGGAAAAGTGCGTGGCGTGATCGGCGTCGATACCCTGCATGACGCCAGCTTGACCTACCAGCCCCAGCAGGTGGGGCAGATGATGGCGGCCTTTCAGAATGATTTTAATGCCGCCATGAAGGGTATGTTTGAAGGCCTTGCCGGCCCCACGGTCAGCATGAGGCTGCAGGAATGGATTGTCGCTGAAGGGCGAAAAGCCAATCCCGAGGTGGCGGTGGCGCTGCTGGGCGACTTTGCCCGGATCAAAGTGCCGAAGCTGTTAGCCGGGGCTGGGGCTCCGGTGCGGGTAATCAACGCCGCCCCGGGACCGATGACCGCCGAGACCAACGTAGCGTTGAATCGCCAGTACGCCGATTTTGACGCCATCATCGTGCCGGATGTAGGGCATTTTCTGCAGCTGGAAAAGCCGGTCTTGTTCAATCAGGAGTTGGCTCAGCTGCTCGATACGATCAGCTCTCCAGGCTGATTTACCTGGCTAATAACTTAGGATCTAATCCGGTGGCTCATAAAAAAACCATCAGCAAACGCAACCCGGTGGCGCGCAACCCATTGCTGCGCAAGGGTGGGGCGCACCAGCCACCCCGGGGCGAGGTACGCCCCGGCTCCAAGAGCCTGCTCGATGAGGCGCTGAGCGAATGGGAAGAGGCCCATAAGGACGATATTCCCGAACAGGATTGAGCTTTGGTGCCTGGAGGTCAGCTGCCGCTGCCTGCCACCAGCATTTTTCGACAATTGCCGATCAACCCGGCAAACTAGCCATCCTGTCCGGACAATTGGAATGAGCGATGGATACTCAACTTAAACACGGCCTAGACCTGAACAAGAGCCGGGACGCCCGTGCCCGGGAACGGTTTGTCTCTGGCCTGCGTGGCTATGTACTTATGGACCTGGCGGGGGACATGCAGCAGGACTATGAGACGCGACAGTTGCCTGCGCACCTTAAAAGCGGCGGCGCTGAGCCAGCCAGTGGCAACGATGTGCACAATATTCTTAAGGCCACGCCAACCTTCAACTTCTATTCCAGCCTGCGCTGCACTGCCCAGGAACTGGTCTGGGACAGCGTTATGGAAAGCGTGGAGGCAGACCGGGACGGGCTGCTGGATCGCGTGGAGTCCTTCACCCAAAACCCCAAAGGCAGTCTGAGCCTTGATCCCAATCTGGATCCGCCCCGCTACGCTGACGCGGTGGACGTGCACCTGATGCCAGCCAATTACCGAGGTGGCGAGGCCGCCACGGTGGAGCCCGGAGCGGTTTACGACAACGGTCTGAACGTCTTTGCCTTTGGCGCAATGGGCCGGCAGCTCAATGATATCGGCTGGTCCATGGCGACGTTTTTCAAGCTGAACTTTCCAAAGCTTAAGCCTGAAACTATCGTGGATGTGGGCTGCACCATTGGCCACAATACTCTGCCATGGAAACAGACCTTTCCCGAGGCCACGGTTACGGGCCTTGATTTAGCTGCAGCCTGTCTGCGCTATGCCCATGCTCGGGCCGAGGCTATGGGCGTTGAAGCCCATTTTCGCCAGGCCTCCGGCGACTGCCTGCCCTTTGATGATAATTCTGTGGATGTGGTGTTTAGCTCCATGTTTCTGCACGAGCTGCCGCTGAAAATGATTGATGCCTTTATGGCTGAGGCCCATCGAATTTTGAAGCCCGGCGGGGTGTTGATTAACATGGAGCTGCCGCCTAACTCTGCGGTTGCGCCCTACGACGGCTTTTATCTGGACTGGGACAGCTACTACAACAACGAACCGTTTTATAAGCCCTTTCGGGATCAGGATTTCCAACAGCTCATCAGCAAAGCGGGTTTCCCTGAGGACGGATTTTTTGAAGCAGTCATGCCCAGGCAAACTTACGTCAGCGAGCAGGAATTTACCGAGGCGGTCACCGGCAATACGGAATTTGATGACAATACCGGGCGTTTGTCCGATCAGATCAAGTGGTACACCTTCGGCTCGGTGAAAGCCCATGGCTGATATGAGCCGTGAAGTGCGGGGCGGGCGCAAGGCGTTTTTCGACAACCCCGACGTGGACCGATTGCTGGCCATTGTTACCCGCTTGTTGGAAGAACATTGGGCGCTGCGGGAACGGCACGCGGTGCTGGAAAAGCTGTTGGCCGACAAAGGTGTGGTGACCGACGCGGAGATTGAAAACTGTGAGCTCAGCGAGTCGGAAAGCAGCGCCCTGGACGCCGCTGCCGGCAAGCTAATCCGAGACGTGATGGGCGCGGCTCGTAATATTGATGGATGAGGCGCTGATCTGGCGCCGCCGATAGGGGTAACTGCACCGTGTACAGCCTGCTGATTTTCTTCCATATCCTGCTGCTGGTGTTCTGGTTGGGCACCGACCTGGGCGTGTTTCTGGGCGCCAAGGTCACTGAGCGCACAGACCTAAGCGTGGAGACCCGGGTAACGGTATTGAAATTCGCCATGGTGCTGGACCGCATGCCGAGAACCGCACTGACCCTGATCCTGCCCTCGGGCTTGAGTCTGGTGGCCCTGTTGAACCTGATGGACGTTTCCACGGCAGCGCTGGCGGCGGTTTGGGCTGTTGGGCTGATCTGGGCCGTGGTGTTGTGGGTGGGGTTTTTAAATCCGGAAACGCCGCTGGAAAAACGCATCATGCTGCTGAACTTTGGCGCCAACGCCGTGCTGGCGCTGGTGGTTTGCGGCCTCGCCATTGGTTTATTGATGGGGGACAGCGCGCCAACCTGGCTGGCGCTGAAGATACTCAGCGTGGGGCTGATATTTGTTGCCGGTGTGGTGCTGGATGTGCTGTTTAAGCCCGCCGTGGAGGCCTTTACCGGCATTATCATGGAAGGCGCCGACGAGCAGCGCAATGCGGCTTATTCCAAGGCCATTGGCCCGGTCTACTGGGCGGTGCTGGCGATTTATGCGCTGGTCTTGTTTGCCGCCTGGCTGGGGATCGATAAGCCGACCTTCTAGCCCGCATTATTCATCAAGGCCGCTGGCGCGCTGTCAGTCCGTCGGCGATGGAGAAAAATAGCTCGCTATCGTCACCGCCAGCAGCACAATGCCGGCACCCACTAAGGTAGTGGGGGGCGGCACTTCCCGGATCAATAGCGCGGCCAGTGCAATGGCGTATACGGGCTCCAAGCCCGTCACTACGCTGGCCAGCTGGGCCCGCACCTGATCTAGAGATTTGATAAACAGGGTTTGCGCCAGCGCGCTGCAGACGATGCCGAGAACCCCAATCAGCAGCCAATCCCGGCCGCTGGGCATGCTGCCCAGGACGGTGGCCGCGGGCAGCAGGCACAGCGCGGCACCGGCCTGCTGGAAGTAGGCCACCAGCAAAAACGAGTGCCGCTGCACCAGGTGGCGGTTGAGTAGCGTCAGCAGGGCAAACAGAAAACCGGAAAACACCGCCAGCCCCAGAGCCGGCAGCTGACCGCTCGCCTGGCCCGGTGAGGCCACCAGGGCCAGCCCAACCAATACTGCCAGCGCCGTCAGCCCATCAAGCCAGCGCAGCCGCTGGCCCCCCAGCACGGGCCCCAGGGCGGTGACAAACAGCGGGAATGTGGCAAAGCCGACGACCCCGATGGCCACACTGGACATGGTTATGGACTGAAAAAACGCCAGCCAGTGCAGCGCCAGCAAGATGCCCGAAGCGATCAGCCCGCTGCGGTCCGCTGCGGGAGGCGCCAGGCTTCGACCGGCGATCAACAGGCCTGCTCCCAGGATCACTGCCGCAATCCCCGACCGCCCCAGCACGATCACCAGGGCAGACGACTCAATCGCCTTGCCCAGCACGCCGGCAAGTCCAAATAGCAGCACCGCCAGATGCAGTTCGGCCAGGGCTAGCCCTCTACGACGCGCTGGGTCAGGGGTTATAAGGCCACCATGGACTTGCCGTAATTTTCTCCTCGCATCAGTCGACAAAACTGCTTGGGTGCATTCTCAAGGCCGTTGGCGGAGTCTTCCAGATATTTGATCTTGCCTTCTTTCAGCCATCCGCTGACCGCTTGCTCAAACTCAGGCCGGCTGTCTTCGTGGTCGTATACCACCATGCCCCGGACTGTTGCCCGGGCCTTGATGATCAGTGCCGGGTTGGGTCCCGGCGGCGGCTCGCTGCTGTTGTACTGAGCCATCAGGCCGCACAGCACTACCCGGGCGCCAATGGCCAGGCGTTCCATCACCGCCTGCAGCATATCGCCGCCCACGTTGTCGAAGTATACGTCCACCCCATCGGGGCAGGTTTGATCTAAGCCTTCGCGGATGTCCTGGGCTTTGTAGTTGATGCAGGCGTCGAAGCCGGCCTCATCAATGGCCCAGGCGCATTTATCGTCGGAGCCGGCAATACCCACCACCCGGCAGCCCTTGATCCGGGCAATTTGCCCAACCATGCAGCCCACCGGCCCGGTGGCCGCAGACACCACAACGGTGTCACCTGCTTTGGGTTGACCGAGTTTCAGCAACCCAGCATAGGCGGTCAGGCCTGGCATGCCGAGAATTCCCAGTGTGGTGGAAACCGGTCCCAACTCCGGCTTGACCTTGCGTGCCAGGGCGCCGTCAATGATGGGATAGTCCTGCCAGCCGACAAAGGCTGCCACCATATCGCCGTTGGCGAAATCCGGATGCTGGGATTGCAATACTTCGCTGACGGTTTCACTGACCATCAGTTGGCCGGGATGGATGGCGCCGGACATGTGGCGGCCGCTGATCTTGCCCCGCAGGTAGGGATCAAGGCTGATGTAGTGGGTTTTACACAGCATTTTACCCTCAGAGGGTTGCTCAGCCGGCTGGGTCACCATCTCAAACTCTTCCGGTGAGGGTAAGCCATCGCTGCGGGTTTTCAGCACGATCTGCCGGTTGTCCATTTTTACAGCCACCTGTGGTTAAATGATATAGATATAGTACATTTAACTCCGGCGCAGAAAAACGGCATTAACCATGGCTCAGGCAAGATCCAACGAATCCCTTATCGATCAACTCACTACCATCTTGGGACCCGAACAGGTATCGGTGGATGCCCAGACTCTGACCTTAATGTCCCAGGACGTTTACTCCCGGGGTCAACCGGTGGCTGTGGTAGTGCGCCCGACCAGCACCGAGCAGCTTTCTCAGGTGGTGGCGGCGGCAGCTGCCGCGGGTCAGGGAGTGATCGCCCGGGGCGGCGGCATGTCATACACCTCCGGCTATCTGGCCACCCAGCCGGGCACGGTGATGGTGGACATGAAAGCCATGAACCGGGTGCTGGAGATCAATCAGGAAGACATGTACGTCACCGTCCAGTGTGGCTGTACCTGGCAAGACCTACACGAGGCGCTGAAAGATACCGGGCTGCGAACCCCGTACTGGGGCACCCTGTCAGGGATTACCGCTACGGTGGGCGGCGGGGTGTCCCAGAACTCCATTTTCTGGGGCTCAGGCAAGTACGGTTCCTGCGTAGACTCTGTGGTCGGCATGGAGGTGGTGATGGCAGACGGCCAGGTGCTGGTCACCGGCTCTGGGGCACAGCCCAACGGCAGCCCGTTTTTCCGCCACTTTGGACCGGATCTGACGGGTCTTTTCACCGGCGATAACGGCGCCATGGGTCTCAAGGCTACAGCCACATTCCGGCTGATTCAGCAGCTCCATGCCCGGCGCTATGTGTCCTTTGCCTTTGACAGCCATGAAAGCATCATTCAGGCCATGAGTGAGGTCAGCCGTCAGGGCCTGGCGATGGAGTGTTTTGCCTTTGACCCCTGCCTGACCGGGATGCGGATGCAGCGCGAGAGTTTGTCCAAGGATGTCAAGTCCCTGGCTGGCGTGATGAAGGCCAGCGGCTCGGTGAGCGGCGCTCTGAAGAGCGGTCTCAAGGTGGCCTTGGCGGGTCGCAAATTCATGGAGGGGGCCAATTTTTCTCTGCACATGATGGTGGAGGAGCGGGTGGAAGCCGCTGCTGAGGCCAGTGCCGAGTCTATTAAACAGATCTGCAGCAGCTTTAACGGCACCGCCCTGGACGACTCTATCCCTCGAATTCTCAGAGCCAATCCCTTTACCCCGCTCAATAACGTGGTGGGACCCAACGGCGAACGCTGGGCACCCATCCATGCCATGTTGCCCCATTCAAAAGCAATTGCTGTGACCAACCAGATCCATGAGCTGGAGCGCCGTGAGGCCGGCGTGCTGGAGCAGCACCAGATCCAGATCGGGTATCTGTTTGCCACCGTCTCCACCAACTGCTTTTGTCTGGAGCCGGTGTTTTACTGGCCCGACGCCATGGCGGAACTGCATGATCTGACGGTGGAGCCGGCGATTCGCAAACGGCTCAAAGGCTTTGATGAAAATCTGCAGGCCCGGGCTCAGGTCCACCGTTTGCGAACAGCAATGGTTGATATCTTCGCCGCTGCAGGCGCGGTTCACCTTCAGGTGGGCAAGACCTATCCCTTGAACAGGATCAATCCTCGATCCTGGCAGGCCCTTAACGAGATCAAAAAGGCGCTGGACCCGGCGGTACGCATTAATCCCGGCAGTCTGGGCCTCGGAGCAGCGGCGGACAGCGACGGCTCAGCAGCCTGAGGGTTCCGATAATGCGCTGTGCCTACGTCAACATCGCCAGCGCGCAAGCCCCACAACTGCTGCACTATCGAACCGGCGGCAGCGGCCCACCCCTGGTCATGCTGCACGCATCGCCGCTTTCGTCAAAAATGTTGTTGCCGTTAGCCGGCGCGCTGGCCGATCAGGCTACGATACTGGCGCTGGATACTCCGGGTTATGGGCTGTCAGATCCGCTGCCCGAAGATCCCGGCGGCGGCGGGCTTGGGCCTTACGCCGAGGCGCTGGAGGCCTTTCGCCAAGCCCTGGGGCTGGATCAGATCGGCGTTTATGGCACGGCCACCGGCGCCCAGATTGGGGTTGAGTATGCCCGCAGATATCCGGGCCGTTGCAGGTTTTTGATTGTCGACAACGCCGCTCACTTTTCAGAATCTGAACGCAGCACCCTGCTTGACGGCTATTTCCCGGATCTAAGGGTTGATGATCTAGGCGGACATCTGCTGCGGACCTGGTCTTTGGCTCGGGATCAGCTGCTGTTCTTTCCCTGGCAAGACACCGCCGCGCGTTTAGCGGCCGGCAGCCTGAATCCGGCTCAGCTGGATATTTTTGCCAAACAGATTTTGGCCGCCGGGCCGAATTACGCCTGGGCTTATCGAGAAGCGTTTATCGCTGAGAACGTGGAGCTGCTGCTGGCGGTGACCTGTCCGGTTTCGGTGATGCGGTGGGCCGGCAGCATCGTCAAGCGCTACACCGATCTGTTCGATGACTATCGCTTCCCCGATAACTTCAGCATGCAGGTTTGTGGCGAGACCATGGGCGATCGTATGGCTGGCCTTGCCCAGAGCCTGGCCGGACACCTGGCCCACTGGGACTGCCCGCCAACGGCGATCTCAAACCCCGGGGAGCCTTTGCCACGGGCCTATCTGGGATCCACCCACCTACGCTCACAGGGCAGCGGCAGACCCCTGCTGATGCTGCACCCGCCGGGTTTTAATGGTGAAACCATGGCCCCGTTGAGCGCTGCCCTGGCAGCCCAGCGTCAGTGCCTGGCGCCCGATTTGCCCGGCCACGGCGCCAGCCCGCCAGCATCAGATTTTGTGGCTGAAGTGTTTGAGCTGTATGAAGAAATATCCGCCATGCTGGGCGATCGGCCTGAGCTGCTGGCGGTTGGTGAGTCGGCGGGCCTGGGCGTTGCCTTGGCCCAGGGGTTTGATTGCCAGGTTCAGTTGCTCAATCCCCTGGCCATCGATCCAGACCCAAGGGCGGTGCCGGATCTGGCGCCGAAAGTCAGCGGCAGCCACTGGGTTGAAGCATGGCACTGGCTGCGCATGCGGCAGATGTTTGCTCCCTGGTATGAGCCTAAGGCTTGCAACGCCCTTCACGGCGAATTGATGCTGGGTGGCGAAAACTTAACTCAGCAGCTTAATGCGGTACTCGCCTGTGCTGACCTGGCGGGTATCTCAGAACAGCTGTCCAGGTTGCCGCCGCTGGACGGCAGCTGCGGCCGTTGGCTGACGCTGACCGATGACCCCATGGGCGACGCGGCGCTGCGGGCGTTTCCCCAGGCGCCCTGGCAACCTCCTGTCTCCATGGGTCAGCTAAGCCAACAACTGGAAAACTCATCATGTCTTTGAAAGACACCATGCCCGTTCTGATTCGCCACGAGGGCGTCTGGGAAGGCTACTATCGATATCTAGATATTCACGGCAAGCCCATTGGCGAGCACAAATCTCGCCTGCTGTGTCGATTCCCCAGCGAAGATACTTATCATCAAACCAATTACTACTTCTGGGCAGACGGTCGCACTGAGGTGCGGGATTTCCCCACCCGGATTGAAAACCGCAAGCTGATTTTCTACACCGAAATTACCGGCTGGGCTGCCGAGGTGGCGTTGGACGAATTCAACCGCACGGTGATGCTGCACTGGACCCGCAACGATGATTCTGGGCTCTATTTGTACGAAATGATTCAGATCAGCGACTGTGGGAAATACCGGTCACGGGTCTGGCAATGGTTTCGAAATGGTCAGCTGGAGCAGCGCACTCTGATCGACGAACAGCGGGTTTCTGACGACTGGGCGGCCTTTGAGAATTCCACCGATACCTTTGACGACATCGCCACCTTCTTCTGATGGCCACTCCTATCCCCCCTTGGTTAAAGCGCCTGGATAATTTCGAGCGGGGGGCAACCTTTGCCGCGTTTACCTTCATGGTGGTGGCGATATTCGCCGACGTGTTGTGGCGTGAAACCACCGGCGTTGGCCTGCACTGGGCGCGTCAGGCAGGGGTCTACGCCAACATTTTTGTGGTTATGCTGGGGCTGGGGCTGGCTTCCAGTGCCGGCAGCCATTTGCGGCCGAAATTTGCCGATAGCTGGCTGCCGGCCAGCTGGGATCGGCAGATAAATCGGCTGGCGGAACTGCTGACGGCGATTTTTTTCTCCGCCTTTGCCGCCTTTGGTGCCCGTATCACTTACAGCGCCTTCATGCTGGAAGAGCGGTCGGTGCTGATCGGCGTGCTGGTTTGGCCCATGATGACGGTGATTCCCCTGGCGTTTTTCATTGCTACCATTCGCCATGGTGCCTATGCCATCAATCCGGATTGGCGACCGGACCAGCAGCAGGCTGGGGTGGCCCCATGACATGCTGACGGTACTGTTGGTCAGCGCAGTACTGCTGGCGCTGCTCATACTCCGGCAGCCGCTGGTGGTGGTATTGGGCGTGGCCTTGATCTGGCTTTATCTGAGCCAAAGCCCTGACCACCCTAGCTTCATTTTGCTGGACGCCTGGCACGCCCTCAATCGGGACGTGCTGTTGTCCATTCCTCTGTTTATCTTATCGGGCCAGATCATGTCCCGGGGCGCCATGGCCAAGCGGCTGGTGCGTTTTGTGGCTGCGCTAACCGGCCCCATTCCCGGCGGTATGGCCATGGCCACGGTGTTGGCCTGTGCGCTGTTTGCCGCTATCTCCGGATCATCCACGGTGACCCTGCTGGCGGTGGGTAGCGTCATGTATCCGGCGCTGCTTAACGCCGGATACTCCCGCTCGTTCTCCCTGGGCGCGCTGTGCGCAGCCGGCACCCTGGGCATCATCGTGCCACCCAGTATTCCGCTGATTCTGTATGGGGTAATGACCCGGGTATCGATCACCGACCTGTTCATTGCCGGCATCGGTCCCGCTCTGGTGCTGACCGTGCTGATGAGCATTTACGCGGTGTTTCGTAACTGGGACCATCGCGGCGGTAGCTGGGACGGGGCTGAAATTCTTGTCTCACTGAAGGAGGGCATCTGGTCGCTGTTGATGCCGGTGATTATCCTTGGCGGCATCTACTCAGGGCATTTCACCGCCACTGAGTCTGCGGCAGTGGCGGTGGTCTACGCTCTGCTGGTGGAGATGCTGGTGCACCGGGAGCTGGGGGCGAAAGGGGTCTACGACGTGGTGGCCGAAACCTCTCGGCTGCTGGGCTCTTTGTTCCCGGTGCTGATGCTGGCGGTAAGCCTGAATGTTTTTCTCACCTATGAACAAATCCCCGAGCAGGTGGTGGCCTGGTTCATGGAGCAGTTTTCCAATCCGGCTGAGTTCCTTGTCACCAGCAACCTGTTTCTGTTGATGGTGGGTACCGTGATGGATATTGGGTCAGCGGTGTTGATTCTGGCACCCATGTTGGCGCCGGTGGCGGCGGCCCAAGGCATTGATCCGGTGCACTTTGGCATCGTGATGATTGTGAATCTGGAAATTGGCTATCTGACGCCGCCCTTCGGACTCAACCTTATTGTTGCCATGGGCGCCTTCCGGGAAGATTTCTGGACCATCTGCAAGGCAGTGGTGCCCTTTTTATTGATTATGCTGGTGGGCCTTATTCTGGTCACTTTTATCCCCCAAATCTCACTGTTCCTGCTGGGGTAGCCGGCCGGCTGAAGTCTCCTTGCTATGGCGCTGCGGCGATCGCCGCCACGGCACCTGACCCGGGGCTGAGAGTCAGCCCCGGGTCGGCTTTTGGGGCCTGTTTCAGGCCATGTTTTGCGCCGCGAACTCCCAGTTGATCAGGTGTTCCAGGAAGGCCTTGATGTAACCGGGCCGATCGTTCTGGTGGTCCAGGTAATAGGCGTGTTCCCAAACATCCAGGGTCAGCAGAGGCGTCACGCTGGTGTCGGTCAGCGGCGTTTCGGCGTTGCTGGTAGCCCGAATCTCAAGACCCGAATCCGTCGCCACCAGCCAGGCCCAGCCGCTGCCGAACTGGCCGGCGGCGGCGGCGGTAAAGGCCTGTTTGAAGCCGTCCAGACTATCAAAGGCGCTGTCGATGGCCTCTGCCAGCTTGCCGCTGGGTGCGCCACCGCCGGTGGGGGACATGCTGTGCCAAAGAAACTCATGGTTCCAGCTTTGGGCGGCATTGTTAAAGGTGCCATGATCGCCGTCGGCTGCCGCTTTGCGGGTGATTTCTACCAAAGACAGGTCTGCATAGCCTGCACCCGCGTCGGTTTCCAGGGCCGCGTTCAGCTTGCTGATGTAGGCGTTATGGTGCTTGCCGTGGTGGTAGCTGAAGGTATTGGCGGTCAGGTGGGGTTCGAGGGCATCTGCGGCATAGGGTAAAGCCGGCAATTGGAACGACATGCTGTCTCCTTGGGGTACTGTTTGAGGAAAAATTAGACCGCACAATATGCCACAGGGCCATGTCAAAGGAATGAAAAAATGCGCCGTTTTGTCCAGCGATCGCGTTAAACTGTGACACAGATCAGATCGTCAAAACGAAAAGGCAATCAGCAGCATGTTCGAACATATTTCCAGGGTACCTCCAGACACCATTCTTGGCCTAATGGCGGCGTATAAAGCCGATCCTAATCCCAAAAAAGTGGATCTGGGCGTGGGTGTTTATCAGAACGACGCCGGCGAGACTCCGGTGCTGGACAGTGTAAAACTCGCAGAGGCTACCCTGCACCAGCGGGAAAACAGCAAGTGCTATCTGGGCCCCAAAGGGGTTGTCGGCTTTAACGACGCCATCAGCAGCCTGCTGCTGGGAGACCAACACCCAGCGCTGGCCGCAGGCCGCATGGTAACGGTGCAAACTCCGGGTGGCACCGGTGCCTTGAGAGTCGCCGCTGAGGTCATTCGACAGGTTCGAGCAGAAAGTAAAATTTGGGTGCCGGCTCCTACCTGGGCTAACCACGAGGCGCTGTTTTCCGCCGCGGGGTTTGTCGTTAACCGCTACCGGTATCGCGACACTGCCACCGGCGAGCTGGATTTCCCCGGCATGCTGGAAGATCTGGGGCAGTTAGGTCCCGACGATGTGGCGGTGCTGCATGCCTGTTGTCATAACCCTACCGGCATCGATCTTAATCCCCAGCAGTGGAGCCAGGTGGTGGATCTGGCCCTGGAGCGTGGCTTTTTGCCCCTGGTGGACATGGCTTATCAGGGTTTTGGCGTGGATCTTGATGCCGATGGCGTACTGATCCGAACCCTGGCTGACCGAACCGATGAATACATGGTGACCAGCTCCTGCTCGAAGAACTTTGGTCTTTACCGTGAGCGCTGCGGTGCCCTGTCCATGCTGCTTCCCGATGCTGAAAAAGCGGCGGACGCAGAATCCATCATTCACAAAATTACTCGGGGCATTTACTCCATGCCGCCAACCCACGGCCCGGGGATTGTTGACATCATTCTGCATTCCGAAGAACTCACCGCGCGCTGGCGCGAAGAGCTGGCAGACATGCGCAACCGGATTAACGGTCAGCGCAGGGCATTGGTGAAAAAGCTCGCCGATGCTGGCGTCAGCCGGGACTTCTCCTTTATTGAGCGCCAGTTCGGCATGTTTTCGCTGCTGGGTGTGAGCCCCCAGGAGCTGACCCAGCTGCGCGAGGAGTACGCGATCTATATCGTGGGCGACACCCGATTTAACGTGGCGGGCCTGCGGCAAAGCAATATGGATTATGTGGTCAGCAGCGTTGCCCAGGTGTTGGGATAAAAACGGCATAGCAGCTTTGCCAAACTAGTATTGCGATTAGCCGCTGACGGCTTCAACATAACTAGCGGTAGATCGCTAAGCCCCTGATTTGTGGAGAACCTATACCATGCAGCCAGCCACCAACGTTGAATCGACCCTTATATCTGCCATCGCCGACCGCGTTGGTGCTGACGTACTGATCAGCGATGAAACTGAGGCGCAGTTTCTCACCACCGACGTTTATCGCCAGGCAGCCATCAGCCCGGCCGCCATTGTTCAACCGCCTAACCGGCAATCGCTGCTGGCCTGTTTGAAAGTGGCCTTTGATCTGGCTGCGCCAATTGTGGTGCGCGGCGGCGGTGCGTCTTACACCGATGCCTATCTCGCCAGTCGCGAAAATACCCTGCTGATCGATACTCGAGCGCTCAAGGGGATCGACGTCAATGAGGCCGGTGGCTATGTGACGGTGGAGGCTGGCGTTACCTGGGCTGAACTGAAGGCCGCGCTGGACCCTTTATCCCTGCGCACACCTTTCTGGGGATCGTTCTCCGGGATTGCCGCAACGGTGGCTGGAGGCATGAGTCAGAACGCCATTAGCCACGGCACCGGGGCCTATGGCGTGTCGTCGGCCTCCGCCTTAAGTATGGAAATTGCCACCAGCCGGGGCGATACCTTCCACACCGGATCAGCAGCAGCCGGCACGGCGCCGGTGTCTCGCAACTTCGGGCCCGACACCACCGGGCTATTTTGCGGCGACTGCGGCGCCCTGGGGGTAAAGGTGTCAGTGACGCTGCCCCTGATCACCCGCCACCCGGCTTTTGAAGGCCTGTCTTTTTCCTTCAGCAACTTTGCTGCCCTGTACGCCGGCATGACCGCCGCCGCTAAAGCTGGCCTGGACGATAGTCATTTTGCCCTGGACGCGGCCCTATCCCAGGGCCAGATCGCCCGGGAAGAGCGGGCCGGTCGGAAAAAAGCCATGGCTCTGTCGGTGTTGAAAAATGCCCGCTCCATGGCCAGCGGCGTGGCCCAGCTGGCTAAGATGGGGTTGGCAGGGGACCGGGCCCTGAAGGAGGCGGAGTATGCCTGCCACTTCCTGATTGACGGGGTGGACAAGAAAGAGGTGTCGGCCAAAGCCCAGGAGCTGCGGCGCCTGCTTAGCGATGTTGCCCAGGAGATTCCGAACACGGTACCCACGGTGGTGCAGGGAATGCCTTTTGCGCCGCTGTTTGCCACCCTGGGGCCGAAAGGCGAGCGCTGGGTGCCCCTGCATGGCGTGTTGGCCCATGAAGACGTATTGCCCTTTCATGTGGCGTTTGATGCCTTGGTAGAAGAGCGCGCCGCTGACTTTGAGAAACATGGTGTGTGGGTGGGCGGGATGTTTGAAAGTGTCGGCCCGTCCAGCTTTTTGTATGAGATAGCCATGTACTGGCCGGATGCCCGGACCATTTATCACGATACGGTGGTGGACGCTGAATACCTCAAAAACCTGCCCAGCTATCCGGACAATCCCGAGGCCCGCGCTTACATTGCCCAACTCAAAGATGATCTGGTGCAGTTGTATCAGACACACAATGCCGGTCACTTTCAGATTGGTAAGGCCTATCCCTACTGGGAGCGGCTGGACCCGATTACCCAGGATATGATCCAGTCGATACGGCGCACCACCGATCCCACCGGCCTGCTAAATCCCGGCACCCTCGGCTTGCCGCCGGTCTGAGCTCTGCAATGCACGACATTGCCATTGCTGGCGGCGGTATCGGCGGCCTTACCGCTGCCCTGGGCCTGCTCCGGGCTGGCCATAGGGTCAGGGTTTATGAGCAGTCTGATGATCCCGCCGAGTCTGGCGCCGGCTTATCCATAGCGCCTAACGCTGCGGCGGTGCTGGCCGCGTTGGGTTTACGCGAAGACCTGCTGAAAATTTCCAGCCGGCCTGAGAAGGGGATTATTCACGATGGGTTCAGCGGTGAGCGCCTATCCACCACCCCCTATGGTGAGGCGGTTCGAGAGCACTTCGGCGACTACTACTATCAGATGCCCAGAGCGTCTCTGTACCAATTGCTGTCAAACGCCGTCAGCGAGCTGGACCAAGATTGCATTGCCACCGGTCATCGTTTGCTGAGCTATGAACAGGACGATGATGGGGTTTCGCTGGAATTTGCTGGTCAGCCCAGCAGCCGGGCGTCGGCGCTGATCGGCGCCGACGGCCTACGTTCAAAAACCCGTTCCTGCGCTCAGGGTGAGATACCGGCACGCTTCACCCGTTACATAGCCTGGCGGGCGCTGATTCCCATGGCCAATCTCCCCAGCAGTTATGCCCAATCCGTGTCCAGCGTCTGGGTCGGTCAGGAGCGTAATTTTGTCTATTACCCCCTTAACGATGGCGCGCTGCTTAACTGCGTGATGTTCGCTGGCAACAGCGACTGGACTGGCGAGAGCTGGCGGGAAAAGGCCGCGGTGGAGGATATCCGTACGGCCTTTGCCGGCTTCCATCAGCAGGTACAAACGGTGATTGATGCGCTGCCGGAAGACGGCTGTTACAAGTGGGCGCTGTTTGATCGAGAGCCGCTACAGGTTTGGCACCATCAACGGGTAGCGCTGCTGGGTGACGCGGCGCATCCCATGCTGCCGTTTCTGGGCCAGGGCGCGTCGATGGCTTTAGAAGATGCTGCAGAACTGATCCATGGGCTGAACCAACACGCCGACGTGTGCGATGCCCTGGCCGCCTATGCGCAGCAGCGAGTGGAGCGGGCCAACTGGGTGTTGCTGGAATCTCGCGACGCCGGCACCCGGTTTGCCGCCAGGACGCCCACCGCAGAGACCTTCAGCAACGACCGGGCAATGCAGACCGGCCGGCTTTTCGGCTGGCGACCGCCGCCGCTTAGCTAAATCGTCGCCAGCGCCAGGCCCATGCCAGATGAGTGCTTAGGCCTGGGTGCCGGGGAGTTTACGAAAGTTTTGTGGCCTGCCCGGTGTGTCGGTAGCACTGTGAAGCTATGGGATTCCCACATCTCCTCCACATAATTCGGGGTAATCTGCGTGCTGTTGCCGCCGCTGGGTCAGGCACAGATGGATCCCTTTGAGCCGGATGGCGCGCTGCCATTCTTAGGCGCGGGAATGAATGGCGGTCGGCCGGATTTCACCACTCCCTCCAACAACCTGATTGGCCGCGTCGAAGGGTGGCGAATTGACCAACGTTCCTTAAATGGTGGTCAGGACCTGGACTGGATGATTTTTTATCGGGATGAGTATCCCTACTGTCCCCAGGTTGGGGAAATCCAGGTGCTGGCAGTGGACAGTTTTTCCCGCGCTAATCTGCGGGTAGAGGTATTGGGTTATCCACGAACCACGGTGCTTAATCCTTCCGTTACCCCGTTAGTCCTCCAGTCCTGTTCCCAGGCTCCAGTGGGCAGCAGCAGCATCGATTTGGGCAAGGATGATTTCCGCGATTTCTACCGGATCAGATCCTGTTCCAACGCCGGACCTGTCAACTACCGTTTTGAATTTCGAATTATTGAGCCAGCCTTTTGTTTTGCCTTATCCAGCGTGGAAGGGGTGGTGCGAGATGTTCGCAACAACCGAGCCAGCAAGGGGGCTTATGTTTATACCGATCAAAACAGCGTCACCTTCAGCAGCCCTGACAACGGCAAGTTTGCTCTGACGGTGTTCCAGCGCAGCGACGTGATTTTAGATTTTTTCGCTGGTGATCTGGAGTCTTTGGGAGCGGTCAATATCGGTCCGGTGGCCGAATCCGATTTCATCACCGGCGTGACCTTGCTGGGGCAACCTGCAGGGATGATCTTTTACGCAGGATTTGAATGAGGGCCAGCAACTCAAGCGTCAGGGGCTGAAAACCACTGAGGATGTTCTGTCTAATTCCAGGGATTAGGCCATCGGGCTAGTGTCTATCCTTAGGCCGGTATAGCCTTTGCCCATGAAGGAAACCCTAGAACTGTCCCCGGCTCAAATCAGGGCACTGACCCGGATTCGCCGGCTGGCCTGGCTGCTGGATCGTTCCATAGGTGTGCCTGGTACGAGATTTCGATTGGGGCTAGACGCCATACTCGGTTTGATCCCCGGGGTCGGTGATGGCGCCAGTGCGCTGCTGGGCGGGGCCATCATCGTTCAGTCTATGCAGTTCAAGCTGCCCCTGTGGGTGCGGGCGAAAATGCTGATCAACCTGGCCGTGGACGCAGTCATCGGTGTGGTTCCAGTGCTGGGTGATTTGCTGGACATCGGTTTTCAGGCCAACCAGCGAAATGTTCAGCTGCTGCTCGATACCCTGGACGATTCCACGCAACGGGAGGCTAGCCCAGCTGCGCTACACACACAATTCCAAAAGGCATTGGCCGTGGTTCTTGTTGCGCTCACCGTAGCGTTGCTGCTGGGAGTAATGATATTGCCAGTTTGGCTGTTGAGCCGGTTGTTCTGATGACCACAAGGGCAACAGCGGATCCGTCATTGCCCGCACTCGCACAGGGCTGTTTGGAGCCGTGTATAGCGTTTTTAACAGACTCCTAGATATGATCGAAATCCACTACCACCTGATCGGTCACCGGGTGGGACTGGCAGGTCAGAATGAACCCTTGTTCAACCTCCGAATGTTCCAGGGCGTAGTTCACATCCATGGTCACCTGACCTTCAATCAGCTTGGCCCGGCAGGTGCAGCAAACGCCGCCCTTGCAGGCGAAGGGCAGATCAGCTCCCGCTGCCAGTGCGGCGTCCAAAATTGACGGCCCTGCGGAAGGTACTTCCAGCTCCATCCGGCGGCGGTCGGCAATAATGCTGACTTTGCGGGTGGGCCCGGCGTCCACCGGGGTATCCGGTCTGGCGTTGGCGTTTTCGGTGCCAAAAAGCTCCAGGTGAATACGATGCGCTGCTACACCGGCGCTCTCTTCAAGCCATGATTTCAGCTGCACAATCATCGCTTCCGGCCCGCACAGGAAGATCTCGTCGGTGTGGGGCAGGTCCAGCAGGGTACCAGCCAGGCTGGCCAGCTTTGGTGGGTCAATACGGCCGTTTAGTAACTCAACATCCCGGGCCTCTCGGCTCAGAATATGGATCAGCTGCAGCCGATCGGTGTAGCGATTTTTCAGGTGCTCCAGGGCCTGGCGCAGCATGATGGTATCGCTACGCCGGTTGCCATAAACCAGGGTAAAGCGGCTCGAAGGCTCACAGGCAAGGGTGGTGGCGATCAAAGAAACTATGGGCGTAATTCCGCTGCCCGCCGCCAGCGCCAAATATGACTTTTGCTGGGATGGGTGGAGGGAGGTGAAAAACCGTCCCTGGGGCGGCATTACGTCCAGCCGGTCGCCAGCCTTGAGCTCCGCGTTGGCCCAGCTGGAAAAGCGCCCGTCGGTGACCTTGCGAATCGCCACGGTCAGCGGCCCGCCCACCGGCGCGCACAGGGAATAATTGCGCCGGAGCTCCTCGCCGTTGATGGTCTTGCGAAGGGTAAGGTGCTGGCCCTGGGTAAAGGCAAAGGGTTCCCTTAGCTCCTCGGGCAGGGCAAAAGTGACGCACACCGAATCGTCAGTGTCGGCGCTTACCGTCTCAACGGTGAGGGGATAAAACCGGGTATTTAGTGACATTTAAAATAATCAAAGGGTTCGAGGCAGCTCTGACATTGATGCAGGGCTTTGCAGGCGGTGGAGCCAAACTGGCTGATCACCCGGGTATTGGTGCTGTTGCACCGCGGGCAGGGCACGAGCTCCTGATGGTCTCCCAGCAGTGCGCGCTTGCTGGTTGAGCCGACGGGGGGTGCGATGCCGTATTCTTTGAGTTTTTTCCGTCCATCGGGGCTCAGCCAATCGGTGGTCCAGGGCGGGTCGAAGACGGTTTTTACCCGGCCGTTAAAATCACTGGCATCCAGCACCTGCTGCACGGCCTGGGTCATGGCGTCCATGGCGGGGCAGCCGCTGTAGGTCGGGGTCATGGTGACAAGCACCTCCTTGCCATCGCGTTCCACGCCGCGAATGATGCCCAGATCGTTCAGGGTGAGCACGGGAATCTCCGGATCACACAGGGCGTCAAGACGCGCCTTCAGCGCAGCAAATTCCGCAACATCAGCCATGGCGTTACCACTGCAAGCCTGGATAGGCTCGCTGCATAAACTGCAGTTGAGCCAGCAGATGTCCCAGGTGCTCGGTGTGTTCACCCCGGCGTCCGCCATCCACCTGCCAGCTGGCTTCGGGCAGGTCCAGGGTGGCCTGGGTCAGGACGCTGCCCACCTGCTGCTGCCACTGCTCACGCAGCGGCTCGCGGTGAATCGCAATGCCCTGCTCAGCCAGACGGGCTTCCAGTGGGTCGGTGATGAACATCTCCGCCCCATAGCCCCAAACCTGTTCCAGGGCCTGGTGCATCTTGCTTCGTGATTCCTCAGTGCCGTCGCCCAAACGAATCACCCAGAGCGATGAATGGCGCCAATGGTACTGAGCTTCCTTGACGGCCTTGCCGGCAATGCCAGCGATGGTTTTGTCACTGCTTTCGCTAAGAGCCTGGAAATAGAGCACCTCAAAGGCGTCGATCAACAGTTGCCGGGCCATGGTGTCGGCAAAATTACCGATGGGCAGTTCACAGATCAGCAGGTTGCGGTACTGGCGGGTGTCGCGAAGGTAAGCCAGCTGGTCTTCGTCCCGTCCCTGATTTTCCACCTGGCCGGCGTAGGTCAGCAGCAGGCGTGCACGGCCGACAAAATCCAGCGCAATATTGCCAAGGGCAATGTCCTCTTCCAAAAACGGCGCTTTGGCCGTCCACTCGGACAGGCGATGGCCCAGGGTTAGCGCGTCGTCGCCCAGCCGCAGCGCGTACTCAAAAAGATCCTGGCGAGTTTGGCTGTCCATTACATGTGTTTCACTTCGTCAGGCACATCATAAAAGGAAGCGTGGCGATACACTTTGTCGTCGCTGGGGTCGTAGAACGAGGGTGCCTGATCTTCCTGGCTGGAGACGATGTCTTCGGACTTCACCACCCAGATGCTCACCCCTTCACTGCGCCTGGTGTATACATCCCGGGCGTAGCCGAGGGCCGCTTCATGATCCTGGGCGTGCAGGCTGCCCACGTGTTTGTGGTCCAGACCTCGGCGGGAGCGGATGAAGATTTCGAACAGCGGCAGGGTGTTGTCAGCCATTATGCCGCCGCCTCGGCCGCCGCCCTGCGTGAGGCGTGGGCCTGGGCTGCCCGCCGCACCCAGGCGCCTTCCTCATGGGCCGCCAGATGCTGCGCGATGCGGTCCCGATTACAGATACCGTTACCTTTAACGACCTGCCAGAACTCGTCCCAGTCAATGTCGCCGAATTGATACTGGCCCTGCTGCGAATCCCAGCGCAGGTCCGGGTCGGGAATGGTCAGGCCCAGATAGTCTGCCTGGGGCGCGGTCTGATCAACAAATCTCTGGCGCAGCTCGTCGTTGGTGTGGCGCTTTATTTTCCAGGCCATGGACTGGGCCGTGTTGGCAGACTCCGCATCCGGCGGGCCAAACATCATTAATGAGGGCCACCACCAGCGGTTGAGCGCGTCCTGGGCCATCTCTTTCTGAGCCGTGTTGCCCCGGGCCAGGGTGAGCATAATCTCAAAGCCCTGGCGCTGGTGGAAACTCTCTTCCTTGCAAATTCTCACCATGCCCCGGGCGTAGGGACCATAGGAACAGCGGCAAATGGGTACCTGATTGATAATGGCCGCACCGTCCACCAGCCAGCCGATGGCGCCGATATCGGCCCAGGTCAGCGTTGGGTAGTTAAAGATGCTGGAATACTTGGCCTTGCCGCTTTGCAGGTCAGCGTTCATTTGATCGCGACTCATGCCCAGGGTCTCTGCGGCGCTGTACAGGTACAGCCCGTGCCCCGCTTCGTCCTGCACCTTGGCCATCAGTACCGCCTTGCGTCTGAGGCTGGGTGCGCGGGTGATCCAGTTGCCCTCGGGCTGCATCCCAATCACCTCCGAGTGGGCGTGCTGACTGATCTGACGGATCAGCGTTTTTCGATAGGCCGCTGGCATCCAGTCCTTGGGTTCAATTTTTACATCCTCTGCAACCCGCGCCTCAAAGGCGGCGGTCAGCTGTTCAATTTCGGGTGACAAATTGTTGTCCATATCCATTGCGTCCTTAATCCAGCTCCAATATGATACAAAAAAATGCAGAAATCAAAAAATTCCGTGTCATAAATCCCTTTTTCACGACCCTGATCGTGCTGCAGGGACCTAGTTCACCCCCTGACGATGGGTACAGCGTGGTTGCCAACGCTCCTGTTATGGTACCTGCCACCGTTCTCCTGGAGACAGACGTCATGTCGAAATCTATCCGCAAGCTACTCATCATTCTGCTTTTCATGTCGCCCCTGGTTGCCAGTGCCAATGACCCGGCGATACACATCCCGTTTGAGAAGTTCATGCTGGACAACGGTCTGACCCTGATTGTGCACACCGATCGCAAGGCCCCGGTGGTGGCCGTCAACCTTTGGTACCACGTGGGTTCAAAAAATGAGTTGGAGGGCAAAACCGGTTTCGCCCACCTGTTTGAACATCTGATGTTCAACGGCAGCGAGAACTATAACGACGAATACTTCAAACCCTTTGACCGGGTGGGCGCCACCGGCATGAATGGCACCACCAACTTTGACCGCACAAACTATTTCCAGGTGGTGCCTAAAAATGCCCTGGATATGGCCCTGTGGATGGAGTCGGACCGCATGGGTCATTTGCTGGGAGTGATCGATCAGGAACGACTGGACGAGCAGCGTGGGGTGGTACAAAACGAGAAACGACAGGGGGAAAATCAGCCTTACGGAAAAGTCTTTATCAATGCCTTCAAAAACATTTTTCCCAAGGGCCACCCCTACTCCTGGTCAGTGATTGGCTACATGGAAGACCTGGAAGCGGCTTCCATCGATGATGTGCATGACTGGTTTAAGCAGTATTACGGCGCCGCTAACGCCACCATTGTGGTTGCTGGCGACGTTGATCCCGCGACGGTGAAGGAAAGGGTTGAGCACTATTTCGGCTACATTCCCGCCGGTCCGCCCCTGATCCGGCAGGACGTCTGGATACCTGAACTCAAGGGTACCCACCGTCAGGTGATGCAAGATCGGGTGCCCCAGGCACGAACTTACAAAATCTGGATGATGCCGGAAATCGGCCATCTGGATGCCAATCACCTGGATCTGGTATCCGGCATTTTGAGTGATGGAAAAACCTCTCGTCTTTACAAGCGCTTGGTGTACGACGAGCAGATTGCCTCCGATGTCACCGCGTTTACTCTGCCGCTGGAAATCGCCGGGATTTTTGGCGTGGTTGCCACCGCCCTGCCTGGCCAGGACCTGGCCGTTATCGACGCTGCTATCGATGAAGAGATTGGCCGATTTTTAAAACAGGGCCCAACCCAGCAGGAGCTCGACAGAATTCGAACTACCCGCAAAGCCAGCTTCATCCGGGGCATGGAACGGGTCGGCGGGTTCGGCGGGAAATCCGATATTCTGGCCAGGAATGACGTTTATCTGGGGGACCCTGGGGCTTATAAGGTCACCCTTGAGCGCTGGCAGCAGGCAACCCGCAGCATGCTCAAGAGCGCTGCCAATCGATGGATGGCGGGCGGCCAATACGTGATGGACGTGCTGCCCTTTGACGAGTATTCAGTGGCCGACAACAGCGTTGATCGAAGTCAGTTGCCCGAGGTCGGCGAGCCCCCAGAGGTGGACTTCGATAACTTCGTTCGGCATGAACTTTCCAACGGTCTGAAGGTGATCGTGGCCCAGCGCAGCGCGGTGCCGGTGGTTAACCTGAATCTGATGATCAACGCCGGTTATGCCGCCGACCAGCTGGCGTCTCCGGGCACAGCCAGTTTAACCATGTCCATGCTGGATGAAGGCACCAGTAACCGCTCGGCGCTGCAGATTAGCGATGAGCTGAACGACCTGGGGGCCGATCTATCCAGCGGTTCCAATCTGGATATCTCAAACGTCAGGGTCTCCGCCTTGAAAGAGAACCTGGACCAAACCCTGGATATTTTTGCCGATGTGGTGATGAACCCGTCGTTTCCCAGCAATGAGCTTGATCGCCTGCGCCAGCTGCAGCTGGCGGATATTGCCCAGGAGAAGGTTCGGCCCATGAGCATGGCGCTGCGGATCTTCCCCAAGCTGCTGTACGGCGGCGATCATGCCTACGGACTGCCGTTTTCCGGCAGTGGCTATGAGGACACGGTGAATGCGCTGACCAGCGCTGAACTGAAGGCCTTTCACAGCACTTGGTTCAAACCCAATAACGCCACCCTGGTGGTTGTGGGTGATACCACCTTTGAGGAAATCCAGCCCAAGCTTGAGGCTCGATTTAAGAACTGGCGGGCCGGTGATGTGCCGCTGAAAAACATCGACTTTGTTACCCCCAAGGCTCGTTCGAAGGTCTACATCGTCGATCGGCCGGACTCAGAGCAGTCAATGATTTTTGCCGGCCACATCGCGCCGGCTAAAAACAACGCCGAGGAAATCGCTATTGAGGCGATGAATGAAGTTCTGGGGGGGAGCTTTAATGCCCGTCTGAACATGAACCTGCGGGAGGACAAACACTGGTCTTACGGCGTGCGCAGTACCGTAATTGATGCCCGGGGTCAGCGCCCATTTCTCACCTATGCGCCGGTGCAGACCGATAAGACCGCCGAGTCCATGGCGGAAATTTACAGCGAGGTGTCAGCTATTGGAGGTGAGCGTCCACCCTCAGCGGAAGAAACTGCCCGGGCCAGAGACAAAAACAGCCTGACCCTGGCTGGTCGTTGGGAAACCGCCAGTGCGGTCTCCAACTCTCTGGCTGAGATGGTCAGATTCGGCCTGCCTGACGATTACTGGGATACCTATGCAAATCAGGTTCGAGGCCTGTCCGATGAACAGGTCACCGCGGCGGCGCGCAACACCATCACGCCGGATCAGATGCTTTGGGTCGTGGTAGGGGATCGAGAGAAAATTGAGGCCGGCATCGCTGAGCTGGAGCTGGGTGAGATTGAGTTCATCGATGTTGATGGCAATGTGCAATGACCGATCCCAAACAACGGGCTGATTGAATGCCCATCTATCGATTCAATGGCCTGACCCCGGTGGTTCACCCCAGCGCCTTTGTGCACCCCACAGCGGTGCTGATCGGCGATGTACAGGTGGCCGCAGGAGCCTACGTTGGACCCTGTGCCAGCCTGCGAGGGGATTTTGGCCGGGTCATTGTTGGCCCTGGCAGCAATGTGCAGGACACCTGCGTCATGCACGCTTTTCCCGACCGGGATGTATGCATAGAACGCAACGGCCACATCGGCCATGGCGCGGTGCTGCATGGCTGCACGGTGGCTGAAGATGCCCTGGTGGGCATGAATGCGGTGGTGATGGATGAAGCGCTGATTGGCAGCGGCGCTTTTGTTGGCGCCTGTAGTTTTGTGCCGGCAAAGTTCCACCTGCCAGCGGGCCACCTGGCCCTGGGAACTCCGGCTCGGGTGGTGCGGGAGCTGACCGACCAGGAGAGGAATTGGAAATCTGCCGGCACCGCTGAGTATCAGGGGCTGGCACGGCTGTCACTGACAGAACTTACCGAGGTCCAGCCCCTGACAGAAGTTGAGGCTGATCGGCCCCGAATGGACATTTCCCGTTATCAGTTCAAGCCAGATTAAGGAGTCAGGCCGAATGAAATTAGCAAGCTATGTAACCGGGGGCTGGCACCTTGGTGACGATGAAGGGGTCACGGTTCACAACGCGGTCACCGGAAAACCGGTGGCCCAGGTGTCCTCCAGGGGGATCGATTTTGCCCAGGTGGTGCGTTACGCCCGGGACACCGGAGGCGCAAACCTTCGCCGCATGACCTTCCATGATCGGGCTCTGGCGCTAAAGGCTCTGGCCAAGCATCTGCTGGAGCATAAGGAGACCTTTTATCAGGTGTCATCCTGGACCGGCGCGACCCGGGCCGACGGCTGGGTCGACATTGAGGGTGGTATCGGCACGCTGTTCGCCTATTCGTCCATCGTCCGTCGTGAGTTTCCCAACGACACAGTGATGGTTGAAGGTCCGGTGGAGGCTCTGTCCCAGGACGGCAGTTTTGTAGGCCGCCACATGCTCAGCCCCCGGGAAGGTGTGGCTGTGCATATCAATGCCTTCAATTTTCCGTGCTGGGGCATGCTGGAAAAAATTGCACCCTCACTGGCCGCCGGCATGCCGGTGGTGGTGAAACCGGCCACGGTGACCTCGTATCTCACCGAGGCCATGGTGCGGGAAATCGTGGCCTCCGGCATTTTGCCTGAGGGCGCCATACAGCTGATCAGCGGCAGCACCGGCGACCTGCTGGATCATCTGCAGGAGCAGGACGTGGTGACCTTTACGGGTTCTGCCAGCACCGGCGTAAAGCTGCGCGCCCATCCGAATATTTTGGCTCGGTCTATTCCCTTTAATATGGAAGCCGATTCCCTGAACTGCTGCACCCTGGGCCAGACCGTTGAGCCTGGCTCGGCAGAATTCGACCTGTTTATTAAAGAGGTCGCCCGGGAAATGACCGTTAAGGCTGGCCAGAAATGCACCGCGATCCGTCGCGCCATCGTGCCGGCAAACCGGCTGCAGGCGGTGCACGCCGCCCTGGCCACCCGCCTTGATAAAGCGGTGCTGGGCAACCCCGCTGCTGAGGGTGTGCGGATGGGGCCGCTGGTGGGCAATGATCAGCGCAACGATGTGTGGTCTGCCGTGGAGGCGCTCACCGCTCAGGGTTGTGAGGTGCTGCACGGCGGCCAGCGGGAGTTTGCGGTGCGCGACGCTGATGCGACCGCCGGCGCCTTCTTTCCCGCCACTCTGCTGGCCTGCCCCAACCCCTTAGATACCCTGGAAGGCCCCCACGCCATCGAGCCCTTTGGCCCGGTCAGCACCTTGATGCCCTATGACGGCCTGCCCCAGGCGATTGAAATTGCCCGCCGGGGCCGTGGCTCCCTGGTGGGCTCGGTGTTTACCTATGATGATAAGGAGGCCCGGGAGCTGATTCTCGGAACCGCCGCCCATCATGGTCGGATGCTGGTCATTAACCGGGAATGTGCTGCGGCTTCCACCGGTCACGGCTCACCCATGCCGTCTCTGGTCCACGGCGGGCCGGGTCGGGCTGGCGGTGGCGAGGAGCTGGGCGGCGCCAGAGCGGTTAAGCACTATCTGCAGCGCACCGCTCTGCAGGGGTCTCCCACCACCTTAATGCGCATCACCAACGAGTATGTGCCCGGTGCCAAGGTCAGCAGCGATCCGGTTCATCCGTTCCGAAAGTATTTTGATGAACTGGCTATTGGCGAGTCTTTGACCACCCACCGTCGCACCGTGACGGAAGCAGATATTGTTAACTTTGGCTGTCTTTCCGGCGATCATTTTTATGCCCATTTCGACGACGCTGCCGCTAAGGCATCACCCATTTTTGGTCGCCGGGTGGCCCATGGCTATTTTGTCGTTTCTGCCGCCGCGGGCATGTTTGTCGATCCCGCACCGGGACCGGTGCTGGCTAACTACGGGCTGGACAATCTGCGCTTCATTGAACCGGTGGGGATTGGCGACACCATCCAGGTGAAAATTACCGTCAAACAAAAAATTAAAAAGGAGCTACGGGAGCCCGATGATGTGCCCCAGGGAGTGGTTCGTTGGGCGGTGGAGGTGACCAATCAGCACAATGAAGCCGTTGCCCTGTATGACATTCTTACCCTGGTTCAGAGGCATGCCGATGAGCCGGCTGGTGGCGGCTAGCAGATAAATTTCCCCCTTTGTGTGACCGGCTTAGCGGTTAGTCGTGACTTTTTCCGTATAATTGGAGACTGATCGGGCATAGCCCGATCCCAAGGATCACATCAGCTCATGGACGGCGCACAGAACGGGTGCTGCGTCCTGCCGGGCGCCGCCCCAATTCACCGGGGAAATTCATGAAACTAAGCCTATTTATCGCTGCACTACTGGCCGCCAGCTCCGCCTTTGCTCAGCTGCCGGAAACCTTCACCGAACCTGCTCTTGATAGCGGGCAAGACCCGAAAGCTCTGCAAACCTCACTGTTCGATGAGTTGATTGCCAATCACCCTGATATCGGCATTGATCAAATGATGCAGGTCAGTCTGTCCCACCAGGATCAGGTGGATATTGGCGAGGCGGAATGTGTGATTGCCTGTGACCAGCTGCAGGCCGCGCCCAGAGCTCTGGAGTCTGGCAAGGTTCGCGAGCTTGATCACGCCGTAGACCTGGGGGTGTTTTCCGGCGCCGCGATTAAGGCCGGCGGTCCGCTGGCTGGGGGCGTGATCAAACTTGGAGCTGCAGGCCCTGCCTGGACGGCGGGAGTCTCATCACCGGGCGCCACTGCCCTGCGGCTTAATCTAACCAATGTGCATCTGCCGGTAGGGGCGTCGCTGGCAATCTACAATTTGCGCGGTGAGGCCTATGGCCCTTACACCCTGGACGGAATCAATAAGACTGGTGAGTTCTGGACCCATACCATCAGCGGCGACCAGGCCTTTGTGCGTTTGTCTATGGAGGGTAAAGCCGCGTTTCCCAGCCAAAATCCGATTAATTTCACCATCGCCCGGGTGGCCCACATTGGACCTAGGTTTCAGGTCGCCGGGGCTCTCAACCCCAGCGCTGAAAAAGCGTTCTGCGGATTTAACGAGTCCTGTGTGGAAAACGGCGGCTGTTATGACAACTCTGACTGGGCGCAAATGGACAACACCAAAGATGGTGTGGCCCACATCCAGTTCATCAGCGGCGGCAGCTCGTTTATCTGCAGCGGCGGGCTGATCAACGATACCGATAGTTCCAGCCAGACGCCGCTGTTTCTCACCGCCAATCATTGCTTGAGCACCAATGCCGAGGCCGGCAGCATGGAGGCATTCTGGCAATTTGCCAGTGCCTGCGGCGGCAGTTGTTACAACCCCAACGGGGCGGTGCCCAGGACCAACGGCGCAACCCTGCTCAGCACCAGTGTAACCGGTGACTACACGCTGCTGAGGCTGAATCAAAACGCGCCCTCGGGCACCACGTTTCTGGGTTGGTCAGCCTCGCCGGTGGCCAACAGCAATGGCCAGGACCTGTTTCGGATCAGTCACCCAAAAGGGGCGCCCCAGGCCTATTCCCGGCATGATGTCAGCACCTCCATCGGCACCTGCGGATCCTGGCCCCGGGGCAGCTGGATCTACTCCACCGATGCGGTGGGTGCAACGGAAGGGGGTTCCAGCGGTTCGCCGGTGTTGAACGCAGCGGGCCAGGTTGTGGGTCAGCTATCCGGCGGTTGTGGCCCGAACCCCTCGGCTGCCTGTGACAATCGCAACGCGACCGTGGACGGCGCCTTGGCCGGCTATTTCAATCGCGTTGAGGAGTGGCTGGACCCAGACACCAGCCCACCGGGCGGTGGCGGCGATACCTACAGTGGAAGCTTATCCGGTCGCAACGACAGGGATATACAACCCGATGGGACTTATTATCAGAGTCCAGCTGGACAGCATGTGGGCACCCTCGTTGGGCCTGCCAATGCTGATTTTGACCTGGCCCTGTATCGCTGGACAGGCCGCTGGAGCCGGGTGGCGGTATCTCAACTGTCCGGGTCCAATGAAACGATCAGCTACGCTGGGGCGACGGGTTATTACTACTGGCGGATCTATTCTTATTCCGGCAGCGGTAATTACAGCTTTACCTTAACTCGTCCTTAATTGGATCCTAGACCCTTGATCGATTGGGGGTCAGTAAGTCTGAGGTTCGAGCCGCCGCTGGGCGGCTCGGATAGTCTGAGCTTATGAATGCGTGCTCGTGGGATTGCTGTTAACCGCAGCTCTCTTAGCCACATCGTCACGCAGGGTCCAGCCCACCATGGCGCCCAGCAGGGCAGCGGCAAACAGTGAAAGGGTGATTTGTCCGGCAAGATATAACATCGCTATGTCCTTATAACGGTGGCTGGCTCGGCAGCATTGGATTTGAAGCTATGGTCGGCATTGAGTAGATCCACGGCAGCGTCAACGCGGTTGACCGCGGGTAAATCGTCCAATGCTTTGATCAGGTCAAGCACCGCTGGCGTTATCTGATCCGGGTGCGCGGTGCGCAGTCGGCCCAGCAGCTGCACGTCTCGCCCATTGACGGTCACGGCCATGTTTTTAACATTTTCAGTCACCTGGCTGGTTTGACGGAGCACATCCGCCTCAACCTGGGGAACGGTGTGAATAATTGTGGCGCCGGTCAGGGCCAAAAATGCGCTGCCCAGAGCGATGTAGCGTATTGCAGTACTCATCCTTAGTTACCAGTGATTTGATGTCGACAATGATCTAACAAGGCCCGGGTTGGGGCTGCGGCCTGCAACACATTTTCTGGATCAGCGACATTTGTTTGCTTTGGGCTATAGATTGGCCTCAGCGATGGCCCCCAGTGCGTCGGACCGCCACTGCTGGTCGTACCAGCGACCTGCCACCATCACCCCTTCAACCTTTGCCGTATTGCCCACCCATTCCAAGGGGTTGGCGTTGAGCAGGACCAGGTCCGCATCAAATCCTTCAAGTACCTTGCCCCGGCTGCTCTCAAGGCCGAAGTACCGGGCAACGTTTGTAGTACCCGTTGCCAGCGCCTGGTAGGGCGACAGGCCAGCCTGTTCATAGGCAATCAGCTCATCGTGAATGGAAAACCCCGCCACTTGAAAAACCTGGGGCGCATCCGAGCCCAACAGCAGGCCGTGGCCCTGGTCATTGATGGCTTTTATCAGCTGGCCCCTGAGCTTCAGGAACTCACGGGCTGCCGCGGGGTTGTAGTTGGGATCTGCCAGGGCCTGGGCGACGGCTTTCTCCCAGCTGCCCCGGGTTGCCCTGGAGACATATTTGAGCGCTGGATCAGTCTTCATTGCCGGCAGGGATTGCAGGCCTGAAAATCGCTGCATCAGGGACTGGGTGGGCACTACCCAGACCCGCTTTGCGCGCAGCGCGGCCAGCAGGATGGGGATCTGATTGAACCGGGCGTGGGGTGCTGCCAGGTAGTTGAAGAAACTCGGCGGCAGCCGCTCCAGGCGCTCCGGTGACACCAACGCTTCTACCAGCCCATCCATGTGGTCTACGCTGGTTTGTCCGGCCCCGACCACCCGCCAGGCGCCCACCGCAGCCGGCACATGGCCGGCAAAATCCATCTGCAGGGACCGAGCCTCACTGGCGATGGCGGAATATTCCTCCTGGGACAGGCCTGGATGGATCTTCAGCAGATCATAGCCGGCCTTGTGAAACTCTCTGACTTTGGCCCGACCATCGGCGGCTGAGGCAACGCTGTTGCCATTAAGAGAAGGGCTGGCGGTGTAAATTCTGGGCCCCAGCAGGGTGCCTTGTTGCTGGGCTTGTCGCAGCTGCAGATGGCCCGGTTCGCCCAGCATGCCGCGGACGGTAGTAATGCCGTTGGCCAGATACAGGGTCAGAACCTGGTGGACCTGGTCGGGCTGGGTGGTGGGTGGGATGTGGGCGTGCATTTCAGCCAGGCCGGGCATCAGGAATCGTTGGCTGCCGTCCACCACAAGGGCCTGGGGAGGAGGCTCAATGGAGTCGTCGATGCGGGATATCTTTCCATCCACGATCAGCACGTCCCGCGCCCTTTGTAATTCCTCCATCGCCATGCTGATTACGGCAACATTGTCGAACAGGACGGTCTGGGCAAACCCGGAGCCGCAGCCCGCGGCGGCGATGAGAAAAAAGATCAGGCGCATGGTCGCACTAGCCTCAGCTCAGTGGTGGGGTAAGAGCATGATATACAATCGCGTCCGGCGCTGATTGGCGGCAATACGCTTTCAGCCACAGGCGTTTGGGCTTACCACTAAAGATCTTGAAGATGCGGGGGGGTTGCCAGGTTGGCAGCAACCCGTATGAATAGTGCCGGCTATTTCGCTGCTGCCGGCTCTCTGCCGGCCTGGTGCCAGTCTCCTGCCAGTCTGTCCAGCGGCTAAACCTGCTGTTTGCGTTGGCGCCAAAGTAGACAGTCCCAGCACTGGAAACCGGCACCAAAGATGCGCAAACCCCGCTTCCAAGCCGGTAGCAATGCCCAATTGTAACTTTGTGTTGCGATTTTTCCCGGATCCATCTAGGCTCTCCCTGCGGCGATGGTTCTGAGGGGAGGGTCGGTACAGGCTCGCAGAAACTGGACACGCATCCCGTCGGGCGCGGAATGCCCATCACTAGTAATTTTGGAGGCTTTTTAATGAGAAAGACTTGGAACTTTCTGTTACCAGGCGTGGGCGCAGCAGTGCTCGCCATATCACCCTCAATCATGGCTCAAGATCGCAGCGCGGAGCCGCAGCTGCCTAGCATGTCTGCCCAGTCCCAGATCATGATCGACCCTGCCACCGGCCTGAAGATCGGCCCGGATGACAGCTCACCTCAGTCCCGTGTCAAAGTGATCAGCGCTGCCGAATTTGCCAGAAATTCGACACGCTCGTTGAACGTCCAGGAGGTGCAGCGGAAAAACGGCACCATCATGGCCGACGTGCCTGAAGAACTCCATATGCATCTGGTTATGGTGATCGATGAAAACGGCAAGCGCACCCTCCGGCACCAGGAAAGCCTGACCGAGATTGATACGGAAGCTGATCACGGAGATACCCACTAAAATGACTAAGAATCTACTCAAAACCTTAGGAATGTCTGCTTCCCTGGCGTTGGCGCCAGCCGCCTTTGCCGCCGACATCGTGGTGGTGAATTTTGATCCGCCGGGTGTCGGCTTCAATGATCCAACCCCGGTTGATCCGGTGGGTGGTAATCCAGGTACAACCCTTGGTGAGCAACGTCTAAACATCTTCGCCGTGGCCTCTCAAGCCTGGGGCGAACAACTCGAAAGTGTCGAGCCTATCTTTCTGATTGCAGAATTCTCGCCGCTGACCTGTTCACCCACGAGTGCTGTGTTGGGTTCCGCTGGCCCGCTGTCAGTGTTTGCCGATTTTCCCGGCGCACCGCTGGCCGACACCTGGTACGTGGGTGCGCTGGCTGACTCGCTGGCGGGCGAAGACTTGAACCCAATAGGCTTCGATATGAGAGCCCGCTTTAACGGCGATATTGGGGTCAATCCTGACTGTCTTACCGGCCAGGACTGGTACAACGGGTTTGATCACAACAATGACATCCAAACAGAGATTGATTTGCTGTCAGTTGTGATGCACGAATTTGGCCATGGCCTGGGTTTCCTTGAGCTGGTTGGCAACGACGGTACGCTGTTTATTGGTCGGGCTGATTCCTATACCCGCAACGTACTGGACACCACCTTTGGCGACACCTGGGACAACCTGAGTGATGCTGACCGGTTTGTTTCACAAACCAACTCTGGCAACGTGGTTTGGGCAGGTCCGGCGGTAACCGCTGCAGCCCCTAGCGTTTTGTCGGCCCGCCCAACCATTCGGGTGAACAAGCCGAAGGAAGCGCGGGGACGCTACGAAGCTCAGCAAGCAACCTTCGGTGAGCCTCTGGCAGAATCCGGCAGTCTGACCACCCAAATGGCTTTGACTGACGATGGTGTTGGCGTTGGCAGCGACGGCTGTGAGCCGATCATCAGCGACGTGCAGGACAAGATTGCCCTGATCGACCGCGGTGGTTGTGCCTTTACGACAAAATCCATCAACGCGCAAAATGCCGGCGCTAAAGGCGTCATTGTGGTGAACAATCAGCCTTCGGGTCTGCCGCCCATGGGTGGCGCTGATCCGGCCGTGACCATTCCTTCGGTGGGCGTGAGCTTTGATGACGGAGAGATTTTCAAGGCTGCGGTTGCCGGCGATATTATTGGTACCCTGCGTCTTGACAGTAACTTCCAGGCTGGCTCAAACACCGATGGTCAGGTCAGACTGTACGCTCCGGCAGTATTTGCTCCGGGTTCGTCCAACTCCCATTGGGATACGTCGGCGTCACCGAATCTGTTGATGGAACCCTTCATCAGCGATGACCTGGTACCGACCCTGGACTTCGATCTGACGATTTTCCTGATGCAGGATATCGGCTGGGTTACCCAGTAAAAAACATCTTGGTATGTTTGGAAAAGGCCCGCAGCAGCGGGCCTTTTTTTTGGGGCGCCTACGAGTATGGTGTTTTCAGGGGTTTGTGATGACTGGCGTGGCGGGTCTTCCCAGCAGTTCGGGCAGGCGATTGATCTGGGGAACGTTGTCTTTACGTAACAGCTCCCAGTGGCCAAAGGAAAAGGGCGTGATGTGCAGCAGGTCGCACACATGTGCCCCCAGTCTGGCCACTATCCCAGGTATGGGGATCGCCAGATTCTGGGACTTTCCACAGCGCCGCCGCAGGCCCTTGATGTAGGCCACGAAGCCAAACGACTGTTCTCCGCCCAGCTCAAAGATCCGACTCTGCTCAAGTCTGAGTTGCTGGGTATCGTCCACACACAGCCGATAAAGGGCAATCCCCAGGTCTGTCGCCATCAGCGCTGCAATCTGACCTTTGGCGTCCATGGGCGCGGCAAAAACCGGCAGCTTGGCAACGCCCCGCAGCCACGCAGCGCCGTAGCCGCCTTCGCCATCTAGCAGCGAAGGTCTGACGACAATCCAGTTTCCGCCCGCTTTGGCTATGGCTCGCTCTCCTCGCAGCTTTGAGGTTAGGAAGCGGCTGCGGTCGCCGTCTTCAAGGCCCAGCGCGGATAGGTGAATAAAACGCGTGTCCTGTTCGCGGCAGGCTGTGGCCAGGGCTGCGGGGGCCAGGTGGTGGACTCGATCATAGGTTGACGGCCCCACCTGTCTGAGTATTCCGACGCAGTTGAGCACTACGTCGAACTCCCTGGCAATATCCGTCCAATCCTTGGCAGTGGTCATTTGGTGAAAAACCACTTTCCGCTGGGCTGGGTCGTTGGCCGCTTTTCGACTGCCAATTACCGGGTGAAGGCCCTGCTGCTGGAGAGCCGCCACCGCATGGCGGCCAATAAACCCCTTGCCTCCCAATACCAGTATTTTCATCGCGCCATTGTATCGCCCCTTCTCACCTCACGCTGAACGGCGGCGCAGACTTCTTGGGTGGGTGGAATTTTCGAAAGGCCGGAATCCAGTCCACCGCCAGCAGATTCAGCACCCAGCTGGACCAGGGCACAATTTTATAGGCATCAGAGAAGCTCAGGCCTGCCACGCCAATCAATAGCCCCAGCTCCAGGCGAAAGGTGACCGCGCCGAAAGTGACCGCATAAGAGCGCTTCATCCACAGCTGGTGGGCCGCAATATTGCCCCTAAGCAAACTAATTACGGCCATGGCGGTGGTGGTGAGCCAGGCCAGGGAAAACAGCATGAAGGCCACGTTGTTGGAACTGCCGCCGGCGGATCAACCGTTGCGCGATCGCCTGCCCCTGGCCCAACGCAACGAGCCTGTGTTAGCCCTGAAGGCGGAAGATCACTATGTGTTGGTGCGGCTGAAGCCCGGCCATCATCTGGTCCAGATGCGCTGGGGGATGCCGTAGCCATGTTGGCGGCCAGTGACGGGCTGATGGTTCATCGTTCCTGGTGGGTGGCCCGGGAGGCCGTTTTGGCCATTGAACGGCAAAATCGTCGGCATCAAATCACCCTGACCAACGGCCAGGTGGTGCCGGTCTCCAGAGCCGGCTCGGGTCGGCTGAAACAGGCCGGCTGGGATTAGCCGCGGGGCCGCCGGCGGGCTAATCTTTCAGAACTTCAAACCCCAGACCGGCGTGGGCCACCAATCGCTGCAGCAGCGCATCGCCCATGGCTGAGGCAGGGGTCCATAGTCCGCCCTCGCACTGTAGTTCGTCCTTGGCCAGACACACCGCAGACTCGCCCAGCATTTTGCAGGTTGAACCGTAGCCCGGATCCCGATCGCCGGTGACCTTCACCCGAATTTTCACCTTGTCGTTGTTCTTACCAATCAGCAGAAAATTGAAAAACCCCTTGATGCGCTCGCTCTCTGAGGGTCCTTGGCCCGGTTCTGGCAAGATAAACTTTTCCAGCAGCCAGCGGGATGGGGCAATGGCGGCACCTAGCATCAGCCCACCCATCCCTGCCGATAGCGCGGCGCCTTTGATCCAGCCGGCCGCTCCCTGGCCCACCAAAACCGCTTCGTCGTAGCGGAAACCCCGTCCATAGGGAAACCCAGCAACGGCGTTGCCCCGGCGTACGATCTTGGTGTTGATGCCGGCCATCACAAAGGGGCCGGTCCAGCCGGGTACGTCGGGATCATACTTCAAGCCGTTTTGGTCGCGGCCGTCTGAGCCGCGTTCTTCATCAGTGGGATAAAGGCTGTAAGGATTAACCAGGGCGCGGGCGGTATCTCGATCGGCTCGGGCTTCTTTCACCGCCTGGATCAGGCTGGCGGCGGTGCCGCCGCTGGCCCCGCCACTGGCGGCCTTAAGCCGGGTTTTGACCTGGTCGCAGGGTGATCCAAACCGCTCAGTTGCTTGGCGCTGCAGAAAATACACGCCCATATCCGAGGGGATAGAGTCAAAGCCGCAGGAGTTAACAATTCGGGCGCCGCTGTTGCTGGCGTTGTCCTGGTGGGCGTTGATCATCCGCCGTATCCACTGGGGCTCGCCGGTCAGATCGCAGTAGTGGGTGCCGCCCGCTGCGCAGGCGGCCACCAGCTCTGAGCCAAATTTGGCATAGGGCCCAACGGTTGAACAGACCACCCGGGTGGTCTGGCAAAGCGCGTCCATGGAGTCCCGGTCGGTGCTGTTGGCCACCACCGTTGGCAGGGATTTGGCGGCCGCCCCCAGGGCTAGTTTCAGTTCCGCCAGCTTTTCCTCGCTGCGCCCGGCAATGGCCCAGGTCAATTCCTGGTCTACCCCATATTGGCCCAACAAATACTCGGCCACCAGGGCACCGGTGAATCCCGTGGCGCCCATTAAGATCAGGTCGTAGGGTTGTTTCATGTCCAGATTTTCCTGCTGCGGGGCGGTGGATTTGGAATCGGCATTGTAACCGGGGCCGACTCCCAGGGCAGGTCTTGAGAATGGCCCTGGATAGGGTGATCATGGCTGGATGAAAAATCTGATCGCTTTAGCAGTGGCTTCATTGTGGCTGATCCTGATGCCTGCAGCCGCCCAAACCGGGCCTGCTCCAGCTGCGCAAAAGGACCTGGCAAAAACAGTCCTGGTGTTTGGTGGCACGGGCCAACTGGGCTCCGCGGTGGTAAAAGAATTGTCTGCTGCCGGGCACCATGTTTGGGTGTTTGCTCGACCCAAGTCGAACCGGAAAAGACTCAACGGTTTGGCCGTGGATTACGTGACCGGTGACGTGCTGGCGTTGGACACAGTTGCTGCTGGTATTGCCTCGGCCAAGCCCTCGGTGGTTATTGACGCCTTAGGCCGGGGCCAAGCAGGGGTTGAGTTTTATCGTGACAGCGCCAGCAACATTGCCAAGGCCAGCGCCGCCTACGGCGTTTCTCAACTCATTCTGCATGGCTCGGTGGGCGCTAGGGACAGTGTGGTGTTGCTGGGACAGCCATTGTCCGCCCGCACAAAACGCCTGTTTGATGCCAAGTCCGCCGGTGAGCAGGCGGTGATAGACAGCGGCGTTGGCTATACCATTATCCGTCACTGGCAGCTGTTGCGTGGCGGCACCCCGGCCAGCGGGCGAGCGGTGTTATCCCCTGATGAGATGGCCACCGCCGCTGTGAGTCGGGCCGACCTCGCCCAGCTCACAGCCCAATGCGTGGCTGCGCCTGGCTGTCTCAATCAGGTCTTCCATGCAGTGCAGTCCGGCGATTAGCCCGGCATGGAATTGACTCCCTGGCGCTCCTGCTGGCTGCACCTCGGCCTGAACCCGAGTCCGGCGAACTGACGGTAACTCTGCCCATGGGCTAAAACCCACCGGGCCAGAATTAACCGGGAGTCTACCCAACCCTGTTGGCATCGGAACACTCTCCTGAGAGACCAGTAACAGGAATCTCATGTCCAAGGCGGGCATGAGTGCAGACTCATTCAAGGGCTGGTCCGGGGCAGCCAAGAAGTCCTGGTGGCAGAAGCTCTGGGGCAAGGGTTAAGGCGTGGGGTCTGTGGACTCGGTGCTGGCGCGACAGCCGGTGGGGCAGCACTGCCCCGCCTGCTTGTTGCGTTTTAGCGCGCCGCTTTCTGCCTCGGCGGCAACACCCCGGTCCAACAGTCGTTCAACCAATCGCTGCCGTTCTTGCAGGGGGTAGTTGCGATAGATTTCCCGTTTCATGGCCTGGGGCGAACCGCCGCCGTGCAGGCTTATCACCGAGTACCAGCCGCCGGTATCTGAGGCGGTCAAATCCTGGATCATTCGGGCCACGTCCATGCGCTGGGTGTAGGGAACGTCTGCCCGGCCCCGCAGCAGCGTATCCAGATCTCCGGCCACGTGGGGGTTGTGGTCTTCTTCCGGCCCCGGCAGAGCCACAATCAGGCCCCCGGCCACGTCGTGGGCCAGGCGCTGCATGTCATAAATCTGGGTGGCCAGCAGGAGCTTGCCGATGTTGGCGTAAATGGGCTCCGGCTGCCAGTTGCCCGCCGGATCTTCGATGCCGTAAACCGACGAGGCTACGCCGCAGGCAAAAAAGCCCTCAACAATTTTGATCAGCTCAACCAAGTCTTCCCGGATATGCTGGACGCTGGAGGGCTCAAGGCCGTTGGCCTGGGCCATCAGCACGCCGGCGCCAATTAACAGATCGCCAAAGCCGGCCCGGGCGCCGATGCAGCTGTGCCGGTGGTGGGCGGCGTAGGAGGTCACCAGGTGTTCGGTATGCTGCCACTGGCCATCAACAAAGACCTTGGCGTCGGGCACAAAGACCTTATCGAAGATCGCCACTGCGGTGGCCTGGCCGTATTTAGCGCTGAATTTGGCCGCCGCTTCGCCGGGTCTGCCCGCCGGCCGTGTGATCAGGGTCAGGCCGTCAGCATCCACCGGCACCGCACAACACAGGGCAAAATCCTGATCCGCCTCGGCCATGGTGCGGCAGGGCATTACCAGCAGCTCATGCATATAGGGTGCGCCGGTGATGATGGCCTTGGCGCCGGAAATCACCACGCCATCAGCGCGCCGTTCAACCACCCGCACGTAGCTGCCCTGGTGTTCCTGGGCATGGGGGTGCAGCCGGCGGTCGCCTTTGCCGTCGGTCATGGCAACCCCAAGGGTCAGATCCTGGTCCTGCACCTGGTGCAGGTATTCTAAGAACCGCTGGTGGCGGCCCTGGTTGCCGTCAGCATCCATGGCCCAGGTGGCCTGGTACAGGGCGTTGAGTGCGTCGTGGGTTAAATAGCGCTGGGCGCAGCCGCTTTCCCGGCATACCAGTCGCACCGCTTCCAGTTTGCTCAGAAGATCTTCACCGTGCCGGTTGATATGCAGCATCCGGTTGACGGTTTTGCCCGATGTGGCCTGGGTGGCCAGCATCAGTTCCTGGGCTTTAGGGTCCAGGGCCAGGTCGTAGGTGACGCCTACGGCGGCGATGCCCGGGGCCAGGCGGGGATCATCGGCAACACTTTCTACCCGTTCACCCTGGCAGTAGACCCGCGGCGTATAGCTGCGCAGGCTTTCTCGATACTGTTCTGCGGACATCAACATTAGCGGGCCCTCAATACGTTATTCACAGTGCTCAGGTCATTGGCCTTATCCAGCTGGCTGATGGCTTCAGCGATTTCCTCGGCCTGGACGGCGCTGACCGCACGGGTGGCGTTAGCCATGAATTTTTCGGTGATTTCTTCGCTGCCGATGGGATTGTCCCTGGCGCCTCGATTGACCGGCTGACGATGCTTCAACAGCTGACCGTTTTTCAGCCTGACTTCCAGCTCGCCGCAGTAGTGTTTCGGATAGGTAGAGTTTTCATCCAGCCGGTAGTTGACCCGGTCAGCAAGGGCAAGCAGTTCCGGGTCCTGATAGGCCTGTTGGGTCAGTTCCGCAAGGGTAAACTGACCGCGCACAAGACTGGCGGCGATCAGATAATGCAGGCTGAACTGGGCATCGTAGGAGCTGGTGGGGCGGCGTTTCGCCGCCTCGGGTTCACACACAACATTGACCTGTTTGGGGTGAATAAGAGCACACACGCTGTCGATGTCTTCAATCTTTAGCTGATGGCTTTGCCGCAGCGCAATGGCGCAGTCGGCAAAAGCATGGTTGAAATGGCAGGCCGGGTAGGGCTTGAAACCCACGTCCAGCAGTTCCCACTGCTGCCCCAGCCCCTGCAGCATGTCCGTAGCCACGATGCCATTTCCTTCACCCAGGTGCAGGTTATACAGGGAATAGCGCCCCTCATAAGGGGTGGTCGGGCCGAGAAAGTCGGCGCCGGCCAGGGCCGCAGCGCTCAGGCCGCAAACTCCGGCCCAGCCTGGGTGCAGGCGTTTGGTCCAGTCGCCGGCGGATAGAAATTCCAGGTTTCCTGCCGCCATGCTGAGGGCGATGCCCTGGGCCCGGGTCAGCTGTTGCCCGTTGAGCCCGGCCAGTCGGCCGGCTGCCAGGGTTGCACCAAACGCACCAACCAAGCCGGTGGGGTGATGGCCGCGCTGCTGAAACCCGCCCTGGGCCAGATTGCCGATGCGCGCATCCGCTTCCACTGCCAGCACGTAAGCCGCCAACACCTGGGCGCCGCTGGCACCGGCCCGCAGCCCGGCCGCCAGGGCCAGGGGCCAGGCGCTGGCGGTGCAGTGAATAATGCTGCCGGCGTGAGTGTCGTCAAAATCCAGACCGTGGACCAGTATGCCGTTAAGCATCACCGCATCGCGCAGGGGCAGGGTGAAGGATTGGCCAATAACCGAAAACGAGCCCTCAGTGTCAGCCAGCGCTTTGATACCTGCTATGGCGCGCTCAGCAAACTCGAAGGTGCCCGATGCCAGGGCAATGCCGCAGGCATCCAGGATGCAGTGTTTGGCATGGGTGATCACCTGGGCAGGAATATCGCTGGGCTGAAGATCCAGTGCAAAGGTCGCCAGCTGGCCGGCGACGGTGTCTGGAGTTTCGGTAGATAGTGGCTTCATAACGGCACTCATAACGTAATTAATCCGCCTAAAGAAGAAGTGTCCCGGAGTTTACTTTAAAATGTCCGGACATTACACGGAGTCGACGCCATGAAGCCCCTTGAAGGATTGCGGGTGCTGGATATTGCCACCTACATCGCCTCGCCTTACTGCGCCACCCTGATGGCAGAGTTTGGCGCTGAAGTGATAAAAATTGAGCTACCCGGCAGCGGTGAGCCCATGCGTAAGTTCGGCACTAAAACCGAATGTGGGGAAACCCTGGTGTGGCTAAGTGAGGCACGCAACAAGAAGTGCATTACGCTGAATCTGAAAACCCGCCAAGGCCAGGAGCTGTTCAAGCGGCTGGTGGCCGAGTGTGATGTGGTTTGTGAGAATTTTCAGACCGGCACCCTGGAAGGCTGGGGTATAGGTTACGACACCCTCAAGGCCATTAATCCAGGGCTGGTGATGCTGCGGGTTACCGGCTACGGCCAGACCGGCCCCTATGCCGGTCGGCCGGGATTCGGGCGCATCGCCAATGCCTTTGGCGGGATCAGTTTCCTGGCCGGCGAGCCTGACGGCCCGCCGGTGACGCCAGGCTCTGCCACCCTGGCAGACTATATGACCGGGCTTTATGGGGCTATTGGGGTGATGATGGCGCTACGGGCCAAAGACCAAAGCGGCGATGGCCAGGTGGTCGACCTGGGGCTGTATGAAGGCATCTTCCGAATCCTGGACGAGCTGGCGCCGGCCTTTGACCGGGAAGGCTTTGTCCGCCAGCGGATGGGTGCAGCGACGGTTAACGTGTGTCCCCACAGCCATTACCCCACCAAAGACCAACGCTGGGTGGCCATTGCCTGCACCAATGACAAGATATTCGCCCGCCTGGCCTCCGAAATGGGTGTTGCCGAAGTTGCGGGTACGGGCAAATTTGGCACTATCGCCCAGCGCGATGGTGCCCGTGGACAGGTGGATGGTTTGGTCACCCAGTGGACCCAGTCCCTAAGTCAGATTGACATCATCAATCGCTGTGAGGCGGCCCAGGTTCCCTGTGGACCGGTCAGCGCCATCGATGAGATTTTTGCAGACCCCCAGTACGCGGCGCGAGAAAACATCCTGCGGGTGGCCGATCCCCGAGTGGGTGAACTGGCGATACCCAATGTGGTCCCCAGGCTAACCGAGACCCCCGGCGCCGTGGACTGGCTGGGGCAAAGTCTGGGACAAAGTAACGACGAGATCTACCAGGGGCTGCTGGGGCTAACAGCGGAAGACATTGCTCAATACCAGCGCGACGGTGTGATCTGAGCAGCGGGAGTGTCATTCCCCACTGCCTTACATTTTCAGTGACCTAACGTCACCGAAAATGTCGGCACATCCCTGTGCCGACCGC
>CAYGPO010000018.1:0-5317 GCA_964351665.1 uncultured Gammaproteobacteria bacterium | reverse complement strand
CCTTTTGATATGCGGCTGCTTTTAGCAGGTTGCTGGGGCTGGCTGCTTGACAGTCAAACATGCCTCCGCAATGATGGCATTCGATGGTGCTGCCCGTTGGGCGGTTAAAAGGGAACCCGGTTAGATACCGGGGCTGTGCCCGCAACTGTAAGTCGATAGCTGCAGACCACAACGCCACGGGAGTTCATGCTCCGGGAAGGCGGTCTGATTCAGCGATTATCGGCAAGCCAGGAAACCTGCCATCACGTCGTTCGCCCAGAGTCCGGGAACAGTCTTTTGGCGGGAAAACCTCGAGCGCCTGAATTTTCAGGTCCTCAATTTGGCTTTCTTCAGTAGCGACAATCCTTTTGTCAGGCCGCCCGTGCTGGTAATCCAGCGAGGCTTTAGTCGCTAAATACAATCCTCCGCGCGGGCGGCCGGGTCTGTACTGGAAGCTGAATATGAATAACTCCCTGGATTTTCATCGGGTCCTGCCCCTTACACTTTTGCTGCTGCTGGGATTTGGCTTTGCCTGTTCCACCCCTGCCACTGGCCAGAATGTCGGCGATCAGCCTGTGGAAGAACTGGTGGTGACCGGTTCCAGCACGCCCATTGCCAGCATTGAGCTGGGTCGCGCGCTAACGGTGCTGGACCGAACGGATATTGAAAACCTGGGGGTGGAATACGCCGCGGATTTATTCCGCTTTGTGCCCGGTGTGGCGGTGAGCCGTTCAGGTGGCTATGGGGGTGTGACCCAGCTGCGCCTGCGCGGCGGCGAAGGCAATCACGTGTTGGTTCTCATTGATGGTATTGAGGTCTCTGAAGCCGGTGGCGGGGAGTTTGATTTTTCCTCACTGCTGGCCGCAGACATTGAACGAATTGAAGTTCTGCGTGGGCCCCAGAGCGGCCTTTATGGTTCTAACGCGCTGTCCGGCGTGATCCAGATTCAAACTCGCCGTCCGCTTCCGGGGCTGAGCGTCAGTGGCGGTATCGAGGCCGGCGACAACGATACCCAGCAGGCATCTCTGTCGGTTGCCGGGGGCAGTGACCGGCTGATGGGTCGATTGAGCGGGATTTACCGCAGTTCCGCCTTTGACCTGTCCGCTGACAACTCGCTGGTAGGCCAGGAGCAGGACCAGGACCTAAACCGCACGCTGTCCGGTCAGCTGGCATTTTTAGCCAGTGACGCGCTGCGATTCGATCTGCTGGGGCGGTTCAGCAACCGCCACACCGACACCGATGGTTTTGATTTTTCCGGCGGCCCGTTGCAGGGATTGCCGGTGGATGATGACAGCGCGACTAAAACCGAGGATCTGACCTTGGGCTTGTCCACCACCTTGACCCTGGCTCAGGGGCGATGGGTGAACCGGCTCAGTCTGGAGTTCAGCGACAACCAAACCGACGCCAGCGGCTTCGGCAGTGAGTCGTCCCGGCAGCAGGTACGGGCGCGCAGCACCTGGAACTGGGCCGATGAGTTTGACCAGCGCACCACGGTATTTGTCCAGCTGGAAGAAGAACGCTATCGCAATACCCAGCCCTCCAGCCCGACCCAGGTGCCAGAGCAATCTCGGGATCTGGTGGGCTTTGGTGTGGAGCACCGTCTATCCATCGGCGATCAGTGGTTTTTTGGCGCAACGGCGCGCCGCGACAACAATCAACAGTTTGATGATGTAACAACATTTTCCGCAGATCTAGCCTGGCAGCTGGCCAGCGCCAGCCGGCTTCATGCCAGCATTGGGACCGGCGTTACCAATCCAACATTTTTTGAGCAGTTCGGTTTCACCCCTGGCCAGTTCAAAGGCAACCCGGCTTTGCAGCCGGAGCGCAGCACTGGCTGGGATCTAGGCCTGCAGCAGGGTTTTGCCGACGGCGCTGTAATGGTGGATCTGACCTGGTTTGAGGCGGACCTTGAGGACGAGATCACCCCCTTTTTCGATCTGACGGATTTTCTGTCCACCACGGTCAACCGCCGCGAAGACAGCCAAAGAAGCGGCCTGGAGTTGTCCGTTGACTATGCGCCGACGGGCCCCTGGCAGCTGTCTGCGCAGCTGACCCATCTGGACGCTGATGAACCTACCGGCCCCGAGGTTCGTCGGCCAGAAACCACCGCCAGCCTTGCCAGCAGCTATACCTTTGCCGCCGGTCGGGCCCGAATATCGGCGAATCTAATTTACAACGGCAGCCAGCTGGATACGGATTTTCGCAATTTTTTTGTCAGCTTTGTGGCCGAGCAGACCCGGCTGGACAGCTACACACTGCTGAACCTCAACGGCGCCTATCAGCTGAATCCGAACATCCAGGCCTATCTGCGAATAGACAATGTGCTGGACGACAACTACCAGGAGGTTTTGGGCTTTGCGGCGCCTGGGCGTAGCGTTTTTGTCGGCCTTAGGTTTGAGCTTTAGGCGCTGAGTGTTTCGGGTTGGCGGCGGCCCGTCTCAATGAAACTTTTCGCCGGCGATGGGTCCGTCTTCGTCGTCGATGACCAGGTCCCGGCGCACCGAGCGTCCAAGTAGCTTGGAACACAGCATGAAGTCACTTTCCGCCGCCCGCTTGACCTGATCCACCAGCTGGCTGCCGCCGCGCTGCTCTGGACCAATGCTGGCGCTATAGGTGGCGTAGGCGTGCATTTGACCAATTTTCAGTTCAATGGCGTATTCACAGACCAGCATCTTGTCGGAATGGTCGTCTTCCTCCCACTCCGCGTAGGCCAGTTTGCAGAGGCCGTCTGGGGAATCCACCACCACCGCATCCAGTTCAAAGGCGCTTTGGGACACCGGCCCTTCCATCAGTTCAAACGTGTGCGCTCGTCCCAGGAACAGGCGGCCAATTTGTTCGGCGGTTAAGTGGATGGTAACGGGCTCGTTGAGGCGGTCGGTCATGGTTTGTGCTCTCGTGCCAGGTATTCCTGGGACTGCATTTCGGTCAGGCGACTTAAGGTTCGCTGATATTCAAAGGCCAGCTTGCTGCCGCGATAAAGCTGGTCCGGGGACGCCGCGGCGGACACCATCAGATTGACGTTTCGATCATACAGTTCATCGATCAGATTGATAAAGCGTCGAGCTGGGTCGTTCATGCCGTCTTCAAGCACCGGAATATCGCTCAGCATGAGGGTGTTAAAGCGTCGGGATAGCTCGATGTAGTCGCTGCTGGAGCGCGGGCTTTCGCACAGTTCAGCGAAGCTGCACCAGACGATACCGTCACTGCAGGCGATGGTGGCTACGGGCCGATGATTAATCGTGATGTCTTTTTGCCAGCTAATTTCCCCCGGCGCCAGCTGCCTCAAAGCAGCCTCCATTCGGGCCCTGGCGGCGCTGTTCAGGGGCGTATGGTAGATCTCAGCCTGGGTCAGAATTCTTAACCGGTAATCAGTATCACCATCGACATTAATGACCTGTGTATGACGGTTTAGCAGGTTGATGGCCGGTAAAAATTTGGCCCGCTGCAGGCCATCGCGATACAGCCCGTCAGGCTCAATATTGGAGGTGGCCACCAACACCATGCCACCTTCAAACAGGTGTTGCAGTAGCCCGCCCAGGATCATTGCATCAGCGATATCCACCACAAAAAATTCATCGAAGCACAGCACAGTCGCCTGCTCCAGCAGCTCCTCGGAAACCGCTTCCAACGGGTTGGCGCGACCGCCATGTTGGCGCAAACGTTGGTGTACATCCTGCATAAAGCGGTGAAAATGGACGCGACGTTTCTGCGGCCGCTGCAGGCACTCATAAAAGATGTCCATCAGGTAGGTCTTGCCCCGGCCCACCCCGCCCCACAGGTAAAGGCCCTTGGCGGCAGGTCGGGGCCCTCGCAGTCGGCCCAGCCAGCCCGGAGCCCGACGAGGCTTTTGCAGCTGTTCAAACAGGTTCTGAAGTTGCTCCACCGCGTGAATTTGAGCTGGATCCCTGGTGAAGCCGCGCTGTTGGATATCGTGTTGGTAGCGAGCCCTGGGGCTGTCAGTCATTTGGCAGCAGGGTCCAGCTGGCGGCGGACGCCGTTTTTCAATACCCCCCGCAGGTCCATCAGACGGCGGTGATAGCTGTGATTGACGTCCAGCATGGATATCAGCTGGGTCTCACCCTCAAGGCCATTGGCCCATTGATAGACGCTGTCGGGATTAACGCATTCGTCCTCATCACCCTGCACGATTAGCCACGGGCATTGGGCCCGGGGCAGGGTGCTGAAATCGAACTGATCCAGCAGGGGGGAGACGCTGATCAGCTGCTGGGGCCTGATGCTGGGCGCGCAACGGGCGGTGACGAAAGCGCCAAAGCCATAGCCAGCGATCCAAAGGGGCAGATCTGGCAGCACCTGACGGGCCCATTGACACACCGCCAGCAGATCTTCAGATTCACCAAAGCCGCGGTCAAACTCACCATCGCTGTCGCCCACGCCGCGAAAATTGAAGCGAATGGTGTGGGCGCTCAGTTCCCGCAGCGAACGCTCCATCATATGCACCACCTTGTTGTGCAGGGTTCCGCGATCAGCGCTGATTGAGTGGCAGATCACCGCCACGGCCTGTGCCGGCGCCGGTTCTGCCACGCCCAAGCTGGCTTCCAACTGCCCGGCGGGGCCGCTGAGCATGGCCTGCACTGGATGGTCGGGGAACTGGGCGGGCTGCTTCAGAATTTCGCTGCTCATGGGTTGAATGATAGCGGGCCGCCGGCCCGCTTGGGAAGTTGAGTCATGGTCGCCAGGGTATCAGGCGCTGGCCACCGGCGCTGGCAATGTGGCGCAAATCAACAGCGCAGTGCTGGCGCCGCTGGCTCGAAAGCTGTGGGGTTGGTCGGCCCGAAATGTCAGTACATCCCCCGCCGCCAGACTGACCATCTCGCCGCTGGCGCTGACCACAACCTCGCCCTGTAACAGGTGGCAGTAAATCTGGGCCCCGGCGCTGCCCGAGCGCCGCCTGAGACTGGCGGCCCGCTTGATGGTGAGTCGTTCCAAGGAAAACCCCACCAACGGCTCAGGCAACAGGTCGGTGATGGACGCTTTGCCTCCAGCTCGTTCGCGAGTGGTCAGTCGAGCGGCGGGCAGATGCAGCAAATTATTCGGTGGCATGGCCAGCAACGCTTCTATCCCCACCTGCAGCGCCGCGGCCACCCGCGCAAGATTGCTCAGCGATGGGTTGCCGGCGCCGGATTCCATGTGGGTTACGGTGGAGCGAGGGATGCCTGCGCTATCTGCCAGCTGCGCCTGGGTGAGGCCCCGGGCCATTCTCAGCTGGGTTAGATTGGTGGACAGATTGTGAGCCAGGGTCGCCATCAGGGTAAAATACCAAAAATGCGTGTTCGGCAAACCTCCCGATGAATTATCTGGCCCATAGCCTACTGTCTGG
>CAYGPO010000017.1:0-50722 GCA_964351665.1 uncultured Gammaproteobacteria bacterium | reverse complement strand
CGCCACGCTGCACGCGCTGACGAAGAACGCTAAATGGGCCAACAAGGCAAAGCGCATAAAGTAATGAGTCATTGGCGGCCTCAGTGAAATTATCGATAAGTAGGTCAAGTGCGGCCTGGTCTTCACGACGTTAACAGCCACAGGGCTAACACGAAATTCTGAGGACAAAAGTTACAGTTTATTAGCGAGACTAAAGATTGACCCTACTGACAGGAAGGATAATGGGCTCTGCTGGGGAACATTCTCCAGCTTTCTGGTCAAACTTCTTGGTCAAACTTTGACTCAGCACCCTAGCTGGGCAAGAGCCCAAACCACCGCAATGGTTTTCGTCGAGTGATTGCGATTTTAGCCGGCAAAGCGGCTCACCAAGTCTTCCAGTTCTGGCGACAAGCCCGACCGGGGGCAGTTCTCCTGGGGGTAAAGAAAAATCTTGCCGGCGCGCTTGGAAAGCGCGGCCTCAAAGGCTTCTGCACCCTCAGACATATTGTATTCATGGGTAATCAGGTGCTCTGCCATCTCTTGCACCTGCTTGTTACACAACATTCTTAGCAGGCCTTCCCGGTGTTTCACGTGCACATCGTGGCTGCCAGACAAATGCACCCCGCGATTGTGAATCTCGTCCAGCAGGCGAATCGGAAAGGGCTCTGAGTCTTCCACTAGAAAACCGTAAAGCCACATGTTGCCAAAACGGCGAACGGCCTGCAGACACTTTTTTTGATAGTAGGGGTAGCCAGACGCTTCAATCACGTGATCGGCGCCTTTCATCCCGTCCGTAAGCTCGTGAATCTGCTCCAGCCAATCATCATCATCGGGATTGACAATATAGTCGGCGCCCATTTTTTTGGCCTGGGCCATGCGAAAGGGATTGCGTCCAAGAACGATTACCCTGGCGCCTCGATATTTGGCGTTGATGATGGAGCCGAAGCCAATAAAGCCGACCCCTGCGACAATGACCCAGTCGTCCTTCTTTACCCCCATATCCTCAATACCGGTATAGGTGCATCCCAGGGAACAGTTAGCCAGGGCCGCGTATCTGAACGGAAGGTCGTCGGGGATCTTCTGCAGCATGTAGTCGTTGGACAACCGGTATTTGGAAAAGCCGTAGCCGCCTGACTCACTGCCGCACTTATTCTCGATGTCTTTAAGCCCGCCGGGGGTGTCGATGGCGTAACCACCACCCAACTCCTCCAGCACCGTATCGGGACTTTGAGACTCGCACAGCGCTTCATAGGGAATACTCAAGCAATGGGTTGGACTCAACCCGCGCTGACAAACAAAACACTCCTGGCACGGGTTACCCTGATAAATAATGACCCGATCTCCCGGCTGGAACTTAGACCCCGGCATCACCTCACAAATAGCGCCCACACCTTCGTGGCCTTGCCGCTCTTCATCAGAGTGCCATTCAAATCGGTGTTCTTTATACACTTGATGTTCAATGCAGATGGGCGCTATTTCGACCTGAACCAGCGAATAGCCAGGAGCCAATTTTGGATAGGGCCGTTCCTTTAAGACGACCTTCTTCGGTTCAGGGATGGTAAGAACAACGTTGGTCCCAGTCACAGAGATTTCCCTATTGCGTCAAATATTGGCAAACCGAGTCCAGCGGTTAGCCCCCCGTCCACCCGGATTTCCTGGCCGGTAATAAAGCTGGAAGCATCGCTAGCCAGGAAATTGTAGATACCCACCACCTCACTTTGTTTACCCATACGACCAAAGGCTGTCAATGCCGACAGAAAACGGGCATCGTCTCCGCCGTCGTCTTTAGTCATCATTCCGGTATCGGAGATCAGTGCAGGGCATACGGTGTTAGCTCGAATCCCCCGGGGCGCAAGCTCAATGGCGCAGGCTCGCATCAGGTAGGCCACAGCGGCTTTGCTGGCGGAGTAAACCGCAGCGCCGGCGTTGGTCGTTCCAGACCCAGCCGCGGACCCCGTCGCAATGATCGATGAACCATCGTTCATGAACTGTGCCCCATGTTTCAGGGTAAAGAACACACCGTTAAAGTTAATGTTCATCATGGCCTGCATCTTTTCCGATGAAAACTCAGCAATGCTGCCCTCATCTTCGGCGATACCGGCGTTCGCAACCAGCACGTCCATACCTTTACCGTCCGCCGAAGCTTTTTCAATTGCCGTTTGAACCTGGCCCTCGTTAGCTACGTCGCAGTGACTGAAAGTTGCGCCAATACCACTGGCAATGCTTTGACCACCCGTTCGCCGGCCGGTAATGGTGACCTGGGCGCCAGCATCCACAAAGGCCTTAGCCACTGCCAGCCCGATTCCACTGGTGCCCCCGGTGATCAGAATATTCTTGTCTTGTAGTGAGTGCACGTAGTTACCTAATTGTCATTGGAGTGACGAGGCAGCAGCGTCATATGACACCTGCCGATGATGCCTACCGGTCTCTGGCTCTTTGGCAAATCAGGCTGAATAAGACGAAATTGAGCAGCCCATAGACTTACGTCAGATCTTAGGCTTAGCGCGGGCGACTATTAATGATATTTGTGACCCTTTACTATACATTTTTGCACCCCTTAAAAATGCCACAACGCCTGCCATCGCCGCCAGCTCCCTCTACGACTTTTCAGCTTTTGTCCTCAAAAGCCATTGCTCTCTGGGTTGATTTGATTAGTCTAATGCAACAGCAAGCGTTGCCCCACTGCCTAGGAACGAACATGAAATCAGCTGCAGAACTCGCCTACTCATTGCACCACCTGTGCATTTATGACGACAAGCCTCGGGACAACATGTGGCCTTATCTGCGCTGGCACCACGGCATTACCAACTATTTCTCCGGAGCCGTGTTCCATGTTACCGGTGAAGGTCACTCCGATTACACCTTCATGGGCTGCGGCGGGCCTGCCTACCAGCTGCAAATTGAGGCGCCGCCGTTTCAGTTTGAATACGAGCGCAACTGGTGGCGGGACCACGGACGCGGCTACAACCACATCTGCTGGGTTACCGATGATGCCCGAGGATCCATGGACCAACTGCTCGCCAATGGCGCGACCGAGGTCATGCCCTTTGAAAAATTCCCAACCTACGATGGCTTTGTGGTGCACGACCCAGAAGGGCGCTGGGTTGAGGTTATGGAATACACCGACGACACCTTCAGAGTGCAGGAATTTACCAACGCACCCTCGGGAGAGTGCGGCCTGACTCTGGTGGGAAACGCTGAAATCTGCAGCGATGTGGACGCCATGGTGGCCTGGTATCAGGACATTATGGACATGCGGGTGCTGCAGGAGTTTCGCTCCGGTGATGACCACCGGGTGGTGATGACCGACCGTGATTACCACCGGGACAGCCGGCCAACGCTGTTTATGCTGCAAAACGCCCAGCGCGATGACGAGGTCCAGCACCTCAAAGAACACGGCCCCCACATCAGCTCGCTGCTGTATCAGGCAAAAGACGTGCAGCGCGCTTGGGATGATGCTTTGTGGGCTGGAATGACCGAACTCTTGCCACCCCATGTGGATGAAACTACCGGTCTAACTACCGCCTACCTACGGGAGCCTTGTGGCGGTAATCAGATCACGCTAACCGAGCGTTACGCACCTTGATTCTTGGCTTTGCCCATCCCGCAATTGTCGTCAGCGATCTAGAAAAGGCTCGAGAGTTTTACGAAAAGATGTTCGGCTTTCGTGTGATTAACCAGGAGGGCTGGCAGCAAGGCTCTATTGCCGAGCAAGCGACGGGGGCAAAAGACAGTGCGTGCCAGGGTTACATGATGGCCGGCCACAATTGCTGCCTGGAACTTTTTGAATTCAGTGCACCCAATCAGGATGCGCCAGCGCCAGAGAGCCTTGGGCCTCATGAACCCGGCATTCGACACCTGTCCTTTTACGTCGACGATTGTCACCTGGAGTATCAACGACTGCTGGCCCTGGGTGGCTCAGGTTTAGGTGAGCCCACAGATCTGGGTGACGGCATTCACGCCGTTTACGCCAGGGACCCTTTCGGCAACGTGATCGAGCTGTGCCAAATCGCCTCTGCGGACGAACACCCGCTCTCGCTACCCGGCATCAATAAACTGGATGATTACCAGGGACCCGCCTCATGACCAAGGTCGAACAGCTGTTTTCCCTGAAAGACAAGACCGCCCTGATTACCGGCGCAAGCTCCGGCATAGGCTATGCGGTGGCTGAAACCTTTTGTCAGCTTGGCGCCAGGGTCGTTATCGCAGATATTGTTGACGGCCATGAAGCGGCCCGCCAGTTGGGTGCACACTTTGTGCCTATGGACGTCAGCGACGAAGGCGCGGTTGCGGCAGGTTTTGCCCAGGCCTGCAAGCTATTGGGTTGTAAGTTAGACGCCGTTGTGCTCAATGCCGGCGTGGGTGATGTGGGACCAACCTTTGAACAAACCTCCGCGGCGCTGGTTGAGAAGGTCACCCAAATCAACCACTGGGGCGTGCTCTATGGTTTGAAACACGCGCCGTCGGCGCTCAAGGACGGCGGCACTATTACCGCCACAGCGTCCATGGCCGCGTTTATTAATCTACCGGGCTCCGGCGTGTACTCGGCCGGCAAACGGGCCATCACCAGCATGACGGAAATGGCGGCACTGGAACTGGGGAGCCGGGGCATTCGAGTCAACGCCGTGTGCCCTGGCTATACGGATACGGCCCTGGGAAGTGGTGATGAGGGCGAGGCCTTGTGTAACGCCTTTACCGCCCTGGGTCGGGTCGCTACGGTGGATGATATGGCGGGCGTCTATGCCTTCCTTGCTGCCGATGCCAGTGGCTACATTACCGGCCAATCGCTTAAAGTGGACGGAGGATGGAGCTGCGGACCCACCACGAAACTGTTGGAACTTGTGACTGGCTCCGCTGCCGCTCCCAGTTAGCAGCGGTAGGTGAAACCTTCCACCAGCGTCAACCAACTGCAGACTCGACTAGCTGCGGCCAGCCTCAATGTCATCTGTATTCTCTACTACAACATCCTGGCTCTGGTCATCGGCAGTGCTGCGGACGACCGCGGCCTGACAGCCGACCAGCTGGGAGTTGCCGCCTCGTCCTTTTTGCTGGGCTTGACCCTGATTAATTTCAGCGGCGCACTGTGGTTGCGCCGATACAACTGGCGCTGGCTGGTGGCCATTGGCAACCTGACTGCGGCAGCCGCGTTTCTGCTGCCAGTGTTTTGGTTCAGCTTTTCAACCTGGCTGCTTAGCAACCTGCTAGCCGGGCTCGCCACTGGCTTGTGTTATGGCGTATCCCTTGCCTGCCTGGGTGACGGTGACGAACCGGAGAAAAATTTTGGCCTGGCCTATCTAGGCCAGACGATCCTCTCCGCCGGCGTCATATTCCTGCTGCCCCGGGTGTCGACCTCGATGGATATTTTTGCCCTGGGCCACTGGATCGTAGCCGCACTAAGTTGCTTCGGCGTTGCTCTGGTGTGGCTAATTCCCCCTCGCAGTGAAAAATTTGCGACGCGCGCTGCCGTCTCGCCAATCGCGTTCACAAAATCGACACCTGCCCACACCGCATTGATTCTGGCGCTGGGCGTACTAGTGGTTAACGTGATAGCAGAGGGTGCGGTCTGGACTTTTCTGGAGCGCATTATCGTTAACGCCGGTTTCGACACGCTGTTTGCAGCGAACCTCATCTCCGCCTCCTTTTTAACCGCCGGTTTAGGGTCCCTGATTGCGGTGGTGCTGGGCAAACGACTGGGCAGAACCAAACCCTTTGTTGTGGCTGTTGCAGCATCCATCGTGTCGGTTGTGCTGTTATGGACTGGCACAGCTTCCGCAACCTTTATCGTCGCCGTTCTGCTGTTTGCCGGCGCCTGGAATCTGGGTTCACCCTATCGAATGGCGCTGGCAATGGCGGCGGACTCCAGTGGCCGGTTCTCAACACTGGTACCCGCTATGCAGACCCTGGGCGCCGCACTGGGGCCAGCCATCGCTGGCCTGCTGATTGCCAACGGTTCGTTTTCGCCGGTCTATCTGATGGCGATTGCGCTTTGGATCGCAACAGTCTTTATGTTTATTCGCGCATCGAAGTTACTTAAAGCGTAGTGAGGGCTAGTTGGTATGTTCCAGCGCAGCCTGATCACGGTAAGCCTGGGGGCTTCGGCCTGTTTGACTGCTGAAGGTTCGATACAGATTAGCAGGATCTGAGTACCCTACCAGCGTCGCAATTTCATTCACCGGCAAACTCGTTTCCCGCAGGTATCGCCTGGCCATGGTTAGGCGAAAACGAATGATCACCTCCTGGTAGGTCGTACCTTCGCGCTTCAGTCGTCGGCGCAGGGTTCGTGGATCCATGTGAAGGCTGGCAGCAACGGCGCCCATGCGCGGAATTGCCCCAGGGCTGGTCGCCAACAGGCGGTGAATCTCCGCCACCAGGCCATGACCTAAATCCAGCTCTTTAAGAATCCGTGTGCACTGTTCATCACAGAGCTTGGCCACCTGCTGATTGGCAAAATCCAGGGTCTGATCAAGGTATCCAGAAGGAAATCGCGCATGGGTTTGCGCCTGACCCAGCTGTACCTGACAACCCAGATAGCTCCCGTAACAGTCCAGTGAACCCGGCTCCTTGCATCCCAGCGTGACTTCAGAAAATAGAAATGAGCCCACACCAATCAATCGTGCCCACTGGTTCCAGCTCACCAACCACTCCTGCACCATGTATCGGTGCACCTGCCAGGGGCTGGCGAGGCATCTAGCACTGGGTGTAGCGGTCATCACTACCTGCTTACGGTCGCGCCGAGTGTGCACCGCCAGCAGCGGGCCCTGCAGGGACTGATACTTAAGATACCGAGACAGACTGTCACCAAAATTACTTGCGCTGAGCAGCGCATAACCAAGAACGCCGTGCTCTTCCATTTGGGTTTGCAACCCAACCTGGAACCCCAGATCGTAGGGATCATGCAATTGACAGGCTAACTCAACGGCGGCCACATACTGGTCCAGGGATAGCATGCCGTCGGGATCTTTCAGGTCATGAGTGGAAAGTCCCGCAGCTTGAACAACACTCCCAACGGGCAAGCCGCGCTGCTCTAAGACTTGGATGAGCTTAACCAGATAGACCATGCGAGTGGCGTTTTCAGACATAATGAACGTTATGCATGGTTTTCCCGTGGTTGTGAAGCAGCGCAAAAAAAACCGCCAGACTCGGAGGCGCAAAAGTGAGAGCGTCGCCTGACTCAAACAACCTTCGGCGAGCTGAAAAACGCCGTATTGCCGGCAACTGGCTGAAACGAATCCGGCAATGCCTGAGCGCAGATGACGGTCCGGCGATCCTTGCCGAGGCGGTGCAGACAGCCGGTGTTAAGATCGATCAACGGGGCGACTATGTGGATGTGCAGCAACATCAGATCGATAAAATCATCCGCTTGCTGCTGCCCCACGCCCCAGATATCACCCTGAGAATGTTTTCCCATGCCGAGGTATCGGACCTGGGCGTGATGGGTTACGCCGCCGTCAACAGCGATACTGTTGGCCATGCGCTGCGCCTGCTCAACAGCTACCACGAATTAACTTCAGATCGGTATTTCGACAGCATGGAGATCGACGGCACAACGGTCATTGTGACGCCAACGCCACTGATGGCCCACGTGCAGGACTTCAAAAATATCGCCGAAGACAGTCTGGCCGGAAATTGGCGAACCCTGGGATTACTGCTGGGCCCTAATGTGGATAAAAAGGCCGCCAGCGTAAACTTCGATTTCCCTGCGCCAGACTACCTCGATACCTACCATGAGGTCTTTACTTGTCAGCTGTTGTTTAATGCCCAGCGCAGCGAACTGAGATTTCCAGTGCGCTGGCTGGACTTCCCTATCGCGTCGGCTAACCAGACCATTGCGGCTGTTTGCACAGCCATGTGCGATCGATTGATCGGCGCCAGCTCCGGCGAGCGCGACACCCCGCAAATGGTGCGGCGACTATTACTCAGTCGGCCAGGTCGGCGCATGTACCGCCTGGGAGAAGCAGCGGCGGAACTCAATCTGTCCGCAACTCAGCTGCGCAAAAGACTCTATCGGTCTGGCACCACCTACAAATCCCTGGTGCTGGAAACCCGCATGGCGCTGGCCCAGCACTACCTCCATGACACCACGTTGTCAGTGCAGGAAGTAGCCTACCTGTTGGACTACTCTCAGGCGGCCCCGTTCAGCCGTGCCTTCAAGGCCCATTTTGGCATTCCTCCGGAAACCAGCCGCATGGTGGCCGCCGACGCTGCTCAAACCAACCCCAGGTAATGGATCGGCAATGGTGCAGAAATGTAATAAGAAAGGACACAAGTATCATTAACAGTGAGTAGCGGCGGCCTCACAATCAGACTTCAGAATAGCCATTCCAACCGTTTCTGAGGGTCTTTTGCATGAAAATCAGTCACCGTAACTCCTTTGCCCTTGCGCCCCTTGCGCTGGCGATCGTCAGCCAACCCGCTTTTTCTCAGTCCGCAACATTGGAGGAGGTGGTCGTTACAGCGCAAAAGCGCGAACAAAGCCTGCAAGACGTTCCCGTGTCCGTTTCGGCCTTCGATGGACTCTACATCGACAAGGCAGGCATTAAAGACATCAGGGACATCGGCGGTTTGACCCCAGGGCTTTCGATTAAATCTCGCGGTGACACAGAGGCCTCGGTTTTTATTCGCGGAATTGGCTCCCAGGCCCCTGGAATCGGCGCAGACCCAGCAGTGGGCATTTTCATTGACGGCGTTTCAGCCAGCCGCGGTACCAATGCCACTGCGGCTTTCTTCGACGTTGAGCGAGTTGAGGTGGTGAAGGGGCCCCAGGGCACACTGTTCGGCAGAAACGCATCCGCCGGCGCGATCAGCATCATCACCCGTCGACCAGACCTTGAAGAAAGCGGCGGCTCAGTACTCCTGGGCGCCGGTGACGAAGGCCAAATCAAATTTCAGGCGATTGGCAATCTGGCGGCCAGCGATAACTTCGCCCTGAGATTGGGGGTCAACCACTACGAACGTGACGGGCTGTATACCAACTCGGTGACCGGCCAGGATCTGCTGGGCTCTGACACCACCAATGTTCGACTGGGAGCGATGTTTTTGCCCAGCGAGACCTGGGAATCCTACCTGTCCATTGAACGGGTAGACCTGGAAAACTTCGATGCCATCGTCACCAATGACGACGCCTTTGCCAGTGAAGTGGCCCAAAATGCGCCGCCAGGACCCCAGGAACTGGAGTCCACGAGAGTAATCTGGAACAACGTGTGGGATCTAAATGATCGGTTGAGCCTGACCTCCACGACGGGTTTTTACACCCATGATGTCCGGGTGAATCCGGTGGATGCAGATCAGATTGATGTGCCGGTGATTACTTTCGTTGAGCCCCAGGATAACGATACCTTCAGCCAGGAATTTCGGCTCAACGGCAGCACAGACGCCGTTGACTGGTTTGTCGGCGCAAGCTACATGCGCGAAGAACTGGGATTCACCACTGACCTTGCGTACGACGAGGCCATTGTGGCCGCACTGTTGGGCCCCGACGTAGGTCTGGTAGATTCTGACGGGAGTGTCTGTGATGGCGATATCGACGACTTCGGTTTATCTGGCCTGCCCACCTGCCCTAACGTGTCAGAAACGCCTTTCGGCGAAAATGAAACCACCAGCTTCGCCATCTATGGTGATGTCACCTGGCACGCCAGTGAACGCCTGGACCTCACCGTGGGCCTGCGCTACACCAATGATGAAAAAGACATGTTCTACAACAATCCGGCAACCCTGGGATTGCTGGGCGTTCTGGACGGTCAAATTTTTGGACCCATCACCGCTGGCAACGTATCAGCCAAAGACGACTGGTCGTCGATTGACCCGCGACTTGCTGTGAATTACTACTTAAATGACGACACCAGCGTTTACGCCAACGTCGCCCGTGGATATAAATCCGGCGGCATTAACCGGCAGGTTAACGACTTCCTGCCCAACACCCAGGGCCTGGACACCTTCGACGAGGAAACCAACAACGCCTTTGAACTGGGCATCAAGTCTCGTTTTGCTGACGGCCGTGCTCAGGTTGACGCCGCCGTGTTCTTTAACGACTACAGCGACTACCAGTTGGAAACTCTAACCGGGCTGATCCCCCAGGTGTTCAACATCGGCGATATCGAAACCTCCGGCCTGGAAGCCAACGGCCGTTTTCTGGTTACTGACAACCTGGAAATTAGCGCAACCATCGGCATTCTGGATACCGAGGTGAAATCCAGTATCGACCCAGCACTGGTTGGCAACGATACGCCCCAGGCTGCAGATACCAGTGGCTCGCTGGGGTTCAGCTACAACAGACCCCTTTACTCTGGCGAAATGCAGCTATCTGGCAACTGGCAATACTCCAGCGATTTCTGGTTTGATATTGAAAACACTCTGGAGCAACCGTCATTTAGCGTCGTCAATCTGCGCCTGGGTTATGAGGCCCAAGATGCCCGCTGGGGAGTAGCCCTGGTCGGCGACAACATCACCGATGAAGAATACTTCGTTGAGCGGTTTATATTCCTGGACATTGCCAACCGCAGGGCGCCAGGCGCACTGTGGCGGGTGGAATTCACCGCTAACTTCTAGAGCGATGACTAAAGGTGTCAGATCACACGCCATTGGCCATGGACAAATCTGCCTTCATCCTCGCCGGTGTGGTGGTGTCAGCCCTTGGCGCACTGTTCTACAATGCGCTGCCGGTATACCTGGGCAGCGCGCAAGACTTCCGCGGTCTTAGCAACGAACAAATCGGCCTGATCGGCACCAGCTTTTTCCTCGGCTACACGCTGGCGTCTGCCAGCGCCTTTTTCTGGATTCGAACCTTCGACTGGCGTGCCGTCAGCTACTTGAGCCTGGCTGTCGCTGCCCTGGGCCTCCTGCTGGCCAGCGCCGGCCCTGGCTATAGCTCGCTGCTGGCCGGCGTATTTGTTGCGGGATGCGGTTTTTCCGGTTTGTACGCGGTGGGAACCACCTTGCTGGGGGACACCAGCAACCCGCCGCGCTGGTATGGCGCAAAAATCACCACTGAGGCGGCCATTGGCGTTGCCCTGCTGATCGTTGCGCCGGCCCTGGTGCTGCCACGCTGGGGGTTTTCAGGCCTTAGTTTGCTGATGGTTGGCATCTTATTGGTGCTGGCGCCTGTGCTGCTCTGGCTTCCGGCTCGCGAAGCCATGCCCTCAACGGAGCAATCCATTTCCAACGGCTCTAATCATACCAAGGCCGTGTGGCTGGCGCTGCTGGCCAGCGGGCTTTTCATGTGTGGCCAGACCGCTATTTGGAGCTTTGTTGAACGCATCGGAGCCAGCGCCGGATTCGACGCTACCCTGGTTGGCACCCTGCTGGCCGTATCACTGGCCTTTGCCGTGGGTGGATCCCTACTGGCAGCATGGTTGGGAAACCGACTGGGACTGCTGAAACCGATGATCGTTGCCCATCTAGCTTTTTTTACTGGACTGGCCGCGCTCACCGCTGGCCACCGCTTTGACGCCTACGCTGTAGGATCGTGCTTGATCTTATTTTCCGTCGGCCTGGGAATTTCCTTTGCTATTGCCAGCGTGGCCGAAAACGATCCCGACGGGCGCTTTGTGGTGCTCAGCGTGCCGGCTGTCGGCGTTGGCCTGATGATTGGACCCGGACTGGCCGGCTGGCTATCCAAATCTGGCGACTTTGGGCCCATTTTGGTGTTTGGGCTGGTAACGCTGCTGGCATCGTTGCTGATGTTCACCCTGGCCAGTCGCCAGCCTCGGCGCTAGTAATGCCATCAAACCATTTTTCGACGAAGCCATACCTATGACTAGCTCTGCCCCCATACCGCAAATTCGCCAAACCCTGAATGCTGACGGCCAGATCACTGGCGAGATCCCGTCCATCAGCGACGAGACCAGCCGGGAGATTTTTCGCCAGATGGTTCGCACCAGAGAGTTTGATGAACGCTGCCTGTTTCTGCAGCGCACCGGTCGTATCCCGGCCTATTACCCCTGTGCAGGGCAGGAAACTCACGTGGTGATTCCCGCCGTACTGCGAGAGCAGGACTGGGTGTTTTGCGCCTACCGTGAACAGGGTGTGCGGCTGGCCCGAGGCGTTCCGGTGGCTAATGAACTGGCCCTGTGGCGAGGTATGCCCCACGCCTTCTGGACACCCAGCGACTATCGTGTGACCACCTTAAACGCCACTATAGCCACCCACCTTCCCCACGCGATGGGCTACGCCTACGCCACCCGTATGCTCAAACGTGATGAGGTAACCCTGGCCATTTTTGGCGATGGCGCTACCTCCGAGGTGGACTTCCATGCAGCCCTGAACGCAGCGGGCGTATGGAAAACTCCCACGATTTTCTTCTGTCAGAACAATCAGTACGCTCAGTCCACGCCGCTCAATGAACAAACGGCATCTGAAACCCTGGCGCAAAAGGCACATGCCTACGGCTTTCCGGGCATTCAGGTTGATGGAATGGATTTCCTGTCGGTGTACAGCGCGCTGCAAACAGCGCTTCAGCGAGCACTGGCAGGCGAGGGGCCAACCCTGATTGAATCGGTCTGCTATCGCTACACCGCGCATTCCACCTACGATGGCACCCCGGTATACCGCACCCGTGACGAGGAGGCGTTGTGGAAGCAGCGCGACCCCCTGGAGCGGACCCGAAAATATCTAACTGAGAAAAACCTGATCGATGAGGCGCTGGAAAACAGCATCAAGCAAGAGATGCGCGGCGCAGTAGACAGCGCTATCGATGAACTGGAGGCCATGCCCCTGCCGCCCATGTCGGCATCCCTGAGCCATACCTTCCGCAAGGTGCCGGCCCGGGTCCAAGGTCAGGTTAATGACATTCTCAAGGTACGTGGCGAAAGCGCGGTGGACCTTGCTGACCCACAGGCACACTCCGGTGCCGAAGAAGTGCAGCCCAACGGCGAACGTAAATCCATGACGCTGGTAGAAGCGCTGAACGCAGAACTGGATTACGCCATGGAGATGGATTCCAGCAGAATAATTCTGGGTGAAGATGTGGGCCGCGAAGGTGGTGTGTTCCGGGTCACCGATGGACTTTATGAAAAGTATGGCAAGGAGCGAATGCTGGACACGCCACTTTGTGAATTGACCATTGCCGGCAGCGCCGTCGGCATGGCTATGGCCGGCGCAAGACCTATCTGCGAAATTGAATTCGCCGGCTTTACTTTTACCGCCTTTGATCAAATCTCTTTTCACATTGCACGCTATCCCTGGCGCACCCGTGGTGACGTCACGCTACCCATTGTGATTCGGATGCCTGGCGGCGGCGGCCACGAAGGATATGAGGGGCACTCCGATGCGCCGGAGGCGCTGTTTGCCCACGTACCGGGGTGTTTAAACGTGGTCTACCCATCCAATGCGGTAGATGCCAAAGGTTTGCTGGCAGCTGCCCTGGACAGCAACGAACCGGTCATTTTCTTTGAACCCATCGTGCGCTACTTCGTCAAAGAAGAGGTGCCGGTAGAGCACTACACCATTCCTCTGGGTAAGGCCCGCACCGTTTGTACCGGTTCCCACGTCACCGTGGTGGCCTACGGTAACGCGGTGCATGTTTCAGAACAGGCCAGCGGCGCATTGGCCAAAGAGGGCGTAGAAATTGAACTGATCGACCTTCGCAGCCTGCGTCCATGGGACGAGGACGCGGTCATCCAGAGCGTTCAGAAAACCGGCCGACTGGTGGTGGTTCACGAAGCGCCCCTCAGCGGCGGCTTTGGCGCAGAAATCGTGGCCCGGGTGTCGGAGCTGGCAGCCGACTGGCTGGAAACGCCGCCGGTGCGGGTGGGCCACCCGGATATTCCCTGGGCACCGGCCAAGCTGGAATCTCATTCGATGATTGAACCTGAACGGGTGGTTGCCGCTGTCAGGCAGGTGATGGTGGATTAGATGGCTAGAGAATTTCACTTACCCGACCTGGGATCAGGTTTGCAGGAAGGTCAGGTTGTCAGCTGGCAGGTGACGGTGGGCCAGCAGGTCACGACAGACAATGTGTTGTGCGAAGTGGAAACGGAAAAGTCCATTATTGAAATTCCTGTCCCCTTTGCCGGAACTATTCAATCCCTGGCAGCAGACGCTGGCGGAGTGGTTCAGGTTGGCGCGGTTTTGGCGGTGATTGACACCGGTGGCGATTTGGCGGCGCCTGCAGAACCCAAGGTGGACACAACTGCCGGTCCTGGGCCACTGCCTGACAATTCATCTATCAAGACCGTATCGGCAACTCAAAAAGATCGAGTGCGGGCGATGCCTTCGGTGAGGAAGATTGCCAGAGAGCACAAACTGGATCTCAGCGCGATTGCCGGCAGCGGCCGAGACGGACGAATTATCAAAGCCGATGTATTGGGGTTGATTGGCAGCCAACAGGCGGCGTCCAGCGCCAATGTGGAACAGATCACCAGTAAGACACCCCCGGTATCGACTGAAGACAATGAATCAGAGTTCGAGCCATTTACGATGATTCGGCGCACCATCGCTGATCGACTGGCGCGCTCCTGGCGGGAAATTCCCCACGTTTTTACGCGCATAGAAGTCGACGCCAGCCGTTTGTTAGTTGTGCGTAAAGCGCTAATAGAGGACCTGCAGCAAAAAGTGCCCATTGAGGCTATTTTGCTGCGGACCTGTCTACCCGCACTAAAGGCGTTTCCTGCCTTCAACGCCACCGTTGTGAGCGACGGTATTGAGCTGCATCGCTCTGTCCACATGGGGCTGGCGGCGGATACCGAGACCGGGCTGGTGGTACCGGTGTTAAAAAATGCTGACCAACTGTCGTTTCGAGACACCCTCAGCCAGATCAGCGACCTAATGGCCCGCGCCGTTGAGCGCAAAGCGCTGCCCGAGGAACTCAGCGGCGCCACCTTTACCGTAAATAACATTGGCGCCCTGGGAAATATCATGGGCACTTCCATTATTCCCTATGGCACAACCGCCATTTTGTCCGCCGGGCGAGCGGTGGAAAAACCGGTGGTCATAGACGGCGCCATGATGATTCGACCCATGATGGAAATTACCCTGTCATTCGACCACCGAGCCATTGATGGCGGCCTGGCCCAGAAGTTTTTGAACAAGGTTCAGGCCGGTATTGAAGAGCCAACCACGGCGTTGATATGACCACGGAAAAAAGAACCATGGATTCCCAGATCAGGGCCATGATGGACCGCTATGGTGTGGTGGATCAGACCCGACAATATCTGGCTGAGATACCGCAGCTCTATATCGATGGTGCCTATTGCGACAGTGAGGGTGGGGACCGCATTGACGTCCTGGAGCCCTCTACCGGCGCTTATCTAACGTCTATCCCAGCGGCGACGAAGGCCGACGCCGACCGCGCCGTATCGGCGGCGCAGCGGGCACTCAAAACCGGCCCCTGGGTTGCGATGAAACCCAACGAGCGCCAACGCCTGTTGCTGAAACTCGCCGACCTTATCGAACGGGACGCGCAGATACTGGGGGAAATTGAAACCCTGGACAATGGCAAGGCCCTGGCGCCCTGCATCGAGATGGACATTCTCGGCGGCGCCGACCTGCTGCGCTACATGGCCGGTTTTGCCACCAAGATTGAGGGCGCCACCCGGCAGGTCTCAGCGCCGGGCAACCACCTGGCCATGACCCTGCGCGAGCCCATCGGCGTGGTGGCCGCCATCGTGCCCTGGAACTGGCCCTTCAACATGGCAATGTGGAAAATTGCCGCGCCGCTGGCAGCGGGCTGTACTGTGGTACTAAAGCCTGCAGACCTAACCTCCTTATCCATGTTGTATTTCATGCGCCTGTGCCAGGAAGCTGGACTGCCTGCTGGCGTGCTGAACATCGTTACCGGCACCGGCGAGTACATCGGTGCCCATTTGGCAGCCCATCCCCAGGTCAATAAGGTGTCGTTTACCGGCTCAACGCCAGTGGGACGAAAGGTAGGGGCCAGCGCCGCCGCCGCGTTATCGCCTGTCACCTTAGAACTGGGTGGCAAGTCCCCCATGATTGCCTTTGCCGACGCCGACTTTGAGGCCCTGGCCCAGGCCGCGCGTTGGAGCGTGTTTTTTAACGCTGGCCAGGTCTGTAGTGCCGGCTCTCGGCTCTATGTGGAACGCTCATGTTACGACCAGGCCATTGACGCGCTAAACGCGATGCTTGGATCCATCAAGCTGCGTCCAGGCCTTGACCCTAACTGCGATATGGGCCCGCTGGTTTCGGCCCAGCAACAACGGCGAATACAGCATTACCTGCAGGTGGCCCGGGACGAGGGCGCGGTGATTCACCATGAAACCGCCATACCTGAGTACCCGGGTTTTTTTGTTGGACCGGTAGTTTTGGGCATGACCAACAACAACGCCCGGATTGTTCAGGAAGAAATTTTTGGACCGGTGCTCACCGTACTGCCCTTTGACACCGAGGAACAGGCGCTGCAGCTGGCCAACGACAACGAATATGCACTAGCTGCCAGCGTATGGACTCGAGATATTCACCGCGCCATGCGCACGGTCAAACAGCTGGAAAGCGGAACGGTCTGGGTCAACAGTCACGACCTGGTGGACAGCGCCCTGCCCTTCGGCGGGTTTAAAGCGTCGGGCTTCGGCAAAGACATGGGGCCCGAGCAGCTGTCGCATTTCTTGCGCACCAAGGTTGTCTGGATCAATAACGACTAAATGGACGAGCTGTTCAAATCCCAGGCGCCGGCATTCAGCGCCGAGCAAGCCCAGGAGCTGGCGGCAACGCACTACGGGATCACCGCCACGGCTTTCCTGCTCACCAGCGAGCGAGACCAGAATTTTCGACTCGACGGAAAAGACGGTCAATCCTGGCTGTTGAAAATTGCCAATGCCGGAGAAGCTGATGAGGTGGTGGCCTATGAGAACGCCATCGTCCGCCACCTTGAATCCGTGGCTCCCGAGTTGCCGGTTCCGCGCCTGCAAAAATCGTTAGAAAAATCCGATAGCGTCAAAGTACTGCACCCTGACGGCGCCCAGCACCAGATTCGATTGCTCAGCTGGTTAGAGGGCACGATGCTGAGAGAAGTGGCCATGGATTTACCCCTGCGCCGTGAGTTGGGTGCCAGTCTGGCTCAAATCGGGCTGGGACTGCGGGGCTTGTTTCACCCTTCAGCGGCGAAACCGCTGGTTTGGGATATCACCACATTGCCCAAGCTAAAAGACAAACTGGCCTTTGTCGACGACGCTTCACTACGCCGGCAATGCGAGGATTTCATCGACGACTTTAAGCACCGCGTACAACCGGCACTGAACAAGCTGCGCTGCCAGATTATTTACAACGATCTCAATCCCAGCAACGTGCTGGTGTCTCAACAAGCGCCTCATCAGGTCAGCGGTATAGTAGATTTCGGCGATGCCGTATTTGGACCATTGATCTGCGACGTCGCGGTGGCCTTAAGCTACCTGGTAACTGACACTGACGACCCGCTGGCCAGCCCACTGGATTTCCTCGCCGCTTACCATGAGGTTTGTCCCCTGGAAGCTGACGAGCTAGCCGTACTGCTGGACCTGATCATCGCCCGGGCGGTAACCACCATCTTAGTAACGGCCTGGCGGGCTCATCTTCACCCACACAACAAAGACTATATATTGCGCAACGCCGCGTCAGCAAAAAGCGCCCTGGAGCGGCTTTCTGAGCTGAATCGGGAGCGGGTTTTAGATCAACTGCACGCTGCCTGCCCTGTGGCCGGCGGTTCAGCGTCCCCGTCCTTCGCGCACGCCGATACCACCGCCATGGTTCAACGCCGCGACCATCTATTGGGAAGCGCCTATCGGCTGTTTTATCAACAGCCCGTTCATATGGTGCGCGGTCGCGGTGTGTGGCTATACGACGGCCAGGGGCGATCCTATCTGGACGCCTATAACAACGTCCCTCTGGTGGGCCACTGCCACCCACAGGTAGTTGCGGCCCTTAGTCATCAGGCCGGCAAGATTAATACCCACACCCGCTATCTACATGAAGGCGTGCTGGACTATGCCGACGCGTTGCTGGGGCTGATGCCAGCAGCGCTTAATCGGGTAATGTTTGGCTGCAGCGGCAGCGAGGCCAACGAGCTTTCACTGCGCATAGCCCGGGCCGTCACCGGTAATCGAGGGGTGATTGCCTCCACTTACGCCTATCACGGCAATACCATCGCCATCGCGCAATTGTCCCCATCGTATGCCAACGCTGAAAAGCCCGAGGACTGGGTGGAGCTCATTGACCCGCCCGATGGTTATCACCCACGGCGGGGCCCAGGCGACGGTCCAGGCCATGGACAAGACGATGGACAAGGCGCAGCAGAACAACGGTTTCTCAGTGGCCTGGAACAGGCGATCAACAACCTGGCTCAGCGCGGCATCAAACCCGCGGCACTTATCCTGGACGCCGGTTTCACCAGTGACGGCATGTTTCCCGCTTCCCCTGGGCTGCTCAAGCAGGCGGCAGAACTGGTGAGATCTGCCGGCGGCATTTATATTGCTGATGAGGTACAGGCTGGATTTGCCCGACTGGGCAAGTCCCTTTGGGGCTTTGGAGATGGTGAGGTGGAGCCTGACATCGTTACCCTTGGCAAACCCCTGGGCAATGGCCATCCGCTGGCCGCCACCGTGGTGCAACATTACCTCCTCGATGAATTTGCTCGTCATACCCGGTATTTCAATACCTTCGGTGGCAACCCGGTATCGGCGGCGGTAGGACTTGCTGTACTCAGGGTTTTTCAGCAAGAAAACCTGGCGGAAAATTCCAGGGACATGGGCGCTTATCTGCATCAGCGATTGGGCACCCTGGGCCAGGCCCACAGCCTGATTGGCGATGTTCGTGGCAGCGGCCTGTTTGCCGGCGTTGAGCTGATCCTCGATCAAGACCCAAGTCAACCGGCCACAGAAAAATGTGCAGAGCTGGTCAATGCCATGCGGGATCGGGGCGTATTGATCAGCATGATTGGACCTCACAGTAACGTGCTGAAAATTCGCCCGCCGCTGCCGTTTCGACGCAGCCACGTTGATCACCTTGTCGATACCCTCGACCAATGCCTGCAGGACTGAATAATGGACACCGATAACACCGATGGTTTTGAGATGCGCCGGCGCAATCAGCAGGGCCCCACCAGCCCTCTGTCACGCTGGGGCGTTGACTCGGAAACCGGTCTACTGCGTGATGTTCTGGTGGGCCCGGTAGATCACCTGACCCGGATCCTGCCAACCAACTCGATGAACCGAAAATTGATCGCTGAGGGGATGGCACTGGACGTGGCCAAGGCACGCAGTCAATACCAGGATGTGATTGACTGCTTTGAGGACGCCGGCGTTCGAGTACACATCACTCCGCCGGACCCGGATTTACCGCTGCAGATCTGGGGCCGGGACGGTAGCTTCATGTCGCCCTGGGGAATGATTATTGGCCAGATGGCCCAATGGTGGCGGCGGGGCGAGTACGGGCCTGTTCTGGATTTTTGTTTTGAAAACCATCTGCCGGTTTACGATAAGGTCACCGCCGGCACCTACGAGGGCGGTGACTTCATGATGGTTAAACCTGGCCACCTGCTGCTGGGCTACAGCGGTGAGCGCAGCCAGGAGGTGGGCGCCCTGCAGGTGAAGCGCTGGTTCGAAGCTGAAGGCTGGGACGTCTGCCTGTATGAGTTTGATCCGTATTTTGTCCATGCGGACTGCACACTGGGCATGCTCACAGACAATCTCATTGCCGCCTGTACCGATGTGGTAAAGCCGGAAGTTCAGGCCTGGTTGAAAAATCTGGGCATTGAAATTCTGGAAGTGCCATTTCGATATGTGGGCAATCTGGGCATTAACGTGGTGGCACTGGGTGATGACCGAGCACTTATGCCCAAGCAAAGTGATTTTCTGGCGGAGCGCTGCCGAGCTCTGGGAATCACGGTTTACGACCCCGACGTGTCTGGCATCACCATGGTAGGCGGTGGTATTCATTGTATGTGCCAACCACTGAAACGAGACTAGTCCGTGACTACCGAATTGAGAATCAATAGCCAGCGACTCTGGTCCCGACTCAAAGACATGGCCGTGCATGGGGCCACCGAAGCCGGCGGCTGTAATCGCCAGGCACTCACCGATGACGATCGAGCGGGACGCGACCTATTCATTCAGTGGTGTGAATCAGCGGGTTGCCAAATTCGGGTTGATGCCATTGGCAATATTTTCGCCCGCCGAGCCGGCAGCGATAACTCCTTGGCACCGGTGATCACCGGCAGTCACCTGGACACGCAACCCAGTGGAGGCCGTTTCGACGGTATCTACGGAGTGCTTGCCGGTCTGGAGGTGATTGAATCCCTGAATGACAAAAACATCGAAACTCGGCATCCGCTGGAAGTGGTGGTATGGACCAACGAGGAGGGCTGCCGATTTGACACTGCCATGATGGGCTCAGCGGTTTGGTCCGGCGCCATGGCGCTTAATGACGCCTATGAACTGCGAGACCGAGAGGGCAGGAGTGTTGAGAGTGAGCTCACCCGAATCGGCTATCTGGGCCAGTCACCGGCCGCTGCCAGCCCCGTACATGCTGCGTTTGAACTGCATATAGAACAGGGTCCAATCTTAGAGCTTGAAGACACGGCGATTGGCGTTGTGACTGGCGTCCAACATATGAGCCGCCACCGCATCAACATAGACGGCGTAGAGGCCCACGCCGGGCCTACCCCGATGACCATGCGCAAAGACCCTATGATGGCTCTGGCCAAATTTCTGCCCCAACTATATGCACTGGCGGACCAGCAGGAGCCAGACGGTAGGCTCACCATTGGATTTATTCAGGCAAGCCCCGGTTCAAACAACACCGTGCCTGGCCAGTTGGAACTGACCGTTGATATTCGCCACCCGTTGCAACCCCAGTATCAGGCCATGATTGAAGGCTTTCACCAGGCAGTGCACGACGCCTGCGACAGTCTTAATTTGACTTACAAGATTGACGAATTCTGGAGGGCGGAAGGCGTTGCCTTCAATGCCCAATGCATTGCCTCTGTTGAGTCGGCAGCCCAGGGGCTGGGCTACTCCCATCGGAACATAGTTTCCGGCGCCGGACATGATGCCTGCAACCTGGCATCGGTGGTTCCCACCAGCATGATTTTTATCCCCTGTGAAGGTGGGCTGAGCCATAACGAAGCAGAGTCTATCTCCCATCGTCAGTCGGAAATGGGTGCCAACGTGTTGCTTCACGCGATGCTCCATCAAGGGGTAGATGAAACCACCAGCGTCCAGGGACAAACCTAGGGGAGCATTCAGCACAAAGGGGTAACCTTAGCCGGGCAACGCATTGGTTACCGCCCGCCACTTATTAGTTAACATGTGTTATATTTTTCTGTCGCTTACTTTTTTGGGCACTGCTTTGCCTTTGTCGGACCACCAAATTGCTACTGCTGCCGATCAGCTGTACCTGGCAGAACAACAGCGGATCCAAATTTCTCCGCTAACCTTGTCCATGCCAGGGATGGATCTGGATGATGCCTATGCCATTCAAAAGGCCTGGGTAAACCGGAAGATTCAGGACGGCCGTAAGGTCACCGGATACAAAATTGGCCTCACTTCCCGGGCTATGCAGATGGCTATGCATATCGACACACCTGACTTTGGGGTGCTGCTTGATGACATGGCATTTCCCAGCGGAGGACAGATTCGGGCCTCAGACTTTACCGATCCACGGATTGAGGTGGAACTGGCATTTGTGCTGAAGGAGCCGCTAAGCGGCGAAAATGTTGCTATCGATCAGGTGCTGGCGGCCACCGATTACGTCGTACCCGCCCTTGAGCTCATTGCCGCAAGAAGTCATCGGGTTGATCCAGAAACCGGCTATACCCGGAAGGTCTTCGACACCATCGCTGATAACGCCGCCAACGCCGGTTACATTGTTGGGGACCGGCATTTTCGGCCTGATGAGATCGATTTGCCCTGGGTGGGCGCCATGCTGTACTTAAACGGGCAGGTTGAAGAAACTGGCCTTGCCGGTGGAGTGATGGGCCATCCGGCCCACGGCATACGCTGGGTATGCAAACGATTTGCCTCCCATGGGATTGGACTGGAACCCGGGCAACTAATTTTGGCTGGTTCATTCACCCGCCCTGTGGTTGTTACGCCTGGCGATGAAATTTTGGCGGACTACGGCAAGCTGGGACAGATAAAGGTGAATTTTGTATGAACAAGCTTCCACGCAATCGCCTGTTGGCACGACTTGAAACCGGCCAACCCCAGTTCGGGTTGTGGTTAGGAATTCCCGACACCTCCGTGGCCGAGATCGTAGCCGGCGCGGGTTTTGACTGGCTGGTCGTCGACCACGAACATGGGCCCTTTGAGCTGCGCGACGTGCTTGCACACCTGCAGGCCCTGGCAGCCTATGATGTGGCCCCAATTGTCAGGCCGGTAGACGACAACCCTGCCCTGCTAAAAAAGTTATGCGACATTGGCGCCCAAAGCTTTCTGGTGCCTATGATAGACACCCCTGAACAGGCCGCAGCGGTGGTAAGCGCCGTCAAGTATCCACCCGAGGGAAAGCGCGGCCTTGGTACTTCTATGGCCCGAGCTGCCCGTTGGAACGCCATCCCCAACTACCTGCACGACGCCAACCAGGAGATGTGTGTTTTGGTCCAGGTCGAAACGGTAACTGCGCTGGAAAACCTTGATGCCATTGCCAATACCAAGGGGGTAGACGGGGTGTTCTTCGGCCCCACCGATTTGTCAGCTTCCATGGGACATGTCGGAAATGCCGGGCATCAAGAGGTGGTGGAGGCAATCATTGCTGGGATCGCCACCGTGCGAGCTGCCGGCAAATACGCCGGACTGCTTTGTCTTGACGATTCCCAAGTTCAGCATTTCATTGCCGCGGGCGCCAGCTATTTGGGGGTCGGCGTGGATGCGCTACTGATCGGCAATGCGGCTCGACAGCTGGCGGGAAAACACGGAAACAAGGGATCAATCAGCGGCCCCCTTGGGTACTAACTGGCGGTGTTTTCACAGCGCTTCCCTTGAGCCCTGATTAAGGCCAGATTGAGGCCAGATTAAGGCCTGTTTAATCCAGGGCAAATCGACCCACCGCGCACCCCACGGCGAAGATTGGCAGTTCGGCGGTATAGAACTGCACCTCACATGGCCCCCGGGCGGCGGCGGCAGCGGCGATATACGTGCGAATTTCAAATCCACCCTGGCCTGCGTCCCGGTATATGTCCTCATCGGTATAAGACAGCAATGCGTCTTTGTCGCAGCGCTCCAGCCGTCCGAGGAACTGCCGATCCCAGGCCTCATTAATTTTGCCGGAGTCGGGTGTGGCGGGCCAATGGGAAATGCCGCCGGTACCCACCAGGGCTATTTTTTCTGGCATGGCGTCGGCGGCACGGCGAATCGCCTCACCGAATGCCCATGCTCGGTGCAGGGGGCTCAGGGGAGGTCCCTGGCAGTTAATATTGACCGGAATAATGGGCAAGTCGTAGTTAGGGGTCAGAAAGTGCAGCGGCACGATAATGCCGTGGTCAAACTGCCATTCCTCTGCGTAAGCCACGTCTACGCTTTGCATTACCTGGGTTAACAGTCGTCTACTAAGGTCTGGGCATCCAGGTATGGTGGTTTTTTGGATGTTCAGCCACTGGGCATCTTCGATGGGTCCGCTGTAGGTCTCGCCAATACCCATGCAGAATGCGGGCATATTGTTCATAAAAAAGTTGGCGAAATGCTCTGCCGCGATCACTATCAGCGCCTGCGCACCGGACTCGGCGATTTGATCCCGCTGCCGATTCAGCGCCGCGTAAAATTCATCGCGTTTGGCCGTATTTTCCACCAGATGGGCTCGCCCGGTGATGCCGGGGGCATGACTGAGAACGCCGGCGTATACCAGACTCATTCGCTAATCTCCGGGTCACGCTGCCGGCCTTCTGCGGTAAAGCTTTCTCCTTCTCCCGTCATGGCATAAACCCCTGCCCGAACCGGCCCGTATACCTTAATGCCCTCCCGCATGCGGTCCAAATAGTCAAACCAGGCTATACCCAAGTAAGCGGCAAAGTGCATGAGTATCTGCCCGTTCACCCCCAGCACGTACAGCAGCCCGATATCACCGGACCTTATGGCGTCCAGCTCCTCCTGGGTAAGCTCGTACCCACTCAACACCTCATCGGGCGATTGACGAAATGTGGTCTGAACGTTTTCGGAGCGATTAAGGTCATAGAGAAACTTTTGCAGGTAGTAAAGGCTCATGACATCTCGCTGGATTGGCCGCGTCGCTTCTGCAGGTAATCACGGATGTTGCTTTTTTTCCAGCGACTCTCAGGGTCGATTTCCTGAATTTCCAGGCCCAGAGACAGAGGATGCCGTTGGAACGCCTCATCAACGTAGCTGGTGAGCGTACGAAATAGCGAATCGCCTACGACCTTCTTGGTTTCTGCAGTGCGACCCTGTGCAAGTCTCAGCGTAACGTAGATGAATCCGTTGTCCCTGTGCCCATCAGCAACCCGATAGATTGGCCGCGATACGGCTCTGGTTCGAATACCCCCGGTAGGCAGCGGATCCAAGCCAACCGCGGCGTTGTGCAGTGCGTCCACCAGAGCAGATATGCCAATTATTGCCTCCAGATTTTCTGAATACTCAACAATTAAATGGGGCACGGGCAGCACTCCGAAGACGTTTCATTTAACGTGTTAAATAGAATACGTCGGTTTACTGGGTGCTGCAACAGCCGCCACAATTCGATGGCCCCAGGTGGCTTTACGTTCTACTATTGCGCCTGCGCAGCGCTGTGGAACACCTATGAGAGATTTCAGGCATTCCTTACCCATGGAGCTGATGAAAGCCCGGGAAGCCGCGATGGCCCGATTCAGGCCCATGCTGCGCAGTCACGGATTGACTGAACAACAGTGGCGCGTTATTCGTGCATTGTCGGATTCCGGCGACATCGACGCCAGCGAACTGGCCCAAAGAAGTTTTTTGCTGGGGCCAAGCCTGACCCGAATCATTCAACATCTTGAATCCCAGGGGCTGATCAGCCGCAAACAAAACGCCAGCGACAATCGAAAAGCTGTGGTAAAGCTTACGGCAAAAGGTCGACGCCTGTTTGATAAAGTAGCGCCCCACTCCGAGTCCCTTTACGCGGTGATCGAGCAGGATTTTGGGGTGGACCGGCTTAACGCACTTTACGAACTGCTTAGCGCGTTTTATCAGGCTCTCGGCGACAAGGACTAGCAGATTTCGTCAGCCACGGTGTTTCGCAGGGTGCCGATACCATTGACTTCCACCTCTACCACATCGCCGGGGGCCAAATATTTGGGCGGGTCGAAACGAGCGCCGGCACCGCTAGGCGTTCCGGTCACAATGATGTCGCCGGGCAACAGCGTCATAAAAGTGGAGATGTATTCAATTTCCTGGCGAATAGGAAACATCATTCGTGACAGCACGTCGTCCTGGCGAACCTCACCATTGACCCGGGTAATGATCCGCGCCGCGTCGATCTGCTCAGGGTCCGTAAAGGGCACCAGCCACGGACCCATAGCGCCGGAGCGATCCCAGTTCTTGCCTTGAGTCACGTTGAATTTTGCGTGGCGCACCCAGTCCCGGATGGTTCCCTCGTTACAGATGGTGAGGGCCGCGATATGGTCGTAAGCATCGCCTTGCTTAATACGACGGCCCGCTTTGCCAATCACAATGGCCACCTCACCCTCATAGTCCAGCGTATGGTTTTCCAGGGGGCGGATTAAGGGCTGGTTGTGACCAGTAAAGCCCGTGGCAAACCGAGGAAACAAGGACATATATTTGGGTTGCGCACTGCCGTCTTTGTACTCAGCATTGCGATCGGGGAAATTCACCCCCACACACAAAATACGCCGGGCGTTGGGCAACACCATCTCGTAGCTAAATTCCCTATGGGTTACCTCACGCCCGTCAGCGGCCTGAGCCAGGCTGACTAGCCCGCCAGCGGATACCGCATCAAAGAGGGTTGGCCACTGGGGAAACTCCGTGGAAAGACAGGCCATGCCCTGATCTGTGTGCGCGCCGTAGAAGGTCTCCCCGGCCGCCGTGTAGGTTGAAAACCGCATGCTCTTATCCTCGCCCCGTTGCACTCAGGCACCAAGTCGCATGATTTTATGCTGGCCAGTGGCAAAACCTATGTGCTTTTGCTCCATGTAAAAATCGAAAGACCAATCGCCCCCGTCTCGCCCGATGCCCGATGCCTTCATGCCGCCGAAGGGTGTTGGAAGGTGCCTAACGTTTTCTGAATTGACCCAGATCATTCCCGCTTCGAGTTTATCGCTGAAACGCAGTGCCCGAGTCAGGTCGTTGGTCCACACATAACCGGTCAACCCGTACTGGGTGTCATTGGCCATCTCCAGAGCCTGCTCTTCGGTATGAAAGCCTATTGAGGTTAGGACGGGACCAAATATTTCTTCCTGAGCGATGCGCATCTTGTTGCTGGCGCCGGTAAACAGCGTGGGCCGGATAAAATAGCCTTGGTCGCCCAGGGTTATGCCACCGGCGGCGATGTGGGCGCCCTCGCTTTTTGCAATGTCAAAATAGGACGTGACCTTTTTATAGTGCTCCTCGGTTACCAGAGGACCAATTTCCGTCGCCGGGTCCAGGGGATGGCCCACCCTGATGTTGTTAATACGTTCAATCAGACGAGTCTCAAACTCTTCCTTAATGGTGTCCTGCACCAGCAACCGGGAAGACGACGTGCAGCGCTCACCATTGATGGAGAAAATCATGAATATCACCGCGTCCAGCGCCTGCTCAAGATTCGCGTCGTCAAACACGATCACCGGGTTTTTTCCGCCGAGCTCAAGATGCAGCCGTTTTAGCGTATCAGCAGCCTGCTTTGCAATCAGCGACCCGGTGCGGCTTTCGCCAACGAATGCGATCGCTTTAATGGCCGGATGTTCCGTCAAACGCCTGCCAGCATCATGGCCATAGCCGTTCACCGTGTTGAGGACTCCCGGAGGTAAGCCGGCTTGCTCAGCGATCTCAACCAGAAGTCTTGCGCTGAGCGGGGAATCTTCAGCGGGTTTGTGCACCACCGTGCATCCCGCGGCCAGGGCCGGCGCGATTTTCCAGGTAGACAACATGAAAGGGGTATTCCAGGGAGTTATCACACCCACAGGCCCTATGGGCGTGCGAGTGGTGATATTCATCAGCGTTGGCGATTTCAGGTGCTTGCCGTCTCTGGCCGCTGCAACCTGATCGGCGAAATACCTGAAATTCTCAGCGCCGCGCAAAGCCGCCTTGGACATAAAGCGCAGGGTTTGTCCCGTATCCCAACATTCACAAAGGGCTATCTCTTCAGCCCGGGCCTCGATGGCCTCAGCCACATTGATCAATATCTTTTTTCTTTCCGCCGCAGGCATATCACGCCAACCGGGAAAGGCATCAGCGGCCGCTTGTGCTGCGCTATCCACGTCCGCTTCGTTGCTACGAGAAACCCGACAGATCAGAGATTTGTCCACCGGCGAGGTCAGATCAAAGGATCCGGCGGAGCCCGGCTGATCCTTACCGGCAATTCGGTTCACCAGGCCCGCGTGTTGAATAGGCTTCAGGTAGCCCTGCAGTTTTTGAATGTTGTCGCTAAGAACCGTCATTGCCCCTCCTTAACTCGACCTTGTGGACAAAATCGCGTTGTGAATCTCACTGTTGCTGCACGAAGCATTTAATTAACCTGTTAAATATTACGGGAGCCCCAAGCAAACTGTCAACATAAAAGGAGGTATGCTTGGCAGCCCTCCGCGCTATTGATCAAGCAAGGTTGTTTAGAAGGCTAGCAGTTGCCAGACACCCCGAACTCCCATGGTTGTGGTAATCAGGGAAAACAGCAAAATAGCCGTCAGGATGATATTGGCCGCCATAGTGTTGCGATGATCACCCATCAAATCCCGCCGATTTCCCAGGTAGAAGATGCAGGCGACGGTCACGGGCAGGATCACGGCGTTAAAGGCCTGGGAGACGATCATCACAAACACGGGACGCGCACCCAGCAGGGGCACCACCAGCCCCAGTAATGAAATGACAAAGACCATAAGCCGGTAACGAGGCAGGGTCATATCTCGCTTTGACTGGTTAAAGTCGCACAACAGCCAGGGCAGCATCAGCACATTGGGAAACTGTGACGACACGCCGGCGGCAACGATACCGATGACAAATATGGTGGTTGCCAAAGAACCCGCCAGAGGCTCCAGCATGGCCACCATCTGAGCTGCACTCTCAAGGCCCAGCCCCTCAGAAAACAGCGTTCCGGCAGCGGCAGCCATAATCGACCCGCTGATAACAAACATCATAACCACCGCAACGATGGCGTCGTTACGTTGTTTGGCGGCATCGGCAATCGTCCAACCCGCCTCTTTGACCAAGGTGGTGCGAACGATGAACAGGCCCGAAAACACTGTTGTTCCCACCATCGATGCGATAACCAGAAAGGGACCTTTGCCATCGTCCAGGGGCGCCTTGGGTAACGATGGCACCAGGCCTTTTATTATATCCACCGGTGGAGGCATCAGAATAAAAAAGTTGGCAATGAAACAGACGGCCATAATGGCAACGATGACCGCCAGGCTGCGCTCAAAAAACTGCGTGGTACCGTTCCAGAAAATCACGTAGACCAGGGCGACAAAAAATGCCGCAAACCAGATCGGTTCAATTCCACCGGCGACCAAAGCCTTCGACCACTCCGAACTGATCTGAGCAACAATACCCATCACACCCATGACGCTGCCGCTTACCCCGGCGGTCAGGGCGAGGATAAAAAAGATCCCCACCAAGGGATGAATGTGCCGGCGAAAAGCCTGCAGCGCCGTCTCCCCGGTAACCAGGGTGAAGCGGCTATAGACATTAATCATGAAGTAGGTCGCCAGGCAGGACGCCACGATGGTCCACAATAGGGACATACCGTAGTTCGCGCCGGCCTTGGCCATGGCGGTCACGCTGCCGGTACCGATATTAAATCCCAGCAAAAAAATCCCTGGAAGAAATAGCGCCAGGGTTTTAGAAAATCGGCGGCTCATGGGGCGTCACGATACCAGAATTGGTAAGCTCGCCAGATCCGCAAATGATTCATTGAATAGGAATTAACGGCAATGGAAGAAACCTGGCGCTGGTTCGGCCCCGATGACACGGTGTCCCTGGAACAAATCCGACAGGCCGGCGCCACCGGTGTGGTTACCGCCCTTGATCATGTACCCACCGGCGAGGCCTGGCCTGCCGCGGACATCCAGGAGCGCAAGGGCCTGATCGAAGACGCCGGACTGACCTGGTCAGTGGTGGAATCGGTCCCTGTACATAACGATATCAAAACCCGTTCAGGCAGTTACCGGCGCCACATCGAAAACTACAGGCTCAGCCTGCGCAATCTAGGTGCCGCCGGGATCCATCGAGTTTGCTACAACTTCATGCCGGTGGTGGACTGGACCCGCACCAATCTTGCCTACGAGCTTCCAAACAGCGCCCAGGCCCTGCGCTTTGAGATGACGGATTTTGTCGCCTATGACCTGTTCATATTAAAGCGTAGCGGGGCCGACGACAGCTATAGCGAAACCGTTGTCGCAAAAGCCAAAAAGCGCTTCGAAGAGATGTCGCCAGCAGCTCGCAGCGCCCTTGAAGCCAACATCATTGCCGGACTGCCGGGGGGCGAAGGCAGCTACAACCGGGATGGTATCCGCAGCGCCATCGAAAGGTTTTCAAAACTGGGCAACGAAAGGTATCGAGAAAACCTGTTCCAGTTCTTAAGGGACATCATTCCTGTGGCCCAGGAGGCCGGCGTGGTGATGGCAATTCATCCGGACGATCCACCGTTTTCTCTGTTTGGGCTGCCCCGGGTGGTTTCCACCGCTGAAGATGCGCAGGCGCTGCTAGACGCCGTGCCCAGCCCGGCAAACGGCCTGACCATGTGCGCCGGGTCCTACGGTGCACGCGGCGATAATGATCTTGTGGCCATGGTTCGACAATTCCATGATCGAATTTATTTTGTCCATCTGCGCAACATCAAGCGTGAAGACGATGGCTCGTTTTATGAATCGGACCACCTGGACGGCGACAACGACATTGTTGGCATCGTCAGCGCCCTACTGGAAGAGGAGCGGCAGCGCAGCGGCCTTCCGCCCGGGCGTTCAAGCATTGCGATGAGACCCGATCATGGCCATACCCTGGGTCTGGAGAAGTTCGACACAGCGGTGCGGCCGGGCTACTCCTATGCCGGACGAATGAAAGGACTGGCCGAACTGCGCGGGGTCATTCACGCGCTTAAAGCGGTCAGTGGATAGGCAGTAATTGTTTTGGTTGGCCGTAGTTCCTTAACCGCCCAACATAAGGTTAACCGGACTCCATCGCGTTGGCGATGCCCAGGCCCAGTGTGCAGGCTGATCTAATCAGCGCCTTACCCGCCCGCCCGGTCTTTTTTGTATCTCCGCGGACAATCATCAGACCTTCCACCATGCCGGCAACTAGAGTTGCCCGGTGGCGACACACGGCCTTGCTGAGGGTTGGATGCATGGCACTGATAGCGTTTGCCAGTGGCCCCACGTCGTACTCATACAGCTCTGTCAGCAGCTGCCCGGAATTACGATCCAGGGTATTGAGCAGAGCCCACATCTGAACAAAAAAGTTTCGCGTCTGACTATCAAAGGCGTCTTCAATTTGGAACTTTAGGATTTGCACGAAGCGCTGTTCAGGGTCGTCGGGTTTACAGGCGAGCAGCTTCTGGTATTGCTGTTGGTAGTAGTCCCCGGTATCGGCTAGCAGGGCATGGACCAGGTCATCGCGTCTGGGGTAGTAGTACTGTAGATTGGCCAGGTGGAGGCTAGCGGCCTTCGCCACGTTACGCATGGAAAAACGCGCATATCCTTCCTGGGTCAGCAGCTCCCTGGCCGCCTTCAATATTTTTTCAGCGGTGTTGTGCCCCGCTCTTCGAGTCGCGGTACCCTCGCGGACGGCTATTGGCGCTCTGCCAGTGACGGCCATTATGAACCTCCATTCTTATTCCGCGCTATTGTAGGAGACTTGAATTTATTTGTCAGTTGACAAACAATCAGCGAGGCAGTCAGGCAGCTTCTGACTAGGTTTTCGTTCAACTTCGCCTCAGCATCGATTACTGACACAAAATAGGAGGAGTCAATGATGTCTTTCACCCATAAAGGAAAGCGCGGGCTCTGGCTGCTGTTGTGTTCGATCACATTGGTGGTCAGCGCCTGTGGACAGTCGGCTTCAACTGACCCATCTTCCGGCGCCGTGGCGGCTGCTGAATCCCTTTCTCCGGCGGAAGAGCTGGCACAATTTAAAGCGGCTATTCGGCGCAAATACGACATGAAAGAGCAGGCCTTTCGCGACAACGACCCTGCACCCATCCTCAATCGCTTCTATTCGGAGGCGGTTATCTCCACCGACCCGGAAGGAAACACCAAGGTGGGCCGAGCCGCCCTGGCCCCTATCTATGATGAGGTTATTGGTTCTCTGGTGAAAATTCAGTCCTACAACAGCTTCGTTCGAGGCGACGCCGGCTGGGACTGGGTCAATTTCCACGTATCCTTCCCGCCGGGCGTTGAGGAAGAACCGTTTACCTTCAAAATGTTGTTCCTCTGGGAGCGCATGGACGACGGGCAATGGTGGTCCCATGGGGAGATGTACGTATTGGGTGAATTTGACATAGCGCCGGAAAGCGTTGGGATACGCCAATGACCAAAAAATCTAAATTAGACCAGCCGTCCATTACTCGACGAGATTTTGTCGGCGGTACGCTGATAGGCAGCGGCGCGGCCCTGCTGTCCGCCCATGCACCGGGACTGGCGCAACCTGCAACCGATGGCTCGCCCAAGGCAGCAGTAAAGTTCCCTCAGTCGATACCCGCCGGACTGAATGAGCTGGATAAACGCTGGACCGGGCCGGCCGGCGTTGGCGATTACGCCGCAGCCAACGGCAACACCCACCAGGTAGTGAACGCTGCCCACAGCTTCCGCAACCAGGATTTTGACGCCAGGGTCAGGCTGGCCAAAGATACCGGAGAGCACTATGACCTGGTTTGTGTGGGAGGCGGATTTGCCGGCATTACCGCCGCTTATCGTTACCTGAAGGCCAAGCCAGAGGCGAAGGTTTTAGTTCTGGACAACCACGCCATGTTTGGCGGTGAAGCCCGGCAGAATGAATTTGTAGTCGATGGCTATACGCTGTGGGGGCCCCAGGGCTCCACCGGTGCCGTGTGGCCCCTGGAGGGAGCCAAGAAGATCGACATGTACTCGACCATGTGGGAGGAGTTAGGGCTGCCCACAGAGTTTATCTGGCAGGAGCCGACCAACAGCCAGCTGAAAATTCCTAAAGACACCTATTCGCCCATGCACCTGACCTGGGAAGACACTGACCTGGGCTGGTTCCACGAAGGCCATCCCATAGCGATTAACCCCTGGTCTAATCGTTTCAGCGAAGTACCCATCGACGAAAAAACCAAAAATGATTTCCTCTGGATGGAAGTCTATCGCCAACCACCGGAGCGGGAGGATTGGGCCCAGTGGCTGGATTCCATGACCTACAAACAATTCCTCAAACAGGAAATGGGCATCGATAACCCAGCGGTGGATGATTACCTCAATCCCTTCGCCGCCGCCATGGGCTGCGGCCTGGGCACCGACGTGATTTCTGCCTATCAGGCATTTAACTTTATCCAGCCCGGGGTGATGCAGTACGGCCGTCAGTTTGGCATCGGCGACCCCACCGACTATGTACACCTGGCCAGCTTCCCCGGCGGCAACACCGGAATCCTGCGTCACATTGTGCATCGACTTATCCCCGGCATTTTCGGGGGCGCCAAAAAACTCACACAAATTCTGTCCAATCCGGTGGACTGGGAGCAGATCGATAACCCCGCCAATTCCGCCAGAATGCGCCTCAGTTCGCTGGTGGTAAACGTAGGGCACGATGGGCCGGTGAGTTCAGCCGATAAGGTCAACGTCACTTATCTCAAAGACGGCAAGATGAGCCGACTAACCGCCGGCAAAGTGATCATGGCCGGACAGCAGCACATGAATAAGCGGGTGGTCACTGACCTTCCACAAGACTATCTGGACGCCATGGACCAGTTCATTCATTCGCCAATGATGGTGATCAACGTAGCCCTTAGAAATTGGAAGTTCATGGACAAGCTAGGGGTTGCATCGGTGCGCTGGTTTGGCGCCGACATGGGCTGGTTCACCACCCTAAGACGACAAATGGTGCTCGATGGTGAAGAACCCATGCCCCTGGACCCAGAAAAACCCACGGTGCTGACCATGTACAACTCGTTCTGCATTCCCGGTATGCCAGCTAAACAACAAACCGTGGCCGCCCGCATGAAAATGTTTGCCATGCCCTACGCACAGATAGAACAACAAATTCGCGATCAATTCAGCAAAATGTTCGGCCCTGGCGGATTTGACGCCGACCGGGACATTGCCGGAATAACGGTTAACCGCCAGGGCCACGCCTACCTGGTCGCAACCCCAGGGTTTTTCTTCGGCAAAAACGGCAGCCCTGCACCCAGTGATGTCATCCGCAAGCCCCACGGGCGTATCGCCTTTGCCCACGCAGAACTGATGGGGTACCAGATGTGGGAGGGTGCAGTGCACGAAGCTGAGCGCGCGGTGGAGCAAGTGTTGTAGTTGAGGCTGCCGATCATTGCTGGTCTCGGCCCAAACCGCCAAAAAAGGCCACAATGAGGATTGACCGCGGTTGTGATCGCAGCGGCATGCTGACATGCTCTTGAGCTAACAGATATTGCGGAACTCTCCATGTTCAGAACAATGATTGCCTTAATAGTCTCGGGCGTTTTCTGCTCCAGCTTGCTGGCTGCGCCGAAAGAATTTTCCACTGGGCCAATAGTCCCAGGCTTTGGGCCGGTGGCCCAGGTGGTGGATCCCCTGGTCACGCCCCAGTCTAGCTATCGGGTCGCGTTTGATATTGCTGAGGCCGCAGCACCCGGGTCCGTCAATCGCTCCATGGAAAGCGCCGCCCGTTTTCTCAACATGCATGGCGCTGCAGGAGTGCCCGCAGAAAATCTAAAGGTAGCATTGGTGGTGCACGGCGGGGCCGCTTTGGACCTGGCAAACAGTGAACGCCGGGGCGAACCGAACCCCAGCGCCGAACTGATCGCCGCGCTGATAAAAGCCGGCGTCACGATAGAGCTCTGCGGCCAGACCGCGGCCTACCGACAGATTGGGTCAGAAGACCTGCTGCCTGGGGTTACGCTGGCCCTGTCCGCCATGACGGCGCATGCCCGGTTGCAGGAGCAGGGATTTACCCTAAATCCCTTTTAGCACCAGGTTTTTTAACCAAGGCCCAGTGGTGTTAGAAGCTGATAGCCAAAATGTGGCACCTGCCGGTGCAGCCACGTGGATCGGGCACTCAAGAGCTGTGTACCTCGACATCATCATCGCTGCGCGGATCAAGTTCAACGGCGCCCTGAGCTGACGCAGTCGTTGCCATTTCAAAGGGAGAGAAGTTGGGGCGGCGGGATCGCTGGGTGCCGATAAAGCACATCACGGCGATGGCACCTGCGGCCATCGTTATGCCGCAGAACGCGAAAAACCCCCATGGGCCAAAGTAGCCCATGGTGACCGCTCCCAACAGTGGACCTATGATGGCCCCAACGGCATTCATGATGAGGATTCCGGTACCCACTTCCAGAAAGGATGACTCGACGATGTCGCCAGCATGGGCCAACGACAAGGCATAGATTGGCATAACGCAGCCACCAAAGAGAAAAAACAGCCAGGGTAAAAAGGCCACAGGCGTGACCATGCCCAGGCCACAGACAGCACTGCCGGCCAGCATGACAGCAAGAATCACGATCCGTCGATCCACCCTGTCCGACAATCGACCCAACGGCAGGAGAAAAACCGCGCCGCCCAATATCCCTGCTGCCATCATGATGCTGATAGTTTTCAGCTCAAGGTTCAGCAGTTGCCCCAAAGCTGGTCCCACCGCGTAGAAACACCCGCTCACCAGCCCGCTGATAAACGAGGACACAGCGGCAGCGCGAGAGGTTCGCAGCACCAGCAGCGGAGAAAAAGTTGCGCTGGGAACCGGATCAGGCTGGGGAATCCGGGTTAGCCCAATCGGCACGGCCGCTAAAGCCAGAAATAGTGCAGCAACAATCACCAGTTCGAAACTTGAGGGTGCACCCAGATTCAGCAGCAGCTGCCCAGCGGCCATGGCCAACAGAACAGTAGTGGTATACAGAGAGACCAGGGACCCTCGATCCGCGTTATCCACCTGCTCGTTTAGCCAACTCTCGATGACCAGATATAGGCCGGCGATGGCCCAGCCTATAGCAAAGCGCATGGCAAACCAGACTGCGACAGCATTTACCAGCGCAATGCTCAATACAGCAGAGGTCATCAATGCCGTTAACACCGTAAAAACCCGCACGTGGCCTACCTTTCGAACCAGCCCAGGGATGGTGAAGCAGCCCAATAACAGCCCGGCGAAGTAGCAGGATCCGCTGAGGCCGATTTGACCCTGTGACCACCCCATCTCTCCGGCACGCAATGGCAACAGCGTCAGCTGCAAGCCGTGACCGATAAGTAAGATGGCTACGCTGGCAAGAAGAGTGCCCAATCTTGAAGCGTGTCGCAGAAAGCGAAACACATGACTCGACAATAGGATTGCTCTGTAACAATCGACGTAATATCGCACGCTGACCAAAACACCACAACAACCCAGCCGACTGCGGCAGACTAAGGTCCCGAAAAGCAATAGTCCCCAAAGCTAAAGCTCCGGCGCTCGGTTGAAAAACAACTGAGCGCCACCGTAGTTCTCCAACCCCATTGCTCAGTGTTTGTCAGGGAAAAGCGGAGACTGCTGTAATGACGCGGCTTGCTGTAGTTTTTCCAAGCTCTGCACCTGCCCTAAATCAACGGCGCGTTGAAACGCCTCCACCGCCTGGGGCCACTTTTCGATGGCCATATATCCGTCGCCCAGTGAGTCCCATAGATTGCCGTCATGTTCAAACGGCGTGGTTTAAACCACCGGGGAAGTCACTCAGCTGCTCGCTGCATCAAGCTCCATTCAAGAGTGACCCCAACAACGATACAGGTCGGCGGCCGCGCTGGTGGACGCTCTACGGACTCTCAAACCCATCGGAAAACAGCAGGCTCCCGGAACGCTGGTCAATGCTGGCGGCGGCGGGTAACGAACTCAGGCCCTCATCGTCACGGGCAACAATGGCCACATCGTGGATGCCGGAAAAGTCGCTGAAGATCTGGGTTTGAACACTGTAGCGACCGCTGCCCTCGTTTTGCATGGGCAGGCGCACTTCTTCACAGGTAGGTAGGGTCACAATCGCCTCCACCGACATAATTTGGCCGGTGCTGGTCACCCCGTTTGCCACCAGCTCAACGGCGGTCACGCCGCTGATGCTGGCTGGCGCGGTGATGGACCCGACCAGTGGCTCGTCCCCCGCCAGCAACACGCCGGAGCCCAGGGAATAGCTGCGGGCAAACAGGCCGTCAGTAAATTCGTTGGCCACGCCGTTGCCGTTGTCATCAAGCAGCGCCGTCTGGCTACGCTCGGAAAAGCGCATGCCCTGGCGAGCCAGATTAAAGGCCTGACGCACCGTGGAACCGTTCAGCACCTGGCCCCAGAAGTAGCGGGAAAAGCTGACGTCTTCATCCAACACCAGGTTGCAGCGTAGGGTGTCGCCGTCGCTGGCGATAACAATGCGATCGCGCCCCACTGGCGCCATCAACGCCGGCACAAAAGCGCCGGACAGCTCGCCGTCGTAGATAACCACCAAAGCGCCGGGCAACGCCTGCTGGGCGGTGTCCAGCCAGCTGCTCAAAAGCGATGGCGTCAGCACCTCGCCGCTGTTAAGCCTAAAGCCATCGGTTGCAGGGCTGCCAACCAGGTACAGCACCAGATCCTGGCCGTCCTGGGTGGCCCAGTCGGTAATCGCAAACTGCAGGTTGGACAGGGTGGCGGCCGCATCCAGGCCCGCGACGCCGGTATTGCTCAGATACTGAACATCGTCGCACAGGCTCAAATTGCAAGAGCGGCCGTCGGGGCCGTAACCCTGTTGTAGTAAAGCGTTGTAAGCCAGGGATGCGTTCACATTAATAGCGCCGGCTTTGGGATCTGAAGGCTCACCGCCCGCCACAATAATGGCTTTGCGCCGCAGCGGGTTATCAATGGTCAGGAACGCCACCTCAGGCACGGCGGTGTTGCCCACGGCGTCCTGAGCATAGACGGTGATCTGATAGGTACCGGCGCTGGTAAAGCCGTTAAAGGTGGCCGAGTAGTTGTCGGTGCCCGCTTCTCGGGCAAGTTCCACCGTGGGCAGATCCTGTACCGGGTTGTCCGGTGAGCCGGGGTTAAAGCCGGGTGGGCGCAAAACCATCCAGACCCGACCGATACCATCGTCATCCATCACATCCATCACGTCCACGGTGGCTGAACTGCCGGTAGGCGGACTGACCGTGAGCGTGCCTACGGTGGGCACTTCTCCAAAAATCTGAGTACCGTTGCCAATGAACTGGCCGCTGAGTCGGGCCAGGTCAAAGGAGGTGTTGGCCATGCCGTCACCGTCGGCTTCCACCATTGGGGTTTGCTCAGGAAAGGACGTGGACTGAGTTTGGGATGCCAGTGTGTAAGCGTCTTCCAGGGACAGGCCGTTGAAAATATGGGTCCAGAATTGATTGGAAAACGACAGGGTGCCCTGGGAAACGAAGTAGGCGTTTTGCTCCGCGCCGGAGCTGGTGATGACAATACGGTCAAATTGATCAGTCAGAGTCTCCTCCAGAAACGAGCCGGACTGACAGGCATCGTAAATGGCGGTGATGCGGCGGCTGGCGCCCGCACCTTGCCAGGTATCAAAAAGACTGCCCAGGGCGCCGGCGGAGAGGGTTTGCGTGCCGCTCATGCGAAAGGTATCCATGCCGCCGTGGTCGATCAAATACACGATCAGGTTGTCAGCATCAGCGGCAAAGGTGTTGAAGGCCAAATTTAAATTGGCCACTGACGCTGCGCCGTCCACATCATCGGGCAGGCCGTTGCCATCCAGATCAAGGTCTGTGTCGTCGGACAGATAAAAGATGGTGTCTTTGGTGAAGCCCTGACTGACCAGGACCCGATAGGCAAAGTTGGCATTGTTCTGGGTGGCGTCCCACAACGCGTTACCCGGGTAAGGCCCGCCGCCCGCAACCACAATAACCTTGGTGTTATCGGTCACCGCCTGGGGGCTGAAGGTCTGCACCCGGCTGAACCGCTGGTCCACGATGGGCAGACGACCATCGGGCATTTCGGCCCCCAGGTTGATAGACCCAAAGGCACCAGGGGTTGATCCGAACTGTCCAAAGCTGGAGATGAACTGGCCCTGGGGGGTGAACAGCTGCACCCGGGTGCCCCGGTCTGCCACCGCCAAGTTGCCGCTGCTCAAGAGCTGAATCGACGATGGGCCATTCAGCTGGCCATCGCCGGTCCCTGGCTCGCCAAAACTCGTTTCCAGGGTATGCGAGCCGGAGCCGTTCAGATCAGCGGGTGGAGCGAATTGAAACACCCGATTGCTAAAAAAGTCGGCAACAAACAGGCGCTCATCATCATCCACCGCGATTGCGTTAAAACCTATCGACGCCTGTCCGGGTTCCGGGTCCAGGGTGGTCTCAGCCAACGCAATCCCGTCAGCATTAAATCGAACAATTTTTTGAAGCTGAAAGTCCGCCACGTACAGCTGATCCCTGGAGCTCAACACCAGATTGGAGGCGTTGGTGAGGCTGCCAAAGCGTCGCTGGGACAGGTCGTCCACAGCCTCCAGCGCCAAGGTATTCACGACCCCCTCATCGGGCATCTGCAGCGATAGCGACAGTGGCGAGGAGCGATCAAACTGATTCACATAGTGGGCCCGGTTGGGGACGCCATTGTTGCCAGCGATTACTGCGGCATCAATATTATCCAAATAGGCCGCGAGGGACGTCGTGGGTTCACTTTCTGAACCAAGGTCTACGCCGCTCCAAACGGTGCCCGTTCCGTCATTGAGATAATACCGATTGATTTGATTGAAGTTGCCGACCACCACGTCAGCAAAACTATCCAGATTCACATCAATAAATGCCAAAGCGCGGCTGTCGTTGTGGTCGGAGGAAAGATCTTGCGGTGGGGAAAATACGCCGCCGCTGTTTCGGTAGATCTGGTTGGTGCCGTTTCGGGCCACCACAAGATCAAGGGACCCATTTCGATCCAGGTCAACAAACCCGGCGGCCAAGATGGTCTCAGTGGCGCCACCAATGACGGGCCCCGGGGTAAAGACGCCAGTGCCATTATTTAAATAGATCAGGCTTTGACCCAGGGCATTACCCACAAACACGTCCTGGGTTCCGTTGCCGTCGATGTCTGCCACCGCCAGCGCACGGGTATCATCACTGGTATTTCCAAGGCTGCCGGCTGCGGTGAAATTGGCAGCCCCATCGTTGACAAACAGGCGGTTGGGCGCGCCGGCATTGCCGGTCACAATATCCTCGTCACCATCACCATCAGCGTCCAGCACAACCACGGCGCGGGTATCGTCTGTGTCAGCGCTTAACCCAAAGGTGGTGTTATTGGATAGGGGAAAATCGCCGATTAAGATGCCGTTTTGGCCGTTGCGCCCGTAAACAAAGTCCACCTGATTATCGGCGTCAAAATCCCCGTGGGCGATGGATTGAGTGGTTGCCACCTCAGTGTTAAGGGAGCCCAGCGCCGGGGGAGTGAAACCCAGATTGTCGACGTCTACCAGCAGCTGATCGAGACCTTCATTGCCCACCACCACAACCTTGCTCAAGAAGGTGGAGTCGCTGGTGGTGAAGGTAAGTTCCGGAGGATCCTCAGGCAAACCCGACGCCGGCGGATCATAGCCGAAAATTTCTGCGCCACCAGCGGCGTAAATTCGCCCGTCGGCGCGAATGTCTAATGCGCTGATGTTCTCTGGAAGTCGATATTCGAAAAGATACTGACCGTTGCTATCAAAGGTTTGGTAGCGGGTGCCCCCTTCAGCATTGCTATTCACCACAACCAGCTGGCCAGCGGGGTCCAAAGCAATATCTGTGGGATTTTGAAATCGGCCAGGCAATGATCCCTGGGAGGAAAAGGTCGACTGCACTGCGCCATCACTGGAGGTCTTTACGACGTCACCGGTAAACAGGTTGGCCAACACCAGTTCGCCGGATGGCAGAATGTCGATGTCGCCCGCAGCCAGGAAGGCGGGCGGTGGAGCGATTGGGGATATCTGGCGCAGGAAAATGCCGTTTAAGTCAAAAACCTGAATGCGATTATTGGAGTCGCCCACCAGCAGTTCATCGGCCGGGTTTATCGCCAAGCCTCGAGGATTTCTGAACTGTCCGGGATCATTGCCCAAAGAGCCGAACTGCAGCTGAAAAATGCCGTCCGGGTTGAACTTCTGAATTCGATCGCCGCCGTGGGAGGCCACAAAAATGTCGCCTGTTTCATGGACTACAGCTGTGGCAATGGTGGTGAATTCTCCGGGCCCCAACCCCGGTCCGCCAAAACTGAAATCAAACACATGGGGCTGGGAGGGGTCTTCACCCCCCGGCGGTATAAATTTTGAGACCCGGGAGTTGCCTAGCTCTATGACGTAGATCGCGTCCAGACCATCGATAGCGATATATCTGGGCAGTGAAATTTGCCCGGGCCCACTGCCAGCGGTGCCAAATTCGGTGAGGTACTCACCGTTGCTGGTGAACTTCTGAATGCGGTTGTTGGAACGATCCGCCACGTAAACGTCGCCATTGGAATCCACAACCACGCTTTGGGGTGTTGCAAACTGACCGGGGCCTGACCCCTGGCTGCCCCACTGGGTAATGTACTGCCCCTGTAATGTGAACTTTTGCACCCGGGCCGCGTTGAAGTCCGCCAGATAGATGAAGCCCTGATCGTCCACTGCCAAGCCCGTCGCCAAAAAATACCAGGGCTGCTGCAACACTGGCCACAAACGCTCAAAGCGGTACTGGGTCGCGCCGGCTAACACCGTGCCAGAAGTACAAAGTGCCAGAGTAACGATGGCGCAGGCGTGGCCGATGCGGTTGATGGGCAAGGGGTACTTCCGTGGTTTTGCTAAGGGCATAGCATAGCCGCTTATCGATGAAATTGCGGTGGTAAGTGGCTTTTCTTGTAGCCTTCGGAGTTCAGAGGGCGCCTGATAAAAACCTTTGTAAACTTGCCCCGCTTTCCGGACCTACCTACCGTTCCATGGGCGCGATAGTGTGTTGGAATGACAGCGGGTGAGAGGCTGTATTGTCTCAAATCATCCAACGGATACGGATTTCCAGGCACGGCTCTTGCTGCGTTATTTCAATCGGCGGTCGCCAGGCCTCAAGGACAAAGGGAACGTGCGACATCTTTTCACCATAGTAGCCGGGCTGATGCTGGCTTTGCCGGCAGTGGCATTGGACTTTGAGTTGGCAACCACTCAAGGCGGCTCGCTTTACTTCGGATCAGGCAGTGATGAGGCCCGAGACGGCTTCCTGGTGGACACGGGTTCCAGCTATGTGATTCTTACTGCCGCCACCTTTAAAAAGATTCGCCAATCAGAAACGGTAGAGTTTTTGCGGGACATACGGGGCGCTTTTGCCGATGGGCGCCAGCTAAGTGTCCCGGTTTATCGAGTGTCACAGCTGACCCTGGCACAGGGATGCACTTTGGCCAATGTAGAGGTGGCGCTGGTAAAGGGGGCGAATCGAAATATCCTGGGAATGAGCGGCTTGCGCCTGATGCAGCCTTTCACCTTGGGTACTTCGCCGCCGATACTCAGCACCCCGGGCTGCAGCTAGCCCGGGACCTTCAAGACCTGCTTAGTCTTTATCCAGCGGAACCCGGCGATGCTTACCGGGAGCGCCCAGATAGCGGCGGGAGGAGCCTTTGGTTTGTGCCTTTTCTCCCTTTTCAACTTCTTCAAATCGGGCAAAATCCGCATAACTTTCTGGCTGGCCGCTGATCTCTACCTCTTTTGCACGGGTTCGAGGCGATCGGGCCGGCGGCCCCACTCGGCCTAAGCTGCCTGAGTCATCCATTACCACCTGAATCGGCTCGGGCTGGCTGTCCATCGCCACCAGTCGTCGCTTGTAGGGCGGCTTACCGCGCATGTCCACCTGCCACTCCCGATGCACACTTTGGGAATCTGCCCCATCCATGCTGGTGTTGTCCGCAGCAACCATCAGCGGAGTGCCCGTCGCCAGTAGAGCCGCGGTCAACAGACGAGAGAGTCGATGCTTCATGTTCTTACTCCTACTTTGTTAAGTTGGATAACCCATCATCGCGCACCATATTGGCGCGATTTTAAACGAACTGCACCAGATTAGAACATAAACTCATCTTGGATCAATACCCGGACCGGCGGATTATTTGCAGGAATCATCAGGTTTTTTCGATTTTTGTAGCGGGAACTGAGGCCACCCTGTTTCGGAGCATGGACTGTCTGACAGCGGCTGCTATGCCCGCTGCGGGTTCTTGCACCCTTACCCTTTCTGCGATGAACAAGCTAAAGACAGCGGGCGCTAGAAGCGGTAGCGCAGCGACAGCATGACCTCAATATCGCCGTCAAAAACGTAAGGACTGCCGTCCGCCCTGATGCCACCTTGCAACGGCACACGGGGCACATTATTGCTGAGGTTGATCTCTTCCGTCAGGTTTCTAAGGTTCAGCGACGTCTCCCAGTTGTCCCAGGCATATTTGGCGAATAGGTCCAAACGCACCTCGGAGTCAAACTCCAGCGGCTCACCGTTGAATTCCAGCAACGCCTGGGCGGCGCCAGCGGTGGAGCGTACCCGTTGGCCGGTCCAGATCAGCCCGCCACCCAGTGACAGACCGCTGAGCGATCCCGCGTCGAAGTTGTAAATACTCCAAAGCGCCGCCTTATTGGGTACCTCGTCAACCAGCGGGTCGCCAATCTCGTCGGGGTTGCTGCTGGCGGTAATTTTGGTATCGGCGTGGGCGTAGCTGAATAGCACCGTCAACTGGTCGCTGGGTGACCAGGACCCATCAATTTCAAAACCGTCCGCCTCGGCGTTGCGTTGGGTCTCCCCAAACAGTTCTTCTTCCACCTGAAAGTAGGCGATATTGCCGCTCAGCATACCGTCAAACAGGCTGTACTTGAGCCCCACCTCAAACTGCTCACCAAGGCGAACCGGCGGCGAGGTGTTGAAATCCGGGTCGTTCAGATCAGGCAACTGGGATTCAGAATAGTTGGCGTAGACGCTGAAGGCGTCTGTCAGATCGTACACGCCGCCGGCCTGCAGCAGCAGTTCTGAGCTGTCCGCAATTTTCTCTTGCTGGACCGTGCTGGCGCGTAGATTGGTGCGCGAGATTTCGATATCGCTGTGGGTCAGGCCCAGCAGGATATTCAGCCGATCATCAGCGAAGCTCCCATAGTAATTCAGGAAAACGTTGTTCTGCTCGACGTTTTCCAGCCGGTCAAGCACGGTAACAAAAAACACGTCGTCACCATTACGGTTAAAGCTCAGGTCATCGGTGGCAATGGTGGCCGGATCAAAAAACTCGAAGTAAAAGCCGCCGGTGGTGCCGGACAGGCGCGGCCGCTGGATGGTCAGGTGGGCGTTCTGATCGTACAGATTCAGCCCACCAACAAACTGGTGCTCATTGGCGCCACCCCAGCGAGGCACGTAGGCCAGGGAGGCGGTCAGCTGGTCTATGTCGTTTAGCAGGGACAGGTTTTCGGTTAGCCTGCGCAGCTCAAAATCTGCCGGATTGGTTGAATCTGACGGCGCGCCTTCGCGCAGCACCATGCGGTAAAAAATATCGATCCGCGGACGGTTGCCGGGCCCAAAAACAAAATCCCGGCTGTGGTTGTTGTATTTCAGGTTCGCCAGCCACTCCTCGTTAAACTGATGGGCAATGGACAAGGTGAAATCATCCAGGGACTCTTCTATATCGGTATCGTCGGAAAACCAGCTTGAGCGTGGATCAATGCCATAGGCCTGCGCCAGCGGCACCTGCTGGTTTCCGGGTCCCGGTATGCTCAGCTCTATGCCCATGGGTCGATCGGTGCGGTCAGTGTTGATGCTGTACTGATAGTACTCAAGGCCAATAACGGTGTTTTCCGTTGGCCGAATTTCCAGCATGGGCAGCAAGGCCGAAGACTCATTGTCCACCCGCGTGCCGAAGCCTGTGTCCTGCTGAAAGCCGCCCACAAAGCGAAATGCGGCGTCAGGACCTGCGCCGTCAAACAGGCTGATTTCCCCCATGTTCAGATCCAGGTTAAAACCCCGATTGTCCCGGTCATCGCCACTGAATCCCCAGAAGGTTCCGATATCGCCAAAGGTTTCATCGATGCGGGGCTTTTTGGTGATGACGTTGACGGCGCCGCCCGGGGTGACCGGGCCATTAAGCACCGCGCTAGGACCACGAAGAATCTCCAGTCGCTCAATGGTGTAGCCGGGCGAGTCACTCAGATGAATGAAACCGTTGCGAAAAAATTCGCCGGTGTTAAAGCCACGCACCCGCTTATCGTCAACCGCTGCGTGAAACTGCAGCGCATCACGTTGGGACAACAGTTGGAAATCGGACACCACATCCGCAGTGATGACCTGAATATTCACTGGCAGATCCTCCAGCGGCACGTTTAAACCGGTGGCGCTGGAGGCGGTGGTTGCCCGATAGCCCCGTTGCGCGGTGACTTCAATCAGTTCAATCAGCGTCTCGGACTGCTCGCCATCTGCTACCTCAGCGGCATTTTGCTGTGCCTGGGCGGGCGACAGCAACATGATGAACAGGGCGGCGCCAGCCAGTGGACGGCCTGATCGAAGGTGACCGGGCACGCAGGTTTGGTTAATAGGCATGACGAACGGACCTCCATAACGGCGTGGGTTAATGTATTTGACAGCGTATACTGTAACGTATACGTTAATCAACATGTTGTCAAAAGCCACTTCAAACGCCGCCGCCAGTAGTCTCGGATGTATCGCGGACGACCTGACCGGCGCCTGTGACCTGGCGCTGATGCTGACGGAAAACGGCCTGAGTACCACCCTGACAATTGGCAGCGACAGCGCCCCCGGGGTCAATCAGGCCCAGGTCATTGCGTTAAAAAGTCGCACCAGTCCACCCACCGATGCCTGCCGGGACAGTCAGGCCGCGGCGGAACTGCTGCTGGCCGGCGGTGCGCGGCAGCTCTACTTTAAATACTGCTCTACCTTTGACTCTACCCCGCGCGGAAATATAGGCCCGGTGACCCGGTGCCTGATGTCATTTACCGGTGAGACCCTGGCCGTGATGTGTCCAGCCTTTCCGGCAGCCGGCCGCACGGTTATCGATGGGGTGCTGCTGGTGAACGGGGTGCCGCTGGCTGAGTCGCCCATGAAAGATCATCCCCTCACACCCATGCTCAACTCCAGCGTGGTGACGTTGATGGATCAGCAAACCGGCCCGGGTCAAACGGGGCTGGTCCGGCTCGAGACGGTTCGACAAGGTCACCAGGCCATATCTCGAGCACTGGATTCTCAGGCGCGGGACGGCAAGCGGTTTGTTGTCATCGATGCTGAGTCCGAAGCTGACCTGCTGGCCATCGGGGTTTCCTGCTCCCAGCGCGCACTGGTCACCGGTGGCTCGGGGCTTGCCATGGGAATTGCGCGCAACTTTTCAGGCCTTAGCGACAGCCATGAACCACCTATACCCCGCTACGCCACTCTGCCCGGCAGGCCCGGATCCACCGCCATCATTGCCGGCAGTTGCTCAGCGGCGACCCGCGAACAGGTGGAGTTAGCCCTGAAGACCTATCCGGGCATACGGGTTGATCCGGTAGAACTTGCCAAGGGCTCCCAATCGGTAATAGGGCTAACCCAGCAGATGCTCAGCCATCTGCTACACGGCCCGGCACTGCTTTATTCCAGCGCCTCGCCTGACATGGTGTCAGCAGTTCATCAGCAAATTGGAACAAACCAGGCCTCGGTGCTGCTGGAAAGCACATTGGCGGCGGTTAGTACGCGACTTAGACGGGCGGGAATTCATCGCTTTGTCGTTGCCGGTGGTGAGACCGCCGGGGCGGTGGCCCGGTCCATGGATATCCGGGCGCTCAACATAGGCCCCGGAATCTGTCCCGGCGTACCCTGGATGGCCGGCACCGGCACAGACCCGTTGACAGTCGCCTTCAAATCCGGGAATTTTGGTGCTCCCGACTTCTTCCCCCACGCTATTGGACTGCTGCCATGACTGGCCCGGGCGAAACCCGCTTGCGGGAGGCCATGGTGATGCACGGCCAGTCGCTGCACCAGCGGGGCCTGGTACCTGGAACCTCCGGCAACATCAGCGTGCGGCTGGACGGCGGCATGCTCGTCACGCCCACCAACTGCTGCCTGGGTCGGCTGGACCCTGCCGATATTGCCCACCTGGACGCCTCCGGCAAACACCTGAGCGGCAATCCGGCATCGAAGGAATCGTTCATGCACCGCCAATACTATCGCCAGCGCCCGGACCTTGAGGCTGTGGTGCATCTGCATAGCACCCACGCGGTGGCCGTGTCCTGTTTGAGTGACATTAACCCCCTGCGTCCGCTGCCAATGATCACCCCCTATCAAGTCATGAAGCTAGGCGCGCTGAGACTGCTGCCCTACTTTCCTCCGGGCGACAGCGAACTGGCTGAAGCTGTGGGCCAGGCTGCTGGTAAACACCATGCCCTGCTGTTGGCCAACCATGGTCCGCTGGTGGCGGGCCGAACCCTGGATGCCGCGGTTTACGCCATGGAAGAACTGGAGGAGTCGGCAAGGCTTTACCTGCTGCTCAAAACCCAGCCGTTCAGGGGGCTGAATTCGGCCCAGGTTGACCACCTGATGAACACCTTTCCCTCATGAGGCAGCCCATGTTTGTCGTAACTGTGACCTTTGAGATTCATTTGCCGAACGCTGCGGCATTCTTCACCGCCATGCAGCGTCAGGCCGCCAACAGCCTGCGCCTTGAGCCGGGCTGCAGCTTGTTTCACGTCTGCCGGGGCCAGACCCAAGCCCAGTGTTTTCTTTACGAACACTACGACAGCGAGGACGCGTTTCAGGCCCACCTGCAATCCAGTCATTACCTGCAGTTCGATCAGGAAGTGAAACCCTGGATAGCAAAAAAGTCGGTAGCCACCTGGACCCTGGCCGAGGCCAACTGACGTGTCCACCATCAACATTGCGGTTTTTCCAGGCGATGGCATTGGCCCGGAAGTTATAGCGCCAACCATCGAGCTGCTGCAGCTTGCCACCGCCAGCCTGCCGCCCATCAATTATTTTGAGCTGGCCGCGGGTGCCGGCCACTACCAGATCAGCGGCGAATCTATCCCGGAAGACTCACTGCAGCGGGCCCGTCAGGCCGATGCCATACTATTGGGCGCCATGGGACTACCCCACATTCGTTACGCCAATGGCACCGAAATAGCGCCGCAGCTGGAACTGCGGGAAAAACTGGATCTGTATGCCGGGGTCAGACCCATCCGAACCATTGCTGGACTGCCCCTGCCGCTGGCCGACCCCAGGGCAAGAAGGCTGGATTGTGTGCTGATCCGGGAGTCCACCGAAGGCCTGTTTGCGTCCCGGGGCAGCTGTCGGCGGCCAGACCCGGACACCGCCATTGACGAGTTGCGGATCAGTCGCCACACCAGTGAACGGCTGTTCCGGTTTTCCTTTGCGCTGACCCAGCAACGACAGGCCGCGGGACAACCGGGCCGACTGACCTTGATAGACAAAGCCAACGTGCTGGGGTCCTTCGCGTTTTTTCGCTCGATCTTCGATGACTGTGCGCGGGAATATCCCGGGGTCACGGCTGATCATTGTTATGTCGACGCTGCCGGCCTGCAGCTGGTAAAACAGCCCTGGCAATTTGACGTAATGGTGACCGAGAACATGTTCGGCGATATTTTATCCGACGTTGGTGCTGGCCTGATGGGGGGCATGGGGTTTGCCCCGTCCGCCGACATCGGCGATGAACACGCGGTTTTCCAGCCCTGTCACGGCAGTGCGCCGGATATCGTTGGACAGGGCAAAGCCAACCCGGTGGCAGCCATTCTGTCCGGCGCCATGATGCTGGACTGGCTGGCTGAGAGCCGCGGCGAACCGGCCTTGATGGGCGCCGCCCAGGCCCTACGCCTGGCAGTTGACGCGGCATTTGCCGGCGGCAAGCTGCTACCCTACGAACTGGGCGGCAGCGCCGGCACCGATGAAATCTACCAACGCATCCACACGCAACTGCAACAGCTGAGCGCCGCCGGCGAGTGAGCGCAGTGGATTATGTGGTGGTTGCAGCGTACCTGGCGGTGGTGGCGGCCATTGGCCTGCGCTTCAGCGGCCGACAGGAAACTGCCCATCAGTATTTTCTGGCCGGCGGAGATATGCCCCAGTGGGTAGTCGGCTTTACCCTCATGGCCACCCTGATCAGCAGCAATACCCTGGTTGCCCACCCGGCGGTGGTGTACCAAAAGAGCATGATTTTGGTTCCCGGGTTTCTGATGATGCCCCTGGTGCTGATTGTGGTAGCTCTGTACATCGTGCCATTTTATCGGCGGGTGATCGGCATGAGCGCCTATGAGTTTGTGGGCCGCCGGTTTGGTCTTGCTGGTCGCGTTTACACCTCACTGGGGTTCTTGTTATCTCGGACCTTTGGCATTGGCACGGCCTTAATCAGCACCTCTATTGCGGTCAACGTCATGACCGGTTGGCCTATCTACGGGGTCGTGCTGGGCATCACCGGCTTTACGGTGCTGTACACCCTTTTCGGCGGCATCACGGCAGTGGTTTACACAGATGTGGCCCAGGGCCTGCTGCTGATGCTGGGCGGCCTGGCGATACTGCTGCGGCTGCTGTTTGCACCGGAGTTTGACACCCCGATGGCGGTGGTGGGCCGCGCCTGGGAGGCGGGCAAATTCAGCCTAGGATCCACCGAGCTGTCCTGGGCCAGCCTGTTTGACAGCAACGATCGCACCCTCTGGATGTTCATGCTGGCCATGGGTATCCAGTGGAGCCGGCGCTACATTTGTGATCAGGCAATGGTGCAGCGATACCTGATTGCCCGCAGCGAACGAGCGGCGGTTCGCGGCACCCTGCTGGGCGCCGCCCTGTCGGTGCCGGTGTTGATCACCTTCAACCTGATTGGTGCATGCCTGTTTGGATTCTACGATCTCAGCGGCGCTGAGACGCCGGCGGTGGGGGATCACATACTGCCGCATTTTATTGTCAACTACCTGCCAGCAGGTCTTGTAGGACTGATACTGGCCGCCATCCTTGCCGCTGCCATGTCGTCCATTAGCTCCGATCTGAACAGCGTGGCCACGGTGTTGAGCCGGGACTACTTCTGGCGCCTGCTGCCCCCTCACAGCCAGCGCACCGCACTGCTGATTGGCCGGGTGATGCTGGTGCTGGCCGGCGCGGCGGCGGCGGCAGTCGGGTTGGCCCTGATTCCTGACGAAAACAGCACACCGCTGGCGGAGAAGGTGTTGGTCATAACCGTCATCGTCTCTGGCGGCACCCTGGGTATATTCTGCCTGGGATTTCTGACCCGGCAGGCAACCCGGCGCGGTTGCTATACCGGGATCGCCGCCTGCGTCATATTTACCTTATGGGGGGTGCTGACCGAACCGGTCAACCGGGTAATCGACCTGGGCAATCTGAACTTCACCATGAATCCCATTCTCATCGGCGTGTTTGGCCATCTGGTGAGTTTTGTTGTCGGCTACCTGGCCAGCCTGGTTCTGGGGGGATACCGGCCCAAGGACGTGGATGAACTGGTGTTTCGGTTTGGCCGCCTGGCAACGCCCCGATGAAGTTTTCCTGGCTTGGACAAAACCTCCACCGACCTGAGTGTGTGCTGTGCACCAGCGACGGTGCGCTGCTGGTGTCGGACTGGCGGGGTGGGATTTGTCGGATTGGGCCAACTGGCGATCAACAGCTAATACTGGCCCACAATCCCCCCTGCCCCATCAAACCCAACGGCTTTGCCCTGCTGCCGGGAGGAGAATTTCTGCTGGCAAACCTGGGGGACGATGGTGGTGTCTGGCGAATGACCACCGACGGCGCAATCCGGCCATTGCTGACGGAACTGGAAGGACAGGCTATGCCGCCGGCCAATTTTGTTCTGGTAGATGCTGAAGGCCGGATCTGGATCACCGTCAGCACCCGCCAGCGCCCGCGAACAACTGCCTACCGGGCTGAGGTGGCGGACGGCTTTATTGTGCGGGTAGACCAGCGAGGCGCTGCGGTAGTGGCGGACGGACTGGGCTATACCAACGAAATTCAGTTCCACCCCAACGGCCGGTGGCTGTATGTGAACGAAACCTTTGCCCGTCGGCTAAGCCGGTTTCCGGTGAGTGACCATGGCGCTCTGGGGGCGCGGGAAACGGTGTTGGAATTTGACCGCGGGATCTTTCCCGACGGGCTGGCCTTCGACGAGGCCGGCGGACTGTGGATTATCAGCATCGTTAGCAACACCGTGTTGCGACTGGACCCGACGGGTGAGCTACAGCAGCTGTGGCAAGATGCCAGCGCCGACCACCTGGCCTGGGCGGAACAGGCCTATGCGGCGGGGGCAATGTCCGCTGACCATCTGTCGCGGGTGGACAGCCAGCTGCTGCAGAACGTATCAAGCATTGCCTTCACCGGCGCCGATCGGCGTACCGCTGTGTTGGGCTGTTTGCAGGGAGACCGCCTGGCGACGTTTCCCTCGCCGATCAGCGGCGTAATGCCGGTGCACTGGAACTGGAATATCACCGATCCCGGCTAGCCGCGCTAGTGGGCCGTTTGATCGTTATCCAGTCGGGGCAACACCAGTTTTCAGGCTGGCGGCAAAAAGTGCTAATTTGGTCTGATCAGACCTTGAGCATAGGAAGCATAAGGCCTATGTCCAAGTAGCTGCCCCGTCCTGAACGCTCT
>CAYGPO010000016.1:48011-51157 GCA_964351665.1 uncultured Gammaproteobacteria bacterium | reverse complement strand
CTGGGTGCGCAGCTGCTGACCGACAACAGCGACGCAGACGTGCTGCTGCGGGACAGTTTTGAGGCTGTTGTCCCCGTAACGCCTACCCCAACCCCCAGCAGCGTGGCGCCGGCAACGCCGGACAGCGGCAGCTTTCGGATTGTTGAAAGCGGGCCGGTCAGGGTGGTGCTGTCCGCCAGCGGTCATTTTGTTGACCCCGGCGGAGCCAGCCTATGCGCTCCCGGCAACACTGCCCCCTACGAGAGCCTGGGCTACACGGCTGCTCTGACCTTTCATCGCGGCAGCGCTGACGTGGAACTGGACTATGAGTTTCGCAACGAATGCAGCGACGCCCAGACCGGCCCCTGGACCGATCAGACCCTGGCGGTGGATGAGGTCCGCTGGCAGTTTCCCCTGATCGGTATGCCGCTGCAGACGGCGGCCGTTGGCCAGACGTCTGGCCACACATCTGGCCAGCCTCTGGATCTGGGCCAGGGGCCGGTTAGCGTAAGCCAGCTGCGGGGCGATTTTGGCGTCGGCGGATGGCAGCGCCAGGCCCAGTTGACCCGAGGCACATCGTTGGTTCAAAGCGCTCCCTTCTTCGATCGGCCCCTGGCGGCGCAGGTGCGCAGCCGCTGGCTGGCGGGCCTGACCGCTGCGTGGCTGCGCTTCCGCGAACCCCAGGGCCTGACCGCAACGTCAGCAGGCCTGAGCTTCGCCGCGGTGCGCGGGCCCCTGACCATTGGCGAAGGCAAGGGCATCTGGAATCACGCCGTGCTGGCGCTGACCCCGCGTGTGGATCCCAGCTCCAGTCCAACCCAGGGCCTTTCAGACCTGGTGCAGTCCCGGGTGGATCGGCTGGAGCGTGGCCTGTTACCCCGGGCGGCCCTGGCTGATTTCAACCGGGCACGCGTCCTGCCATCCCTGGGCAACGACCAGTCATCAACCATTAAATCCGACTATCTGGCCTGGATGAACCTGCTGCACGAGGAGACCATCAGGCCTGACGGGCAGTTCCAGCGCAACGGAACCGTTGGCTCCCAGCTTTGGCCTGATACCGGATCGGCCGATCCGTTTAATGTGGATGCGCAAGCCCCCAACGCCAACAGTTCGGGTATGAACTACTGGGACCCGGCGGGTAACGAGCTGCTGGAGTACCTGCGCAGCGGCGAGCCACGCTGGGCGTGGGATTTTGCTCTGGCCGCCTATCGCACCCAGCTCCATGCCGCGTATCTCAATACCGGCGCCAACACCCACGGCAACCGGGCCGGTGTTGCGGTCACCTCCGGTGGGCCGGGCTGTGAGCAGTTTCAGCCGCCCTGCAGCGCTGACGGCAGCGGCGGCGGCCAGTGGCATCGTTCCGCATTTGGGTCAGATGACTATACCTACGCTATGAGCGCTGAGCTGGGCTACGTACTGCGCCCAACAACAGGGCTGCTTGATCGCTTCACCCAGGCCGGCCAGACGGTGGTTCAGCGATATGACCCGGCCGTTCCCGAAGCCAACCGTGAGGCGTTTGTTAACGCGGTAAATTTCACCCGTCAGGTGATTCAGCACTTTGAGATGCTGGCCAACTGCGCCGAATTTGTGCCGGGCCAGCCCGGCATAGACTGCAACACCCGGCTGCATCAGGTTGTGGGGGAGCTCGCCCGGGATAACCTGGCGGCAGGCATTCTGTGTCAGGGCCCAACAGACTTCGGCGCCGGACTCAACGGCGATATCCCCGGTCCGCCGGCCGCTTTACCGACCCGCTGCGCCACCCCCCAGCAGTTTATGCAGAACGCCCTGATGCTGCCGTTCCTGCATCGCTACTTCACCAACTACGGCGACCCGGCGGCGGGTTCCGTAGGCCTGGCCCTGGCCCGCTCTGCCCAGGTTCTTTATCAGCAGGGCTTGCCCCAGCAGCCTTCCGGAGCGCTCCAACCCCTGGGTAACTGGGCGGCCAGGCTGGACTGCCAGCTGAGCGGTGATGGCCGCACCGTGCTGAGCTGTCAGCCGGCGCCGGATTCAGACCGGATGACCGCTATGTCGCCCCACACCAGGCCACATACCGCTGCCATGCTGCTGCTGGGCCATGAGATCGACCCGTTGATCAACCTGTGTGATGCGGCGGCGGACGTGCTGAATGTCAGCGGTTTTGCCGGTCAACCCGACAACAACGCCGGCGGCTGGAACGGCGTGGGTCACTTCAACCAGGCCGGCTGGTGGAAAGGCAGCGCCCAGATGCTGCAGTCCATGGTGTTTGGCGTAGGCATCGCTGATACCTGCCGTTAGGAGTCTGCCGGTATTTTGGATGCTCAGCCTAGGCCGGGATGGGGCACCAGCAGCAGATCGCAGTTCATCTTTGGGATCAGTTCCCGCGGCGTACTGCCGATCAACAGTTCCTTCCAGCGACTTCGATTGACCAGGCCCAGCACGCAGATATCGAATTTACGCGCCTCAACGAAGGCCACAATGGACTCTGCCGGGGTGGAGTGAGAAAAGTGGATCGGCACATCGTTGGACTTGGCTGCTGGCAGCAACCCTCGGATGGCCGCTTCAAGCTCGGCATCGTGTTGGGCCCGATACTGAGAAGTGTAAGGCTGATCTCCTGATAGTGCCGGCGTCATTCCCGCCGCATGCAGCAGTTCGTAGGGTTGTTTCAGCGAGCTTTCCAGCTGTTCCGAAAGCTCCACGATTTTCCGGTCCATCTCGTCGGTTTTGTCGTGGGCATGACCTGGGTCAACGCAGGCCACGGTTCGCGGCGGTGATTGCCACTCATGATGATGACAGAGCAATAGCGGTGTTTTGCATTCACGGATAAGGCGCCATTCGCTGGTGCTGGGTCGATCGTCACGGGTGGTGGACATGACCACCAGGTCGGGTCGCTCAGACTCAATGACTTCAAGTAGCGGGCCGTGAAAAGGGTGACCCCAGTGCACCGTGGTTTGACCCACCGGTACATCCAACTGCTCTGTTATCTGGGCCAGGCGCTGTTCGCCCTGGCTTCTCAGTTCGTCCTGCTCAGCGTTGCCCTGTTCAGAAAGATGAAACAGATCTCGTGCCAGGTTGGGCTTCCACTGCACCATGTGCAGATGCAAGGTGGCGTCACAGTGGCGGGCGATGGCGGCGGCTCGTGTGACCGCGGTGGTCTGTTTTTCGTCCGGGTGAACAGCTACGACAATATT
>CAYGPO010000016.1:0-47911 GCA_964351665.1 uncultured Gammaproteobacteria bacterium | reverse complement strand
CTCGTGTGACCGCGGTGGTCTGTTTTTCGTCCGGGTGAACAGCTACGACAATATTGTTAAAAGGCATCCAGAATCTCCCATGTAATCTCAATCCCGTACCGCAGCGCTGCTGGTATCCAAGACCCGCACCGCAGAACAAACCTTCAAGAATCTACGTTTATCAGTAGCCCTTCTTTACCAAACGGCCCACTAGATTGTCATCCTACCAGCGCCCAGGATAAGCCTTATCCTGCAAATGCTATCACCGTCTTCAGCCTCCCTGTCGCGAACGATTTGGGGCTTTTAGGCTACGACGCCAGCGCCGCTCGGAGCTGAAAGATATTGCCTTCGGGGTCCACCGCGTTGCGCACAACAAAGGCCCTGCCCCGCCATTCCTGGGGCAACACTTCACCACCGAGATCGACTGCCAGCTTAGCGGCCCGCTGTAAGTCGGCGACGGTATAAAAAAACTTGAAGGCGGCTGCGTTGCGCTGTTGGGGAGGCGCAGAAATATGCACCGTTTCAGCCCAGGGTGCAGGCATAGCGTGGACCACAATCTGGAAGGCCGCCGAACCGAGGACAATCATTTCATCGGTGACATGACGGCGCCCCAGGCTCAGTACACTCTGGTAGAAATCGGCGAGACGTTGCAGGTTTTTTGCGTACACAAAAATCCCGGCGTTTGCAGGACCTGTCATAGCTTCAATCCCTGATCAAGGGCCGGCAAACGCTTTATGACAGGAGCCGGCTTCAACGACCCCTCACTAAAGCAACAGGGAAACCAGAAAAAAGATCAACGCCATTGCGGATCAGCACCAACTAACTGCCACCATTGCGTCGCCAGGGAGAAGCGACAGAAGGCTGCGGAAAGGTGGCAATATACAGGTGTTCCACCTTGCCTCTGGCCCAGGGTGTCTTGCGTAAAAATTTCAGGGACGATTTGACCGATGGATCGCTCTTGAAACAATTGATCTGGATTTTCTTCGACAGATTATCCCAACCGTAATGGTCGACTAATCGCACTAAGACATGCTCCAGAGTTACCCCGTGTAAAGGATCGCTGGATTGATCGCGGCTCATGGCAATCTATGGCTCAAAATCAACAGCGGGTAACGTCTAAAGAGACGCGCAACACTCAGGAGTGCCTGGTGCCCGTCTGTTCTAACGGGCATGGCTATCTCGCGTTACTTTCAGCGCGTTTGACACGGATCTTGCTCCCCGCAATCGCCATACCGTTGAGGTTCTTCATCGCTGCCTTAGCTTCTCCGGCTTTTGGCATTTGTACAAAGGCAAATCCCTTGGACCCGCCGGTGTTTTTATCTGAAACTAAATCACAGGATTGGACGTTGCCATATTGTTTAAAAAGCGCGTTGATTTCGTCTTCTGTTGTGCTTCGAGCAAGATTGCGAATGATCAATTTCATCAGGTAAAAAGCCATTGGGTGTGAAGTGAGTTTGCAAAATTCCCAACCGATCGCTCAGGGAAAAGCATCAAATAGACGCCGCCACCATATAGTACACCCCGCTTCAAAACCTGTTTGACGGTTTTACGGAAGCAACATTGATTGATCCGGCTTACCGTAACGGGCATTCAGGCCTTCACACTTGCCAAAAGCCGGACTCGATACCCCCATGAATGACGATCGCGCAGGTGCCGTGTCCGGGAAGCTCCATTGGCGGCAGGGCCACCATGGCTCCGGCTTTTGCGGCGGCGTCCACCGCTGCGTTGATATCATCAACAAGCACATAGGGTCGAACAACGGGGGTTTCTTGATCATGCATCGGTTGGCGAATACCGATAAAGCCGCCGCCATTGAGTTCGGCGGTGCGGGCCTGACCAAGGTTGATGTCGGGTTCACCGAAGGTCATGCTGTGGGCTGATGAATATTGATCACACAGGGCTTGGGCATCTGGTGTCACGATTTCTAGGTAGTGAATTTTCATCTGATCTCCTGGGATAGACGGCATGGATTAATAGGCGTTAAGGCGAATGACTACCCTGCTTATGGTTCCTTAATAAAAATTCCATAACCGTCGGTGGAATGTGGGACGGCTGCGAGGTCAAGTGCCTGGGTCAACATTCCAGGTCTCCGGAAACCCAAACCTGTACCTCAAGCATCAGCGATGCGCGAATCGTTTCGACGGTTGGCCTTTATGCGATAGACGCTGGGTGCCTCATAAATCTGTCGTTGCGCCTATCACTATTTGGTTCTGATCAAATTCTATGACACATCGGTGTCGTCCAAAGTTATAAGCGCTATCGACGTAAATTCGGTTGATCCCTGAAATTGTTTGTCTTTGATATCTCAAAAATGAACCCGTATCCAGTTGCTTGATCACGCTTTGCGCCGTAGTCCCCGTCTCAAAGTTTGAGCACAGGAACACAACTTCTTTTCTGGCTTCATCCCACATAAACCCGACAATCATGACGACCAAAACAATTCCCGCTCCTGTTATCAGCAGGCTTTTTCTTTTATCCATCAAACCGGCACCAAGTGTCTTCGACAGGCCTATCGGGCGGTTTTCTCAAGCATCCATGTCCGGAATCATGCGGCTTTCAAGGATCATGATTTGATCGCGGAGTTTCAGTTTGCGTTTTTTCAGGCGCCGGATGTTGAGTTCATCGGCGCCTGTTACGCTCATCGAGTGAATGGCTTCGTCCAGCGCGCGGTGCTCCAGGCGGAGCTCCGACAGCCTGCTGGCCAGAGATATCTGGTCTTCAGCCACCTTCAACCGCAGCCAGGGCTGCCAGGTCGTTGCTGATTTGCATCAGCACCGCGTCCATGGCGGCGGCCAGGCCCAGGGCAGTGCGGGCGCTGTCTGCTGCCATTTCTTCGGTGTCTTTGAAGGTGTACTGGCTGTCGGCAGTGATGGAGATGGCGGCATCTTCGGCGTCCAGCGGGTTGTACTCCACACGGGTTTCATACACCACGTCCAGAGTATCTGCGCTGAGCAGCCTGGCGCCCACGTGTAAGGTGGGGAGATAGTCTTTGCTGATCGACTCAGCGATATAGCCCACCACATCAACGGTCACGTCCAGCAGAAAATCCACCGGCTGGTCTTTTGGCGGACGGCGTTCAAAGCGGCCCGGGGCTACTTCTCCCAACACATTGTCGATGGTGCGGGAAAATTCGATGGGCCTGGTGTTTAGCCGGTGGGCGGTGAGGGAATCATTCAGCCGCTGTCTGAACTGGCTCGGGTAACTGAAGTCGGCGGCGGCCAGGGCCTCGTTGAGGCGCTTTTGGCGGGTTTGCTCACCCTTAAAAACTGCCAGGCGGCCCGCAGTGCCGGCCAGGCCTATGGGGTTGTCATCAACTCTTGCCTCAATTTTCTGCTGCAGGTTTACCGGCAGCACGCCCACGGTGGCCCCGGCGCTGACGAGATTATCGTTCAGTTCAACCCGGGTAACCGGAGCGCTGCAGGCGCCCAGGGTCAGCAGCAGTAATAAAGTGAGTCGCATGATGATGATTTTCCAAATAGACTGGCTACCGCTACCTTATACGGGCACCAAATCATTGTCCATGCAGTCGAATTTAATAACCGGGAACCAGCACATTGAGCGTCACCCCACGTAAATTGAAACACGAGAAGGGCAAACTGCAGCAGCGTCTGCGCAGGGCCACCGGCAAGGCCATTATGGACTACGCCATGATTGGTGAGGGCGACCGGGTCATGGTGTGCCTGTCCGGCGGCAAAGATTCCTACACCCTGCTGGACATGCTGCTGGCGCTGCAGAAAAAGGCGCCGGTGTCCTTTGAACTGATCGCGGTCAACCTGGATCAAAAACAGCCGGGCTTTCCCGAGCACGTGTTGCCGGAATACCTCACGGGCATTGGGGTGCCGTTTCACATTGTTGAACAGGATACCTACAGCACCGTGGTCTCTGTGGTGCCGGAGGGGAAAACCTTTTGCGGCCTGTGCTCAAGGCTTCGCCGGGGCGCGTTGTATACCTGGGCTGCGGATAATGGCATTACCAAGATTGCCCTGGGCCATCATCGGGACGACATCATAGAAACCCTGTTTCTTAATCTGTTTTTCGGCGGCTCTATTAAGGCCATGCCTCCGAAGCTGAAATCGGACAACGGACAGCATATCGTCATTCGCCCGTTGGCTTACTGCACCGAAAAAGACATCGAAGCCTACGCCGCCGGCCGGGATTTCCCGATTATCCCCTGCAACCTTTGCGGCACTCAGGAAAATATGCAGCGCCAGGCCATCAAGCAGATGCTTCAGGATTGGGCGAAAATCCATCCGGGGAGGATCGAAAGCATTGCCAGCGCTATCGGCAACGTGGCGCCATCCCAACTGGCCGATCGCAGCCTGTTTGATTTTATTGGCTTGGAATCCTCCGCCAAGCTAACGACGGATAGCTGGCTGGTGCCAGCAAAAACCGTTGCGGAAAATGCGCCCCAGCCGAGCCAGGGATCTTCAGCTCAGATGCCTTAGTCCGGGTAATCAGCAGGACAGGTCAGCGATCTCGGTCAGCCGCTGTAGGGCAAGGTTGCCGCTGCCGTCCAGCCCGTCATAACTTAAATCCAGCTGCAGGCAATTTAAAAACCGAAGGCTTAGGGTACCCCAGTCTTCTCGCTGCACATCAGCCCGCTGGAAGCCATCACCGAACTGGGCCCCTCGGGTGCGGGTCATGGGCACGTTCACCTGTCGGTCGCCCGGGTTGATGGGCGCACTGCCGATCATCCATTGCTGCTCGCCACCCAGATAGGTATACCAGGTTACTACCACCGTTTGCTGGCCAGCACCCTGGGCGATTTCCACCATCAGGCCTTCCCCGTCCCGGCCCCGATTGAACCAGCTGCCGCTGTGGCCGGGGGAGATTTGTTGGTACTGGGGAACGGCAAAGTCGCTGAGGACATAAGCCGGGAAGGCAAGGGTGCGTTCAAACTGGGCATCTCGGATAACCAGCGTCAGCGCATCGTTGAAATCGATTTGCGCCGCGTCGGTGGCGGCGTTGGACTCCACCACCAAGATAGCGCTGGAATCAGCACGCAACAGCAGCTGGCGGCCGGAATCATCGGTGGCCAGGGTTCTGGCCTCAGAAGCCAGCCTGACCTGGGCAACACGCTCGCCCTGTTCAACAAACACCTGGGGCGCCAGCGGAAGGCCAAACTGGGCCGTAACCCGAATCAGCAGGGCCGAACCGTTGCTGTGGCAGGGCACCCGCCAGGCTCGGATCTGCACCGGGGAGGAAATCGCCAAGGGGCTGGTGGCGTCCTGAAGGATGGCCCGATAGTCGAAAAGGGGGTTGCCATCCACGTGGCTGGCGGCAAAGGTGGGTAGCGGCCCAGGAGTAAAGCAACTTTCGGGGTAGGCGTTCTGGGCGGCGGCCGGCAGGGCGACCGACAGCAACAGCAGGGCCGCTAAAAAGCCGGGAAAAAGTGTGGTCCAGGGGAGTTGCCGGGCGCTGCTCATCGCCAAATTTTACAACAGGACCGGTTTTTCTGCTCAAATACGCGACCTTAAGTAGATACAGGCAAAGGCCAAACCGTGTTCTCAAACCTCAGCATATATTCCGCCCGCCTGCCGGGTCTGAAAACCGATCAAATTGCCGACCAGCTGGCCGCCGGCGAGTTGAGCCCCTGTGGCAAGCTTGAACCAGGGTCCGCCGGCTGGGTTTCTCCTTACGGCCGGGATGCAGAAATCCTGACCCATATCGTAGGTAACTGTGTGCTGATTCGTTACGGCATGGAGGAAAAGGTGCTGCCGCCGGCGGTGGTCAAAGATGCAGTCAATCAGCGCCTGGCCGAAGCGGAGCGAACAACCGGGCAGCGGGCGCCGCGGTCGGAAAAGCTGAGGATGAAAGATGAGGTGCTGATGGATTTACTGCCCAGGGCCTTTATCAAGCCTCGGCATGTGGATGCCTATCTGGACCTGGAAGCTGGCTGGCTGGTGGTCGATAGTGCCAGCCGCAAACTGGCAGATGAGCTGGTTGGCCTGCTGCGGATGAACGTCACCGGGCTGAAAATCAGCGCCCCTGACGCTAAACCGGCCATCTGCAACAAACTCACCTACTGGCTCAAGGAGGGTCGGCCGCCAGAGGGCTTTGAGCTGGGTGACGAATGCGATCTGCGGGACGAACGAGACGTGGCCGCAACTATCCGCTGTCGACGACAGGATCTGGACCGAGGCGATATTCGGCGCCACCTGGATCAAGGCATGCAGACCTTTCGGCTGGGCCTGGTGTGGCAGGAGCGTTTCAGCTTCAGCCTTAGCGAGGAACTGACATTGCTCAGGGTCAAGGCCCTGGATCAGGTTCAGGAACAGCTTAGCGAAGTTCGAACCGAGTCGGCGATGGAAGAGCTGGACGCCCGCTTTGCGCTGTTTTCCCTGGAATTTCGAGCCCTGCTGGAACAGGTGTGTGGCGCTGTGGATTGGCCGGGTGTGGGCGATGAATAGCCGGCTAAAAGGTACACAGAACAAAACTTGCACAAGATTTCGGCTAAACTGGGCGCCGTCTTGAATTTAGACACCCCCCAATATGAATTCTGGAGTTACCGTGATGAAGCTAAGATCTCTCACCAGTTACCTGCTGGTAATGCTGTTGTCCATGGCCCTGGTGGCCTGCGGAGGCGACGACAGCTCCTCAAGTTCAACCTCCATGGCTGAAAAAGCCGAAGAAACCGCCAAAGAAGTGGCAGATGCGGCCAAAGACGGCGCTGAGAACGCGGCAGATATGGCCAAAGACGCCGGCGAAAAAGCCGCAGAAATGGCCCAAGATGCTGGCGATGCAGCGGCAGATATGGCCAGCAGTGCTGGCGATAGCATGAAAGACGCCGCGGATTCCGCCATGACCATGGCCGGTGATGCGAAAGACTCGGCCATGGCTGCCGCCAATGACGCGATGGATATGGCCGGCGATGCGAAAGATGCCGCTATGGACATGGCCAGCGATGCTAAGGACTCAGCTGCTGAGATGGCCGGTGCCGCTGGTGGCGCTGCCGCCGCTGCGGTGGCTGGCGCTGCGGACAAAGCCGCTGACATGGTTTCTGGCGGAGACCCTTGCAACATCGCCATTAACGCCGGTGACACCATTGCCTACAGCACCAACACCCTGTCGGCGCCATCGAGCTGTGCGTCGGTAACGGTCACCCTGACCCACACCGGCCAATTCCCTAAGCAGGCCATGGGTCACAACTGGGTGCTGGTACCCACCGACGCGCTGGAAGCCATCGCCAATGCCGGCCTGGCTGCCGGCCCCACCAGCGACTACCTGCCGGAAGATGACCGCATCATCGCTGCCACCAAGCTGGTCGGCGGCGGCGAGACCGCCAGCGTCAGCTTCTCCATGGACGGGCTGTCTGGCAGCTACTCCTACATCTGCACCTTCCCAGGTCACTGGGCCATCATGCGCGGCACCTTCACCGTCGAAGGTTAGTTCGTAAACCCCGCTGTATGAGCACAAAAAAGGGCCCGTTTCGGGCCCTTTTTTCTGCTCCGGTGTTGCCACCGGACAAGTACTGATCAGTTACCTGAGGGATTAGGCGCAATGCCGTGTTCCATCGCCCACAGATACCAGTTGTCCACAACCGTTCCGGTGAGCAGGATGCCCAGGCCGCCGGTCAGCGGACAAAGCACTGCAAACCACCAGGCGTAGCGGTGGATAGACTCAATGGTCGCATTAAAGCCCATGGTCCAGCGCCAGAACAGCGCGCCTCGTTCAGCACCGGTGCCCCGGTCAATGATCTGCTCTACTTCTTTATGTGCACCAAAGCGATCGGTGGCCAAAATGGTTGCACCGTGCATGGCGAACAGCAGCGCTGAGCCATACAAAAACGCGATAGACAACATATGGAAGGGGTTATAGAACAGATTGCCGTAGACCAGCGAGAAGTTCTGGGTCCAATCCAGGTGCGGGAAGATGCCAAAGGGCACGGCCTCGGAGAAATCCCCCATGGCCAGCGGCCGAATGAAACCCAGCACCAGATAAAGCCAGATAGCTGCGGCAAAAGCCCAGGCGATGTGAGTACCCATACCCAGCACTCGCGCCCTGACGTACATTCGTAACCACCACAGCATGATGGACACAGTTAAGAACAGACCTGCCAATTGCCACCAGCCGCCTTCGTTGAGCGGCGCCAGGCGCAGCCCGTATTCAGCGCTTGGTGGATCTAGGGATAGCCAGGCCAACTGTCGAACAAACTCCACTGGGTTCCAATCCACCGACGCCAGCATATTGAGGCCGATAATTTCGAACGCAATGAAGCCGCTGATGATTGAAGCAAGACCCATCCAGCCCAGATAAAACGGGCCAACTTGAGCATCACCTACCAGCCCCAGCAGCCAGTTGTTGGCCATGCCGGTTCGGGGCCAGTCTCGATCAGGTCCAACGCTGGCTTCACCACCACCGCTGACCTGAATCCGCGTAAAGATATTTTGATATTCCATAATTTTTCCTTAGCCCGCTCAGCCCCAGATCGGCAGCTGTCGCCACCATTCCCACCACAGTGGCCATCCGCGCGTCCATACCGGGCCGCTGATGATCATGCACACCGCGCTCCAGAAACCGGCGTTAAGGGCAATGAACAGCCCAAGCCTGTGGATACCCAATGAACCGATGGAATAACCAATGGTGTCGCGGAAGTAGGTGTTTTCGTGCTCTGCGCCCTTTACTCGCTGACCCTTTGCAGGGTTCACCGCCGAGACAATAGCGCCGGCATGCATAGCTAAAGCCAGGCAGGTAGTAAAGAAGAAGGTGATCGCGATCATGTGCGCCGGGTTGTAGTGAAAGGCTATGTAGGAATAACCCACCGCCGACACCCAATCCAAGTGGCTCATAATGCCGTAGGGAAAACCATGCCCCCACGCGCCCATCAACAAGGGCCGAAACACAACCAGCGTAGCGTAAGCAAAAATCGCGACGCCGAAGGCAAAGGGCACATGGTAGCCAATCCCCAGTTTGCGGCAGATTTCCACTTCCCGTAGCGCCCAGGAAGTAAACGCGCCCAGTGCGCACATCGTGACAATTTGCCAGATGCCGCCCTCCTGCAGCGGTGCCAGAGCTAGCCCGTAACTAAGCGGCGGTGGCTCGATATCGATTAGCCAAGGATTCCAGGTGTCACCTAGCGCGGCGCCATAGAAAATCATTGCCGAGCCTAGCAGGGCAAAAAAGATCGTGGTCACACCAAAGAAGCCTACATAAAATGGCCCCACCCAGAAATCGAATAGGTCGCCCCCTAACAAGGTGCCGCCGCGCACCCGATATTTTCTTTCAAAACTGAGCATCGCCATGAGCTCTAAACCTCCACGTCCGGCGTGACTTTACGAATTCGTCAACGATTAATAAGGCAGCAGCTCGTGATCTGAACACCCGATCACGAGCTGCGGCCTGCTAGACAATAGAGATTTGCGACAGATCTTCGCGGGTAGAAACCAGCGCCTCTGTTGCAAACTCTGTGCTAGCGTTTGCCCCACTTGTACCTTCGATCCAGTTAAATCGGTCTGTGCTCAGAACGACAAAATGGATAAAAATCGCCAGTGTGAATAAGAAGACTGCAGTCGCAACGAGTGCTCTGCGCGGATCGAACATCATCCAAATACGCCACATAATATGAGTCTCCTTAACCTAAACGTGCAAGCACGTTGTGGGCAACGGCATTAACGCCGTCAGTGAGTGATGCGTAGCCCTCTGGACCTGGAAACCAGGGGCGCCACTGCCACACCAAAAAGTGCGCAATGATTGCAATCACGGTGAACACAACAAATCCCACCATGAAAAGACGGTGAAATTCCTGTGCTTCATTTGGAGTGAAGCCCGACATTGAGCCTCCAGTTTCTCCGATATCAGCCATAGATCTATTCCTTATGACTCAGTGGCCTCGCGGCCGTTACCGTACACATCCCGTACGGCGGGGATCATCATGTCGGACGGAGACCGACACAATTTGTTGAGGAGCCGCTTAACGCGACTGACTCACTAACTCTTTTCTACACTCGACACCGCCAGTGCCAACAACTTCAGGCAGAAAACACCATCGCTGTCAGCATGATGGCCTTGAGGCGGGTTTCTTGTAGCACCGGCCTGAAACCGTGGGCGCCCGGCGCCCAGGGCTGCCATCGCCAGCCGCTGGCGGCGGCTAGCAGCGCAACCGGCAACAGCAGGGCAAAGCTCACGGCAAAAATCAGCTTGCCGATAAACGCTTCGTTGCGCTTCGCTGCTGGGCCTGCGCTGTTTTGATGAGTGGCAATTTCCATGGGGAAATCCTCTATTGATTTCGATTTACTAATGGGTAGCGCCTCTTGCCGCCTGCTCTACACAGGCAACGTCAACGCGTTCTCGCTGGGCAAGACGCGCGGCCCTTTCGGCTGCGTCCCTGACCTGCTTTGCTGCTGAGATCCGCACCAGTACCGGGCGTGCATCTACAATTTCATCCAGTCGGCGACGGGCTTCGTCGTCCCACGGAATGGTCTCCTCCAGCTTGGAGGGGGTCTTTTCTACCTGATCGAGCTTGGTGCCCAGGGGCAGGATGTGGAACAGCGCATCAAACAGCGCGTTACACACTTCCTGAATCAGATAGGTGGCACCGCTGTAACCCATAAATGGGGTTCCGGTGTGTCGGCGAATAATGGCTCCGGGAAACGAGGCGGGAATAAACTGGGTTCCAGCGCCTACTTCGGCCAGATACATGCGTTCGTTGTAGCTGCCCATCAGCACCAGCGGTGGATTGCTGGTGAGCTGCTGACGAATGCTCTGGTTTTCCGGCTTTACCCCGGGCTTCCTGGAGCTGGCCAGGGTGCAGGGCAAACCCATTTCGTTGCAGAGAAAATTCTCGATACCGCGCACGTGGGTTTCATTGGCCACGATGGCAAAGCTGGCGGTGGCAAAAAAATCCTGGGTGACCGAACGCCATAAGTCCCACAACGGTTTGATCGTTGTGTGCTTTTCCTTCTCGATGAAGGGCTCCGGGTCCAGCTCCAGCAGCTCGCCTAGCTGGCGCAGAAACGCAGTGGTGCTGGCCAGGCCAATCGGCGCCTGCAGATAGGGTCGGTCCAGCTGTTCACACAGCAGCCGGCCATACTCCCGGTACATACAGATGTTGACCTGGGCATCAGCCAGCTTGGGCACCTCACTTAAGTGACTGCCCAGGGGGAATTCCAGGTTGATTTCTGCACCTATGCCCTGCACCAGGCGACGAATTTCCGCCAGGTCAGAAGGCATATTGAAGTAGCCATAGCTGGGGCCAAGGATATTGACCTTGGGCTTTTCACCCTCTTTGGGTTTTTTCACCGGCTTGATTTTGCCCTTCTTGGGGCCAAACTCAGACCATAACCAGGCCATAGCCCGGTCCGCGCTCTGCCATTGGTCTTCATCAATAGTGCGGGGCAAAAAGCGCTTGATGTTGGTACCTTCTGGAGTCACTCCGCCGCCAATCATCTCGGCGATGGAGCCGGTAACCACCACAGCGGGCTGGCTGGCGTCCAGGGTTGCGTGGGCCCGGCGCATGGCGCCTTCGGTGCCGTGTTGGCCCAGTTCTTCTTCACCAAGACCGGTCACAGTGATGGGTAACTCGTGGGGTGGCAGGCCGTCGGTGTAGTGCAGAACCGAAGTCACCGGCAGGTTTTCACAACCCACGGGGCCGTCGATAATGACCTGCATGCCTTTGATCGCCGAGAACACGTAAACGCTGCCCCAGTAGCCTCCGGCCCGGTCATGATCCTGAACTAACATCAGGCCACCACCGAATCGGCAACGGGATTTTTCGACTTAGGCCCGTGAATAGCGCCGGTGGCGCGGGGCTTGGGCGGCTGTTTCGGCATATCGGTGAATACGCCGGCGGTATGCCCGGTGCCAACACCTTCAAAGAACGCTTTCATGTCGCCCATACGCTGGGCCTGGCTCATGGCGCCGTTGATGACCTGGGCCAATGCGCCTGGTCCCGGCATTCCCATCAGCGGGCGGGCAGAAATCAGATTGGTGTAATACAGGCCGGGCATGCCGTGTTCTTTAGCCTTTTGCACCACTGGCGTTGTTCCAATAGCCAGGTCCGGCTTGAACTCATGCATTGCCGCCAGGTCCTGCTCCAGGGATGCCCGGTACTGCACGTGTACGCCTTTGGCTTCCAGCCATTGGCGATCGTTTTCAGACCAAGGCGTCTTGGGACAAGCGGTACCCACATAGCGAAGATCCGCGCCACACTCCAGCAACAGTCGCGCTACCAGCAGCTCGGATCCTTCATAGCCAGACAGCGTAATGCGACCCTTAATGGGGGACGCTGCCAGGGCGGCTTTTAGTCCCGGCAGGAACTGCTGCTTGGCTTTGCCGATAAGTTCAGCGCTAACGTTACAGGTGGCGCCAATGTTTTCCAGCCAGCTGGCAGTCGCGTCATGGCCGACGGGAGCAGAGCCAACTATGGGTCGGCCGGCGGCCTTAAATTCCCGTACGCTGGCGGTGTAAAAAGGATGGATGGCAGCCACCGCCGCGCAATCCAGAGCGCCGTATAGCTCGCGCCACTCTCGGGTCGGCACCACCGGGCCTGCGGCCAAACCTAGGGGATCAAGCAGGCTACCCAGTGACATCGGATCCGCCGGGAACATCTCGCCCAGTAGCGTAATGGAAGGTCGGCCATCGCGTTTTTGAGCGGGCGCCTGAACCGGGCCGGCTTCAATTTCCGTGCGTGCATACTTGAGCATCGCGCCGGCCAGAATATCCTTAGCCTCGGCGTGGGTGGGGACACCGAATCCGGGTACGTCGATGCCGATGATACGTACACCGTTGATCTGTTCAGGCAACATCTGCAGGGGCACACCGGAAGCCGTGGGCACACACAGATTGGTTACGACAATGGCGTCGTAGTTTTCCGGGTCGGCCATCTCATAGACGGCGTCGCGGATGTCTTCGAACAGCTTGCCGGTAACCAGGGATTCAGAGTTAAAGGGCACGTAACCAACGCTACGTCTGGCACCGTAAAAATGTGAGGTAAAGGTCAGTCCATAAACGCAGCAGGCTGAGCCTGACAATATGGTCGCCGTGCGGCGCATCCGCAGGCCAACCCGCAATGAGCCAAATGCCGGGCACATGCTCTGGGGCTGATCGTGGGGTCCGACGGGGTAGTCTTTGGCGTACTGATCAAGAATCTCAGACTTACCCGCCTGCTTGGCGGCTTTCACCAGCTCACCGCCGGAGTGACAGCCGCCGTCTGCTTTGGGCGCTGCACCTTCGATGGTGACGGTCTTTTGCTGGCTTTTAATGGTTTCTTTAGTCATGGTTTATACGCTGTCGTACAGGACTTCAAGAGAAGGTCGTTCAATAATGTCGGCGCCCATCATGTCGGCGGCAGTGGCCGGCTGAAGCACCACGTCGCGGCCCACCGCATCGCCGCTGAACAGGTTCAGCAGGCCATCTTGGTCCAGGGGCGTGGGCTGTCGGGGCGGGGCCTCGTCAACGTTTTTGGCCAGCTCTTCAAACAGCGGCGCCCAGGGGCTGCCGGGCACACCAATAATTTCGTAGTTGGCACTCTTGCGCCGAATGTCATCATCGGCGGGGATTGCGGCCAGCACGGGAATGCCTACGGCCTTGGCGAAAGCCTGGGCTTCACCGGTGCCGTCGTCTTTGTTGATGGCCATTCCGGCCACCCCAACATTGCCTCCCAGCTTGCGGAAATACTCCACCGCTGAACACACATTGTTGGCCACATAAAGAGACTGCAGGTCGTTGGAACCCACCACAATCACCTTCTGGCACATGTCCCGGGCGATGGGCAGACCAAAGCCGCCGCAGACCACGTCGCCGAGGAAATCCAGCAGCACGTAGTCAAAGTCCCACTCGTGAAAGCCCAGCTTTTCCAGCAGCTCAAAGCCGTGGATGATGCCGCGACCGCCGCAACCGCGACCGACTTCCGGGCCGCCCAGTTCCATGGCGTAAACACCATCTCTGGTAAAGCACACGTCACCAATGGCCACCGGCTCGCCAGCGGCTTTTTTCGCTGACGAGGTCTCGATAATGGTGGGGCAACTGCGACCACCGAAGAGCAGGGATGTGGTGTCACTTTTTGGATCACAGCCAATCAGCAGCACTTTTTTGCCCTGCTGGGCCATCATGTAAGAGAGGTTGGACAGGGTGAAACTCTTGCCAATACCGCCCTTGCCATAAATCGCAATAATCTGGGTTTCTTTGGTTGGCTCGTCGGTGGCTACCGGATCAGCATCGATTGCGGCTTCATCGCGCAAACGCGCGTGGATCGGCTTAGTCAGATCGACAGTTGGGGTTTCAACGCTCATTGCAGGTCTCTCCAGTCCAATATCATCTTCAGGCAGGCAGGCTCAGCAAAGGCTGTCTTGTAAGCCGTGGCTGCGTTTTCAGGGGTGGAATGATGGGTTATCAGTTGATCCAAGTTCAGCTCGCCGCTGCGGATCAGCCGGCGCACCATGGTCAGATCTTCCGGTTGCCACTGAGCGGCAATCCGAATCCGGGCTTCACGCATGAAGGCCGGTGCAAAATTGAAGGTCACGGGCTTTGAATAAAAGCCCGCCAAAACAACCTCGCCCAGGGGCTTTAGGTGGAATACCAACTTATCTAAAATGCCGGCGTCGCCGCTGACATCAAACACCGCAGCGTAGTCGCGGCGCGTGTCGCTGTCGGGCTGGATCACCGGGTAAGGTTCGTCGCCGGAAATTCGATCGGGATTGAGCTCCCAGACCGTGGGTGCCGGGCCACCGCAGGCCATGGTGGCGCGGGCTAACAGGCGGCCCAGAACGCCGTGGCCGACAATCAGTTCAGGCCATACGGGCTGGCGGTCCGGGGCGCAATAAATGGCGTGCACCGCGGTGGCCGCCAGGGCCATCAGGGTGCCCTTGATATCCAGGCTGGGGTCTATCTCCAGGGCTTTGCTCTCATTAACCAGCAGATGAGAGGCGGAGCCGCCGAACAGGCCGCGAATTTCACCGAAGCAGGCAGCGCCGGAAACGAACACGCTTTGTCCGATGCGCTGCTGCACATTGGCACCGGCAGCGATGATGGTTCCTACAGACTCGTAACCAGGCACCAGCGGATAACCCATACCCGGGAAGTCCGGCATGGTGCCGTCCCACAGCAGTCGCTCAGTGCCAGTGCTGATGCCGCTGTAATCCACCGCTACCAGCACCTCGTCAACACCCGGCTGGGCCAGCGGTATGTCTTTAAGAGCAAGACTTCCGGGCGCATCCATTACCACCGCGCGGGTGGTCACGGAGCCACCTGAGTGGGGCTGAGGGTTTTTTTGATTAAAGGTGTGTGTCATCAGAAGTGTCAGTTTACGCTGACTATCAAGAGTGTCAACTTGTTGTTACGTTACTTTCGCCATCATTTCCCGGTGCTGCGCTGGGTTTTTGCCCAGTGAGTACGCTAGCCATCAACGGCAAGGCGGTGGGGTGATGTCTAACCTGGGTAAAACCAACCTGTTCAACAAAGCCCGTGAGTTCTTGCAGTGAACGTGGCCGGCCGCTACCCATGGCCATGAAATATAAGGAAAAATAGGCTCCGGCTATGGCGCCAGCGCCGGCCGTATCAGCCAGCGGTTCAGCAATCAATAAACGCCCGCCGGGGGGCAGGTAGTCATAGATTTTCTGCAGCAACGCCATCACGGTGGAGTCGTCATGGTCGTGAACAATGCGGATTAATGACACTAAATCGGCGCCATCAGGCAGGGGGTCGTCGATGAAACTGCCGCCAAAAGCGCCCACTCGACCGTAACCCGGGGCGTTTTCCGCCATTGCGAGCTGGGCCACCGGAGGCAGATCAAACAGTTTTAAATCCAACTGGCTGAAATGTTGCCCCACTTCAGCGGCAAAGGTGCCATTGCCACCGCCAATATCCAACAGACAGCGGTGCAGTCCAAAGTCATAGGCCGCAACCACCTGCTGGGCCACCATGACCTGGGACTGGGCCATCAGATCGGAATAGCGGGCGGCGGCATGATCGGAGACCTGGCCGCCAGCGTAGGGCCAGTAATCAGCGATTTCCGCCTTTACCTGCCCTTTTAGCAATGCCACCGGATCGGAAAGGTCCCGGTAGAAAAATTCATGGTGCCTGATCATTGCCAGCAGGGAAGGGTTGGCCAGCAGCACCGCACCCTGGGGGCCCAGGGCGATTTGATCGCCGATTTTTTCCACCAGGCCGGTGGCGGCGGCAGCGTCAAGCAGGGCTGTCAGAGCCTTTTCCGGCAGGTCCACCTGAAGCGCCAGCGCCTCCCGGGTCAGGGGTTGGCTGCGGAGGATTTCAAACAGATCCAGCTGAACGCAGGCCTGTAAAGTTTGGGAGTAGACAAAGCCCGCCACCAGGTCAAACAGCTGGCTGGCTCGACGCCGGACCACACCGCGCAGCAGTCCGATGCCGCCAACCCGGGTGTGGAAACGAGGGTCGCTCAGGCGCTGGTTGCGCCAGTTAATCCAGGATTTACGCAGCGACTGCAGCACAGCCGACCTTAACCATCAGAATTATGGTGGGGATTACGTCGCCGGACCTTAACAAACAGCGTCAGGTCAGGCGGCGGCGCTGCGCAGCAGGGCGTGATCAATAAAAGTTCGAGCTTCCACTTCGATCTGGGCCCGCAGTCGAACTTCGCCGGGGCAGGAGGGAATGGCGTCCATAGCCTCTTCCACCAGTCGCTTCAGCCGATCTTCCGAGGCACTCATGCCCCGCTCGAGCACCGAATTGGGCCGATGCAGGTCGCTATCTTGTCCGATGGGCTTGCCGATTTCCTCAGGATCCGCGGTGACATCAAGGATGTCATCGGCCACCTGGTAGGCCTCACCCATGCGCCGTCCCAGCAATTCCCAGGGACGGGCTTGTTCCCCGGCAGCCGCTGCGCCCAGCGCCGTGGCCGCCACAAACAAGGATCCGGTTTTTTGCCGCTGATAGCGACCCAGTGGCGCTTTTGGCTCACATTCCCAGGCCTGGCCAGCGCAGATTCCCCGGGGTGCACCCACCGAACTGGCCATCACTCTAACCATCGATGGCAAACGCTCAGGGGTTGCGGCCGCGCCCACTGCCAGGGCTTCAAAGGCCATCACAATTAGGGCGTCGCCGGCTAATACTGCCAGCCGTTCACCGAATGCCGCATGTACCGAGGGCTTGCCGCGGCGGGTAGCCGCGTTGTCAAAGCAGGGCAGATCATCGTGCACCAGCGAAGCGCAGTGAATCATTTCCACCGCGCAGGCTGCGGCCATGACCGCCGCCGGATTATCGGCATGGCAGGCTTTGGCCACCGCCAGGGTCAGCTTTGGCCGCACCCGGGCGCCACCTGGCATCACCGCATAGTTCAGCGCCGTTAGAAAACGCGGCGGACAGCATTCATCGCTGGCGCCGGCCAGAACCTGCTCAAGGGAGCTGTTGATCATTGCGGTGGGGTTCATGGCCATACCTTTGCCTTTGTCCAGTTGTTAGGTGTTATTGACACTTCGTAGTGTCATGTAGAATAGACACCCCTTGATGTAGCGTCAACCAAAAGGCTGCAATGTTTGAATTTCCGAGTTTTACCCGTCCGGTGCCTCGCCGGGGTTATCAGTGGTGGTACATCGATGCCAGCAGCGATGATGGCCAGGAACATCTGGTGATTATTGCCTTTGTCGGCAGCGTCTTTTCACCGTTTTACGCCCGCGCCTGCCGCCGCTATGAGGCCAACCCCATGGACTACTGCGCCATTAATGCCGCGCTCTACAACAGCCGCGGCAAGCGCTGGGTTCTGAGCGAAAAAACCCGCCATCAGGTGAAACGGGAAGATCAGCGGTTTGAGATTGGCGACAGTTCGTTGACCTTTACCGACAATGGCCTGGACATCATCATCGCCGATCGCGGCGTGCCGCTGCCCAGGAAGGTTGCCGGGCGAATCGCGGTGCGACCCAAATTCACCACGGATCCTGCCCTGGCGCAGCTTCAGCTGGATCCCAACCAACGCCACCAATGGTGGCCCTATGCGCCTCACTGCGAGGTTGAGGTGAGTTTTGATCAGCCCCACTGGCGCTGGTCGGGTAAAGGCTACTTTGACACCAATCGGGGCAGCGAGCCCCTGCATGAAGGATTTGAGACCTGGAACTGGAGCCGCAGCCATCAGGGCAACGCCACCGATCTCACCTACAACGCCACCAGCAGCGGAGGGCAGCAGAAGCAGCTGGCGCTGAGTATCGATGACAGCGGCACGCTGTCCCAGGGCGAAGTGGCGCCGGTGCAGCATTTGCGCCGAGGCTTATGGGGAATGAAGGGGCAGATCCATCTTCAGCAGCCGGTCACCCAAGTCACCATGCTGGAGGACACGCCGTTTTATACCCGGTCAATGATTCAGACTGCAGACCGCCGCAGCGTTATGCATGAAAGTCTGTCGCTGCAGCGCTTTCGCCAACCCTGGGTGCAGTTTCTGCTGCCTTTTAAGACCCGCCGCTAGGGTCGGTTTCTTTTTTCGCTGCCTGGCTAGCAGCCGGCGGCTCCTGCTCCCGCTTTTTTCGCAATCGGCGCAGGTTGTAAAGCTCCAGCAGCGCCAATCCCAGCACGCTGCCAGCAATGCCAAATTCAATGTAGCCCAGATTCACCGGCCCGGATTACCGGGCAGCAGCTAAGGCGGCGGCATCCACCAGGAAAGCCACCTCGGCCAGCGGCGGTGAGGTATCCCGATGGCTGTTACGCACCACCGAGGCCATGGATTGAGCCAGCAGAACAATCTTACGGTTACGAGGCACAACGGCCCTTTGGGACACGCTGTCCAGGCCGTTGGCCCGGATCACCTGGCCAATTTCGGCGTAGATCCGCCGAGCGGCTTCGATCCCCGGGCGGCTCGCCGCGGGCAGTCGATCAATGCCCGAACCAGCACGCTGATAGAGCCCTTCGGCGGTATCCAGAACTTCGCGGATTACCGAACCAAGAGCCGGCGTGAACGCGGGCTGGGCAAGGAACTCGGTCACATCGATGCCGGCCTGTTGGAGCAGATCCAATGGCAGGTATATCCGCCCGGCCCGGGCATCTTCACCCACGTCTCGGGCGATGTTGGTGAGCTGCATCGCAACCCCCAGGTCGCAGGCTCTTGCCAGCACGTCCGGCGCTCTGGCGCCCATCAGCATGGCCATCATCACCCCGACGGTGCCGGCGACTCTGGCCGCGTAGCCGTACAGCTGGGACATGCTTTCGTAGCGGCGCTCGTCCACGTCCCACTCAAAACCTTCAATCAGCGCTGCGGGCAAGGTATAGGGAATGGAAAACTGCTTGACCACCTCGGCCAGGGCACGGTCTGCGGCAATGGGCTGTGGATGATCGGCGTAAATACACTTGAGCCGGGCATACAGGGCGTCCAGGGCTGGCGACGGATCTTCATTCTGAAACTCGTCAATGGCGTCATCGGCTTCGCGGCAAAAGGCATACAGCGCGGAAGCCGGATCGCGGACCGGTTTAGGCAGGATCATGGAGGCCGCAAAAAACGACTGAGAGCCGATTCTCAGCTGTTTTCTGCAGGTTCGAATATCCGCTGGATAGCAGAAGGTTTGTTGCCATTGTTGTCTTGCCATGATCAGGATTCCCGAATATCAGTGGTGAGGCCGTGGCGAGCGGCGATAGATAACAGCAGATCAGCCACCGACTGTGGCTGCTCTTCGTGGGCCAGATGTCCCAGCCCGGGTAAAAAATGGGTGCCTGCCAAAGCCATCCGCCGGGCCAGCTGGTGGGCCTGTCGCGGCGGCACGGTGGTGTCTTTATCGCCCACCAGCAGGTAAAGAGGTTTGCTCAGCAAACGCAGCTGACGCAGCAGCGAACGTAGATCCCAGTTGGCCATCATCCGCAGGGTGCCGGATATGTGGTCCGGATTCCTCAGATGACGTTGATAACGTTCCACCGCCTCAGCGGTGACCGCCGACCCCGTTTGTTCCAGCAGCCGTTCAACGGCGCCAGGCTCACTGGCCCGTTTGGCCAGCCGCCCAGTAATCGAGCCACTGCCAGCGCACCAGCGTGCAATGGGCATCAACAGTGCCGCCGCCGGGCCGCCGTAAGGCATAAACGCGCCGTTGATGGCCACCACCGCGCGGGGTGCAATGGACTGATCCAGGGTCATGCGGGCGGCCAAGGCCGCGCCGGCGGAGTGCCCCACCACCAGGTCGGGCTGGAATTGTTCGGCGCTCAGCAGGGCGGTCAAGGCAGCCGCCATGGCGTCCAAACTGGGTCGCCAGTTAGGCGGTGCCCGGCTCTGGCAGTGGCCAGGCAAATCCGGCGCAAACAGCGTGAACTGGTCTTCCAGCAGTGGCCACAGGCCAGACCAGGAATGGATACCGGCGCCGGTGCCGTGGAGCAGCAGCAGGCGGGGCTTATCGGCGGCGCTGGGCTCAGACGTTTTAACCTGCCAGCGAATGCCGCCGGCGCTGACCTGCCTCGCGCCAACCTGTTGACAGCCCCTGTTGCCAAAGCCCTTGCTGGCCAGGGGCTGGGCTGCATCATCCAACTGAGCCAGGGTCGTCAGCTTGACGGTGTTTGTGGTCATGGTAAAGACACCTGCTGCACCGCCGCGGTCAAACTGCGGGCATCCACCCGGGGCAGCGCCAGATAGCTGGCCCCCATGGCGTCGGCCAGTTCACGAGCCGCCGGTCTTGGCCGCCGACCAACGTCCACCAACAGCGAGTTAAATCCTTCAAGACCCAGCTCTGCCGCTGCTTCCCGGGTCTGACTGGCAGCCTCCGGATGGCCAGGGGTACCGTCACGACCCACGTTGCCACGGCCGTCGGTGAGCAGCACCAGCACCGGCTGATGGTGGCGCCGGGCAAGGCTGGTGGCCAGCTCTTTGGCCGCGTCCAGGGCTCCGGCCAGGGGCGTAGCACCGCCGCCGGGCAAGTCGGCCAAAGCCCGCTTGGCACGGGCCAGTGAACGGGTTGGCGGCAGCAGCAGCTCAGGTTGATTACCGCGAAAGGTCAGCAGGGCCACCTGATCGCGACGCACGTAGCAGTCGGCTAACAGCAGCTCGATGGCGCCCTTCACCTCACCCAGTCGCTGCATCGCCGAGGAGCCTGACGCGTCCACCACGAACACCGTGGTGAGCTGGCTTTTTTGTTTGTATCGAGTGATCCGAAAATCGTCCGGGCGCACCGCCAGCCGGCCCTGCGGAGCGCCACGTAAGCGCTGCCAGGGTGCCGCGGCTTTCACCGTCGCCAGCAGATTGAGTCGGGCGCCGCGGCCGGCCTGGCCCCGGCGTATGCCAGTGGGTCGTCCACGGGTGGCTGGTCGCTGGGCCTTTGACCGCCCGCCGGCGCCGGCTTTACGTTTTGCCGCGCCGCCGCTGAGCATTGCCAGCAGTCCCGGAGGTAGTACCGCCTGGGCCGCCGCGATCAGCATTTCTTCGGGAATCTGGTCTGAGTCGGGCTGGGACTGAGAATCGTTGTCCTGTTGTTCTTGTTCCCGGGATTGACTTTGCTCTGGCGGCGGTGGCTCCTGGGGTTGATCCTCAGAGCTGGGCAGATACAGCGCGTGGGGCAGCAGCACCAATCTCACCGCATCACCTACCTCCTGGGTTGTCACCTCGGGCTCCGATCGCAGCGCCGCCAGCGCGCAGGCGGCCAATGACGCCATCTGTATGCGCCGCAGAGAGGTGATGCCCAGTGACCGCGCTGCCTGGTCCAGACTGCCAACCACCTGGGCTGTCAGTGCCGGCATTCGCAGCGGGGCACTGTTTAAATCGTCGGCGGAAAAGGGTATCGGCGGCAGATGATCAAAGGTATTGGCAAAACAGCGAAAGGCCAGTCGATCCGCAAGGCCGCTGTCCATGGCCGGATCCTCGTCCATGGCCTCATCCAGGGCCAGGGCGATGAATTCTGCTGGCTGGGTTAGGCCGAAGCCATCGCGCTCCACCCGCACTATTCCGGAGTCCAGCGCCGCCAGCAGCGCGCTGACTACATCCCGTCCCTGGCGTTCGGCCATGTTAATCAGCAGCAGTGCGCCGTCGGCTTCAGCCAATAATCCAGGCTGCAGCACGGGGCCGCGGCCGGCGTTGCCGGCGGCCAGGGAAGCAGCCAGATCCAGCCCGCCCAGCAGTCTTTCCGGCCCCACGCCCAGGGGCACGCGAATGGCACGACGGCCCTGGTTCAGTAGTTCGGTGGCCCGCTCCAGCACCGCGTCACGGCCGGGACCTGGCAGGCCGCAAATCTGCATTCCACCCAGTTTTGGTGCAACCCTTAACAGCGCCAAGGCCAGTCCCGCATCACCCTGGGCCGTGGCGTTGAACGCGCTGTCGTTGCCGGAGCTCACCCGCCGAACACCTCTTCCACCGCCCGCTCAACTCGAACCAGTGCCCGGGACTCGTCCAGTGGGTTGCGACGCAGGCGATGGCCCAATGCGGGCCCTGCCATCTCAGCTAAATGACGGGTGGTCAGCTCATCGTGGCCGCTGAAGGCCGCCAGCGCCCGACCCGCGCGGATCAGAGTAAGTTCGCCACGCAGACCGTCGGTTTCCAGGGCAAGACACAGTCGAGCAGCATCTTCCAACACCGACCGGGGCACCTTTACCTGGGGCAGACGCTCTCTTCCGGCTAGGATTTTCTTTCGGATAGCCCCTTCGCGCCGGGCCCATTGACGACGAAACGTCTTGGGGTCGCGGTCAAAGTCATCCCGGCGCTGAATCACCTCAACCCGCTCGGATATTTCCGTGGGAGTGGTAATGTCCACCGCCAGGCCGAAGCGGTCCAGCAGCTGGGGTCGCAGCTCCCCTTCTTCCGGGTTGCCGCTGCCGATCAGCACAAAGCGCGCCGGATGACGAACGCTTAAACCTTCGCGCTCCACGGCATTTTCACCGGAGGCTGCCACGTCCAGCAGCAGGTCCACCAGGTGATCTTCCAGCAGATTGACCTCGTCGATATACAAAAAGCCCCGGTTGGCAGCGCCCAGCAAACCTGGCTCAAAAGACTTTTCACCACGCACCAGGGCGGCTTCCAGATCCAACGCACCCACCACCCTATCCTCTGTCGCCCCCAGGGGCAGATCCACAACGGGAATCGGCGCTTGAATTGTAGTTCGCTGTTTGTCCAAGCAGGCGCGACAGTCACAAACGCCGCTTTCCGGGGGGCTGTTATAAGGGCAACCCTTCACCATCTCGATGTTAGGCAGCAGGGCCGCCAGGGCTCGCACGGTGGTGGACTTGCCGGTACCCCGGTCGCCCAGTACCAGCACCCCGCCGATACCCGGATCAACGCTGCTCACCAGCAACGCCTGTTTCATTGACTCCTGGCCCACAATGGCGGCAAAGGGAAAGACGGTCTTCATGAAGTTGTTATCGCTTTGCTGAACTTAAGCTCAGCGGCTTTGTTGTGAGGCACGAGCCAGCTGCCAGAGCTTGCCATCGGGCACTTCCATCATCAGGAAAATATGTTCCAGCATGGCCAGAGCTGCCAGGGTTGCCAGCAGCAGTCCGCTGCTGGTAGCAAAGTTGCTGGCATCAGCGGCAAGGCCTCGATTGCCCCAATAGGCCACCAGCATCACACCCGCAGCTATGGACAAGGGAAACAGCGGATTCATCTTGCGATGGGTCATGTAGCTGCCCAGGTAACTGAGCCGCGGCGGCAGGTATTCCAGGTGAATATTGCGCACCCCAAGAAAGATGTTCATCTTGGTGCTCCAACGCATCAGCCACAGCAAACAGAAGGTTTCCAAACCCACCATATTCGGCTGGCCGTAGCTGACAATGGCAATCACCGCAGCCGTGGCCACCACCGCCAGTTCGTGCCACAAACTGGCACGGACGCCGTGCACAAAGCGCTGCCAACCGCCAACCCCTGGCGGGCAGGGCTTGGGCCGCGGACCGCTTACGTAGCCCAGAAAATAGGTGACCTCATGCCAGCACCAGATGGCCAGCGATGCGGCAAACGCCATATAAGCATTGGCGCTGGTGGCCTCACCCACGCTGTAGATCAGGGCTACCAGACCACCCATGGCCCCGGCACTGGCTAGCCATAACGTGGTCCGATAAGTGCTTTCCGCAAGCCCGGTGCGATAAAGGGCTACCACCGTGGTCAGCCACCAGATCATGGCCGCCACGAAAATGGGTATGAATACGCTCAACAGATCACCAGGTAGGCGCTAGTCGAACGCTACTGGGCAGCTCATTTTTCTTCATCGGCATGGTGTAAAGCCGGGCGAAAATAGTTGCTGCCTTGATCCCCAAACCCACCCGACGCAGGCGGTTAACCAGTCCGCCTTCAGCGTGGGCTTTTTGCACGCTTTGATTGATCACTACCAGCTCATCAAGCAGCTGCCAGAATTTAGGATTGTCTAAATCCACCGCGATGGGAAAAATCTGCTGGGTGATGGTGGAGGTCACCTTTAACACTTCCCGGTCGTAGTCCGTTGGATTCAGGCCCATGGCGGCGTGCAGCTCGGGGCGCTCATGGTCGCGCACGTACATGGTGGCAAACACCGCCAGCAGGAAGAACCGAATCCATAGCTTGTTATGGCCCCGCAGCAGCTTGGGGTCGGCCCGCATGATCAGGGCAAACACCTCGCCGTGGCGAAATTCGTCGTTACACCAGTCGTGGAACCAGCGAAAAATGGGGTGAAAGCGAAGCTCAGGATTACGCTCCAGCTGGCGGAAGATGGTGATGTATCTGGCATAGCCAATTTTTTCCGACAGATAAGTGGCGTAAAAAATAAACTTGGGCTTGAAGTACTTGTATTTTTTCGCTTTGCGCAAGAAACCCAGATTAACCGGCATGTCGTAGTCATCCAGACACTTGTTCAGGAAGCCGGCGTGGCGGGACTCGTCCCTTGCCATATGCGCCATGACTTCCTTGACGTCCGGATTATCCACGGCCTTCTGGATATCCTTATAAAGAATGCAGCCGGAATATTCTGAGGTGATGGAAGAAATCAGGAAGCCCAGGAACTCTTTGTACAGCTCCGGCGGCAGCTCTTTAATCTCACTGAGAAACGCGTCATCACGCTGGAAGTGATCGTGGTTGGCGTCGCTGCGAAATTCATTCATCAGCCCATCCCACTCCGACCGCACCGGATCTAAGTTCAGCTTGTTCATGGCGGCAAAGTCGGTGGTGTAAAAACGCGGTGCCAGCAGCGCTTCCCGTTTCGCCTGTTCGGTGGAACTGGCGATACCTACTGTTCGGTCTTGTGCTTTCATTAACTCTTCTCCCTGACGGATTCCGGTAGTGGATGACCGTCGTCAATCTGGCTGACGTATTTTTCAAACGCCGCTTTGTTGGGTGCACCAAAGGCCCATAGGTCAATGGTTTTTCCGGTGCTCGGATCGATCAGCAACAGCTGACCGCTGGCATACTGTTCAAGGTGAAATGGCCCGTCCATCGGGTAGCCTTGGTCAAGCCGGGTTTTGGCCAGGGAACGCAGGGTGGCGCGCAGAAACCCATGGCCTGAATAAAGGGTCTCAACAACCTCACCGGACTGGGAATCGGTGATTAACACCTCTCCATCGGCTCCATCGTCAAAGGTCAGGGCACGAAACCCGGTCATGGCCGTGGTGGGCGCGATTTGCGCCGTTGGCTCAGACCAATTGGCAGAGATCACAAAGGCTGCCAGCAGGGCGGCCACGATGCCAAACAGCATTCGACCTTCCGTCAACATTGGGGTTTTTTCGCCCTCGTCCATCTTAGTGTCCCGCCGAGGCCAGGGGCAGTTCCAGGCCCGGCCGGATGCTGCGATCACGCTCACCGGAACGATCATTGACGCTGACATTATTGCGGGCGGTGGACTCTATGGCAGCAAGGAATTTCTGAGCCACATCCTGGACGTTGTTGAGGCAGCGCAGGCTGGGTTGTGGCGCCAGCATACGGCCCGGTCTAACGTGGGGCCACATCAGGAAGAAACTCACACGTTGACCCTTGGCCACCCTAAAGCACAGGTCGCCATTGCCATCCCGGGCAGCGCGAACGCCGGCATCGCTGATGTGGGCAAAAGGCAGGTTCACACTCATTGGCAGAGCAACACCAAAGCGCAATACCACCCGCGCGGTAGTGATGGTATAGACCGTGCTGCGGGCTATCAGGTGGGCCAATAGATGCAGCATGCCAATGGCGCCGCCAGCGGTCAGAAATAATATGACCAGTGAGCCTATGACTCCGCCCGGCGTGACCTCAGCGTCTCCGCCAGCAAGAGAGGCGATCCGCCAAACCAGCAAAAGGGCAAAATACACCGCCACCTTGCGCCAGTGAAAGACGCGACGGGCAATCTCTGCCCGATCCGGGGATCCGCGCCAAACCAGCTGCTCACCGGGTGGCAGCTGAGTCTCCATCTCTTCGATATCATCTTTTTCGGTGAGATAGGTCACAGCAGCGGCTCCTGCCGCTCCGGGGTGGCATACAGCGTGCCGCCGGCAAAGTAAGCGCAGATCTTGTCTTCTTCCAACCGGGTAATTCTCTCCGCACTGGCGGTTGCAGGCACCTGGGCAAACTGCTCAGAGGTGATGGAGGCGACATTAATTCGGTTTTTCAAGGCCCTGGAAAAGTTCGCCGGCAGCAGCACGTGACGGCCATCAGCACCGCTTAGCGCTACCTCGTAGTAGGTGATCATGGGCTCACAAAGATCGACCCACAAATCAGCCACGGTACCGGCAATTTCATCATCGGTGCCATATACCGGAAAGCCTCTGGGATCCGGGTCTTTGGTTCCCCAACCCATCAGATCCAGGGGTTTTGTCACCGACCAGTCTTTTAAGGTGCGCATGGGTACGATTCGGTCTTCCCCGTGCAGGGTATGGTCTGGCACGTCGTCACGGTCTGAGTAAGAAGCAGGCCCAACTCCATCCACCATGGGATCTCCCGTAGGCACCATGGGCGCTCCGGGATAGCGGCCAGCAGGTGTCACTGCGATATCCCTTTCCGGGGCCGTTCTAGGAACCGTCACTGAACGCCCATCAAGCAGGTGAAAGGTCTTAGGCGGCGGGGTCGCAGGAAAGCCATGGACTAAAACCCGGCCACCGCTGCGGGTGGTGCGGTCAGAATCCAGTGGATAACCTTCGCGCTTGCTCTCCCGATGTATATAAAGCATCAGGCCAATAAAGAATATCCAAAACAGGGTGAACAGGATTTCTACAAGATCAATTTCATTCATGACGCAGCTCCACCTTCTATAAGGTACCTAATTAGGAAACTCAGCCAGCCCAACCACTTCGCTTTCCTGCAAGGGTTTACGGGCGTGCCGGGCCAATGGCCCGATCACCACCAGGGTGACAAATAGCAAAAGAATTTCGATTTGATACACAGCGCTGTAGCCCGAACCCACGGTGCTCAGGGCTGAGCCCAGGGCGCCGTCATCGGCCATCGAGGCAATTAGATCCCGGGCGCCGCCGCCAGCGGCGACCGCCAGTCCGGCTGCAGTCGCCTGAACGGCGCCCCAGGCGCCCAGGGCCAGTCCATTCTGGGATTCATCGCCGCCCACCTTGGCGAGCTTGATCGCCGCGGTCATGGTGCCAACGGCAAACAAGCCGGCGCCAAATCCCACCATCGTGACGCCCAGACGAAACAGGTTGGGCCAGTGCAAGGCGGCAACCAGAGTCAGGATGGCAAATGCGACGATCCCGGCCAGCGCGCCGTAAGCAGCCAGTCGATGGGGGTCGATGCCCAGCTTCAGCGCCCTGGCGCCGGTGGCAAATGCCATCAGCGTTCCAAACGCAAACAAGGCCGTCAGCACCGTAGTGGCGGATACCGACAACCCCAGCACTTCGCCGCCAAAGGGCTCCAGCAAAATATCCTGCATGGCAAAACCAAAGGTGCCAAGACCAACGGCCAGCAGCAGCCTGACGGCGCGTCCGTCGGCGGTCAGGGTTTGCCAGGCCTGACGGAATGGGGGCCTGGGACGATCAGGGCGGGTCAGCTCTCGATTTCGCGGCTCCTGCTTCCACAGCGCCAGTAGATTCAGTGCAACGGTGATCAATGCTGCGCCCTGGATCACTTTAATCAGGCCCAGCTGGCTGAAATCTCTGAGCAGCCAGCCAAAGATCAGGGCGCTGAAAAACATCCCAACCAGCAGCATGACAAACAGCAGCGCCACCACCTGAGGTCGTTGATGCTCGTGGGCTAAATCTGTGGCCAGGGCCAGACCGGCGGTTTGAGAAATGTGCATGCCAGCGCCCAGCAGCAAAAATGCCAGGCCAGCGCCGATGGTGCCGTAAATCACCGGGCCGGTGGTATCACCTGATAGCACCAGCAGAGCGAAGGGCATGATCGCCAGGCCGCCGAACATTAGCAGGGTGCCAAACCAGACAAAGGGCACACGCCGCCAGCCCAGTGCTGACACGTAGTGATCGGAGCGGAAGCCAATCAGTGCTCTGAGGGGCGCAAACACCATCGGCAGGGCCACCATCAAGGCGACCAGCCAGGTAGGCACGCCCAATTCGACAATCATCACTCGGTTCAAGGTGCCGGTCAGCAGCACCAGCGCCATGCCAACACTGACCTGAAACAGAGCTAGCCGGAGCAGCCTGGGCAAGGGCAAACTGTCACTGGCCGCATCAGCAAAGGGCAGCAGCTTGCTGCCCATCTGAGCGGCGAACTGGTGCCAGTTGTTGACCTTGCTGTCAGCTGTGGGCCGGCGCGATGTCATCGGCGGGCAAGTTCCAGGGCCTGGGAGGTATAGAATCCGTCGCTGATGCGCTGGGTTTGGGTAATGGCCCAGTCTGCCAGCGCTGGCTCGTTGTCCAACTGCTCACACAGATCTGCATCCACTACCGGAATAACCGCCGGGCTTCGTCTGCCCAGGCCGGGCATCATTCGGCCCATGGTGTGCAGCAGGCCACGCGCTTTGGTACGCGGGGCGAAGGTCATCATCATGCCCCGATTCACTCTGGGCGCCCAGGCTTTCAGCATGGCTACCATATCCGAGGCTTCGTAGTGGATCATGGAATCCATGGCCACCAGGTAGTCGACCTCGCCGAAACTGTCATCCAGCATGTCACCCACGTGAAAGGTCAGCAGGCCGTGCAGAGATTTTGGCATGCGTTCGCGAGCCAGTTCGATCAGGGTCGGGGACACATCGATGGCGGTAACCCTGGCGCCCCGACCGGCCGCCTCAACCGCCAGCGCGCCGGTGCCGCAGCCGGCGTCCAGTAAACGCATTCCCTGCATGTCTTGGGGCAACCAGCTAAGCAGATTATTTCTCATCTGCTGGCGACCGGCCCGCACCGTGGCCCGAATCCGGCCCACCGGCGCGTCGCTGGTCAGCCGTTGCCAGGCAGCGGCGGCGGTGCGGTCAAAATACTCTCCAAGCTGATCGCGGCGATCGAAGTAAGAACTATCTTGCATTAATCAAAACCCAGGAAGTCAAAAATATCCCGATCGGCCATGGGCGAGGCGGTGAGGGCCTCAGTTCCGTCCCAAAGCTGTTGGGCCAAACGGAGATATTCGGTGGTGACCAAATCAAGTTCCGGGGTTGATTCCATTTCGAACAGGGTCGACTTCTTCAGCCTTGAACGACGAATCACGTCAAGATCAGGGAAGTGAGCAATTCGGTTGAGGCCGATGGCTTCATTGAACCCGTCTATCTGATCGGTATGGCTGCTGCGGTTAGCAATCACGCCGCCCATTCGAACCTTGTAGTTTTTCGACTTGGCGCTGATCGCCGCAACAATGCGGTTCATGGCAAAGATCGAGTCGAAGTCGTTGGCGGTGACCACCAGGGCGCGGTCAGCGTGCTGCAAAGGCGCGGCAAAACCGCCGCAGACCACGTCGCCCAACACGTCAAAAATCACCACGTCAGTGTCTTCCAGCAGGTGATGCTGCTTCAGCAGCTTGACCGTTTGACCCACCACATAGCCGCCGCAGCCAGTACCCGCCGGCGGGCCGCCAGCTTCAACGCACATGACGCCGTTGTAGCCTTCGTAGACAAAGTCCTCAGCGCGCAGCTCTTCAGCGTGAAACTCCACCGACTCGAGCACATCGATAACCGTTGGCACGAGTTTTTTGGTCAGTGTAAAGGTGGAGTCATGCTTGGGATCACAGCCGATCTGCAGGACCCGCTTACCGAGCTTGGAAAAGGCCGCAGACAGATTGGACGAGGTGGTGCTTTTGCCAATGCCGCCTTTGCCATACACGGCAAAAACTTTGGCGCCCTCAATTTTGTCATCGGGGTCCAGCTGCACCTGGACGCTACCCGCGCCATCGGGAACGCGTGTTTCTACATTTACCGGCAGGGGAAACGGAGTCTGGCTCATACCATTATTACCTTAGTCATTCCTTCGAGATGGTGTTCAAGTTCATCACCGGCTTCTCGAAGTTCTGCCGATGTGTTGTTGTTTGTATAAGTTCCGGCGTTGCCCTGCTGAGCATTCAGCAAGGGCGCAGAAACCTGAGATTTCGCAATGAAACGTCGGCCCATCCCAGGGGCTTTCTGGTTATCGACTGAAGTGAGCTTTGGCGTCATAAAGCGTCTCCACGGTGATAGCGTTCACACCCTGATCTCGGGCATAGGATTCAGTGTTGCGACGAGCTTTGCCCCGGACAAAAAACGGGATCTGACCCAGGGCTTTCTGAGCGTCGTCGGTCCAGGTCACTTCGCCGGCGCCGGCGGGCACCGCTGGCACCTGCTCGGGGGCGGACGCGGCCTGGACGGCCTGGGGCGCCGGAGCTTGAGGCGAAACACCCTGCTCTTCGGGCTCCTGTTGCGCGGCGGGGCCACCGTATCGTCCCAAATGGGACGGAGCCGCATTTTCGTTAAATTCAAAGTCTTCCCGGAACATGCCCAGGAGATGCTCTTCCAGCCCCATCATCAGCGGATGGACCCAGGTATCAAAGAGTACGTTGGCGCCTTCAAAACCCATCTGCGGCGAGTGCGCTGCGGGAAAATCCTGGACGTGGATGGGGGCTGAAATAACCGCGCAGGCAATCCCCAAGCGCTTCGCTATGTGGCGCTCCATTTGGGTACCCAGAACCATTTCGGGCTGCAGTTCGCTGACCCGCTGCTCCACTTCCAGATAGTCGTCGGTGATCAACGCCTCAAGACCCATTTCTTTGCCCAGCTCGCGCACGTCACGGGCAAACTCGCGGCTGTAAGTTCCAAGACCTACCACATCAAACCCCAGCTCATCCCGGGCCACTTTGGCGGCGGCAATCACGTGGGTGGCATCGCCAAACACGAACACCCGCTTGCCGGTCAGGTAGGTGGAATCAATGGAGCGGGAGTACCAGGGCAGGCGAGACTGATGGCGCTCAAGCATAGGCTGAGCGTCCAGCTCTGCCAGCGCCGCCACTTCCTGAATAAACGCGCAGGTTGCGGTAACCCCGATGGGTATGGTGCTGGTCATGGGCTGGCCGAAGGTCTTCTTCAACCAACGCGCCGTGGTGTCGGCGACCTCCGGATAAAGCACGACGTTAAAGTCAGCATCACCGAGCCTTGCCAGATCTTCAGGGCCGGCGCCCAGGGGTGCAACCACATTGATGGCCACGCCCAGATCTTCCAGCAGCGCCACAATCTCCTGCACATCGTCGCGGTGGCGAAAGCCAAGCGCCGTGGGGCCCAAAATATTGCAGCTGGGAGTGGCATCTTTAGACCGTTGCCGGGGCTCACCGGGGGCCGGCGCATTGGGTCCTGCCAAAGCGCGTACCAGGTGATAAAGGGTCTCAGCGGCGCCCCAGTTTTCCTTGCGCTGATAAGCCGGTAGCTCCAAAGGCACAATGGGAATGGGCAGGTTGAGGGCTTCGGCCAAACCGCCAGGATCGTCCTGAATCAGCTCTGCGGTGCAGGAGGCGCCAACAATCATTGCCTTGGGCTTAAACCGTTCATAGGCAGAATTCACCGCATCTTTAAACAGGGTCGCGGTGTCTGAACCCAGATCCCGTGCCTGAAAGGTGGTGTAGGTGACCGGCGGACGCTTGGGGATGCGTTCGATCATGGTGAATAGCAGGTCAGCGTAGGTATCACCCTGGGGCGCATGCAGCACGTAGTGCAGGTCTTTCATGGCGGTAGCCACGCGCATGGCGCCAATGTGGGGTGGTCCTTCGTAGGTCCAGACAGTTAAATGCATCAGATGTTCAACAGGTTGCGGCGACGCAGAGGCCGGGAAAACAGGCCGGCGCAATCGCCTGCCTGCTCGTAACCCTGAATGGGCGTAAATAACAGCTCGATGGACCACTTGGTAGTTATGCCGGCAGCTTCCAGGGGATTGGCCAGACCAAGACCACAGACAACAATGTCGGGCTGGGCTTCATGGCAACGATCCAGCTGGCGCTCCACGTCCTGACCCTCACTGAGCTGAACGTGCTGGGGCAGGGCTGGTAACTCACAGTCCAGATGCTCCTGGTGAAGATAGGGCGTACCCACTTCCAGCAGCTCCATGTCCAGTTCCCGCTGAAGAAAACGGGCCAGGGGAATTTCCAGCTGGGAATCGGGGAAGAAAAAGATCCGGCGACCTGCCAGCAGCTCTTTTTGCGCGCTCAGGGCCTGCAGTGCGCGGCGCCGACCAGGGGCGGTGACCTGTTCAAAGGTTTCCGCTGGCACACCAAACTCCGTGGCTGCAGCCTGCAGCCAGTGGGTCGTGCCTTCCTCACCCAGCGGGAACAGTGCGGACAGCCTGCGCGCACCCCGTTGATCCAGGGCATGGGCGGTGTCGGCCAGAAACGGCTGGGCCAGCAGGTAGACGGTATTTTCACCGACCTTGGGCAGTTCCGAGGATTTTCGTGGCGGCAGGAAATCTACCGGCCCAAGGTTCATGGCAGCAAACAGACTGCGGAACTGATCTTCCACCACGTCAGCCAGCGCACCCACCACCAGCAGTCGGCGTTCGTCGGTGGCTTCCATTTCAGGCACTAAGGTGGCCAGGCAGGCGTCCTCTCCCTGGGTAAAGGTGGTTTCAATGCCGCTGCCCGAATAGTTCAGCACCCGAACCCTGGGCATGAAATGCTGGGACAGGCGACTGGCGGCTCGATGCAGGTCCAGCTTAATCACCTCTGACGGGCAGGAGCCCACCAAAAACAGCAGCTTGATGTCAGGCCTGCGCGCCAGCAGTTTTGATACTTCCCTATCCAGCTCATCGTTAACGTCCGCCAGGCCTGCCAGATCCCGCTCATCAATAATGGCGGTGGCAAAACGAGGTTCAGAAAAAATCATCACCCCCGCCGCTGACTGAACCAAATGGGCGCAGGTTCGTGAACCCACCACCAGAAAAAATGCGTCTTGGATTTTACGGTGCAACCAGACAATGCCGGTGAGGCCGCAAAATACTTCCCGCTGGCCCCGCTCACGCAGCACGGGTGGGGCAACAGTTAGCTGTTGTAATGCCTCGCTCACGAAGCAGCTCCTGTCATCATTTCAGGCGCGCTGATCCGCGCCAGCCTGAATTTCCACAGAAACTGGCCGGCGTTGATAAGGTAGGTGGCATAGGCCGCAATGGCCAGATACATCTGTTGGGTGATGGTGAATGAGCCGCTGATCAGCGCCACTAAATACAGCGTATGCAGGGCAATCACTCCCATACTGACAACGTCTTCCCAGAAAAAGGGTCCGGCAAACAGATACTGGCCAAAGACTTCCCGCTCCCAGATCGCCCCGGTCACCATAATGGTGTAGAGGACCAGGGTTTTGATCACCACCGATACCGTGGCAATGGCGGCGCCCTGACCGGTCCAAAGGAAACGCAGCACCAGGGCCAGGCTGATCAGAAAAACCACAAACTGGGCCGCAGCCAGCACACCCTGAACCACGGTCCAGCGGGATGAATCGCGCCGTTCGCGCTGCTCGGGCGTATAAAGAGAGTGAGCCGGATTGGACACTGCGGAAAATCTCCTGATTAAAACTTGGGACGGCATGGCCGTGAGGTATCGAATTTAAAGGGGTTGGCAGGAAGTGTCAACCAAAGTGTACGTAATGATAACTTGACAAATTGTAGGGGTCCCGCATTATTCATAGTCATAAGTCACTAGTCAGGACAGTGCGGCTGCTGTTGTCTTTATTAAAACGGCCCGCCTGAGAGTCAATTACCTATGCGCATCCAACAGGGCAACGATATCTTCGAAGCCAAGCCATCTGGCTCAAGCTGGTTCGATTCATCCGCGGAAGCGGTGGTCGAAGGCCCGGGCGTGGATAGCTGGGGCAGGATAAAGCCGGCGCTGGAACAGGAAATCATTCCGCGCCTGATGATGGCCTTTCAATCTCAACAGGGTTCTCAACAGGGTAATGAGGCAGTTCAATGCCCAACGGCGGCCGCGACTGATGGCGATGTAGAGGAATTTATCGACATAGTTCTGTATCGGGACGTCATTTCCGCGGTGAATTATGTTCAGGGATTGCGCATTGCCGGCGCTTCGCTGCAGGCGGTATATCTGAACTTGGTCAGCGACGCCGCGCGACGCCTGGGACAGATGTGGGAAAACGACGAATGCGGTTTCTTTGACGTCACCGTGGGGGTAAATCGCCTACAGCAGATGATGATGGAATTCAGTCACTGTTTCCGCTCCCAAAATCCCCAGCGAGCGCTGGCCAAATTCAATGCGCTGATTGTGCCGATGCCCGGAGAACAGCACACCTTTGGCCAATTTACGGTGGTGGAGTTTTTTCGCCGAGCTGGTTGGAACGTCAATTCCGGCTTCCTGCGCTCCATTGACGCCCTGGAAATGCTGGTGGCGCAACAGCCTTTTGACCTTGTCGGGTTATCCATTGCCGGCGACCGCCACGTTGACCGGCTGGACACCACCATCCGGCGGCTGCGGGAAGCCTCACACAACCCCAACATTAAAATAATGATTGGCGGCTACGGTATGGCAGGGCGTGAGGGCCTGGTTGAAGACACCGGCGCAGACGCCACCGCCAGCAACGCCAGCGCAGCGGTGGCTGCTGCCGATCGCCTGGTCAGCTGCTAATCGGCTCAAAGGTTATGTCTGAGAGCGCACCCGCCAAATCCAACGACGCTATGATCAGCGAGCAGTTTGTCTCTCATCTGACCAGTGCCCAGATAGCAACGATTGTTTCCAGCGCCAACGATTTGGCCCTGGTTGTGGACAACCAGGGCATCGTGCGCGATGTGGCGGTGGACAACCCGAAGGGCGCAATGGCGGAAGCACCCAACTGGATTGGCCGGCCCTGGGTCGAGACCGTTACGGTGGAGTCGCGACCCAAAATTGAGAAGTTAATGTCTGAGCGCAGCGCCGAGCCATCGCGCTGGCGTCACGTAAACCATCCAGCCAGCGATGGCATGGATCTGCCCATCATGTACCGCACCTTCAGCGCTGATAAGCACTCCATTGTGGTGGGCAAGGATCTCAGGCCGCTGTCCCAGGTGCAGCAACAGCTGATCGACGTGCAGCACTCGATGGAAAACGAGTATGCCCGGCTGCATCATGCGGAAACCCGTTATCGCATGTTGTTCCAGCTGGCGGCAGAACCCATTTTGATTTTGGAATCCGACGGCAAGTCGATCCAGGAAGCCAATCCCGCCGCCGCTCAGCTGCTGGGGGACTCGGTGGCCAAACTGGTCCGCCGCTCCCTGGTAGACTATCTGGAAGAGGTGGACCTGACCGAAATGCTGGCGGAGTCCCGCTCCGCGGGTCACGGCACAGACTTAAAAGTCAGCCTGCGCAGCGGCACACCCTGCATGCTGTCAGCCACTTTGCTCAGGCAGGGTGACGCGGTGCTTTATCTAGTTCACCTGACGCCCCGGGACCAAAGCAAAGGAACCGAACGTAGCGACGAGTCCCGCTCCACCCTGGCGGTGGTTAAGCAGTCCCCGGACGGCTTTGTGGTAACCGATGTCGACGGCCAGATCATCGCCGGCAACGAAGCCTTTGTGCAGATGTGCCAGCTGGGCAGTGAGGGACAGCTGAAAAATCAGCCCCTGGAGCGCTGGCTGGGACGATCCGGCGTCGACATGCGGGTCATTCGGAAGAACCTGAGTCAACGGGGCGTGGTGCGGCAATACGGGACAACCATCACTCCGGAGTTCGGCACGCCCCTTGAAGTGGAGCTGTCCGGGGTGTCCGCGGTCAACGCTGAGCCGGCCTGTTTCGGCTTTGTCATTCGGCAACTGCGCAGCGCCAGTCGAAGCGATTCGGAAGAAAAGTTTGTCAAACAGCCCCTGGGCCGGTCCCTGGAGCAGATGACCGACCTGGTGGGTCGAGTGCCGCTGAAAGATCTGGTGCGGGAAACCACCGACCTGATCGAACGCCTGTGCATCCAGGCTGCCCTGGAACTGACCACCAACAATCGGGCTTCAGCTGCCGATATGCTGGGCCTGTCCCGGCAGAGTCTATACGTCAAACTGCGCCGCTACGGCATCGCTGACGCCGGCAGCGCGGACAAAGACTGACTCACGTTTAGGCCCAAATGGGTCCTAAATAGCGGCCTGGCAGCCCCTGGCTGGCCCTCGAATCAAAAAAATAGACTGTCACACTTAATTGACTGTCAGGTTTCGTTGACAGATTGAGTTTCTCGCGTTAACGTCGTAATCATCATGCAGGCAAGCTCCATCCAAACCGAAAAACCCCAGCTTCAGGCCGGCGCAATGCTTGAGCTGCTCAAACCCATCACCTGGTTTCCACCCATGTGGGCCTTTGGCTGCGGCCTGGTCTCCTCCGGCGCCGCCTTTGACGGTCGCTGGTGGTTTGTGATTGGCGGCATCGCCCTGGCTGGCCCGTTAATTTGCGGCACCAGCCAGGTGGTCAATGATTGGTTTGATCGCCACGTAGACGCGGTCAATCAACCCGAAAGGCCCATCCCATCAGGCCGGGTTCCCGGCAAGATTGGACTGTATTACGCCATCGTATGGACCGCTCTGTCCGTGGTGGTGGCGGCAGCACTTGGAGTCTGGGTGTTGGCAGCCGGTCTATTAGGGCTGGTGCTGGCCTGGGCCTACAGCGCGCCCCCTGCCCGATTAAAGCTCAACGGCTGGTGGGGCAACTCGGCGGTGGGACTGTGTTACGAAGGACTGCCCTGGTTCACCGCCGCCGCGGCCCTTAGCGGCACCTTACCCGGCTGGGAAATTATCACCCTGGCGGCCCTGTATTCCCTGGGCGCCCACGGCATCATGACCCTGAACGATTTCAAAGCCCTGAAGGGCGACCGCCTTATGGGGGTTCGCTCTTTACCGGTGCAGCTGGGTCCGGAACGCGCCGCGCTGGTGGCCTGCTGGACCATGGCCATCCCCCAGCTGGTAGTGATTGGCCTGCTGGTGTACTGGCAGGCACCCTGGTTCGCCGCCGCCATTGGCGCAGGCGTTGCGCTGCAGGTTATGGCCATGGGCCGGCTGCTGCGCGACCCAGAGCGCTGGGCACCCTGGTACAACGGTACCGGCGTCACCCTTTATGTGCTGGGCATGCTGGTTAGCGCCTTCGCCCTGCGGCTGGAGGTACTGGTATGAGGGCCGCGGCATCCGCCGGACTGAGCTGGCTGGGAATCTTCCGCCTGGGGCTGGTGCAGGCCTCCCTGGGCTCAGTGGTGGTGCTAACCACCTCCACCTTGAATCGGATCATGGTGGTGGAATTAGCCCTGCCGGCAATCCTGCCGGGGGTGCTGGTGGCCATTCACTACGCCATTCAAATTTTACGCCCCCGCTTCGGTCACGGTTCCGACCGCGGCGGCCGCCGAACCCCCTGGATTATCGGTGGCATCGCGGTGCTGGGGCTGGGCGGAATTCTGGCAGCAGCCGCCACCGCCCTGATGGCCGTGTCGCCGGTGCCCGGTCTGATCCTATCCACTATCGCCTTTCTGATGATAGGCGCAGGGGTGGGAGCCGCAGGCACCTCGCTGCTGGTACTGCTGGCGGCCACCGTCAGCCCGGCCCGACGAGCCGCGGCGGCCACCATCACCTGGATCACCATGATTGTCGGCTTTATCGTCACCACCGCCGTGGTCGGGCATTTGCTGGACCCCTTCAGCTTTGGTCGACTGGTAATGCTGACCAGCGCGGTCAGCGCCATCGCCTTGGTGGTGACAACTCTGGCGGTGTTTCGGATTGAGCCCACCAGCAGCCAGCCGCAACCCGCCGACAGCCAGACCCAGGTGCCCGGCCAGTTCATGGCGGCGGTGAAAGAAGTCTGGTCAGAACCTAAAACCCGTCGCTTCTCTCTGTTTGTATTTATGTCCATGCTGGCCTACAGCGCCCAGGATCTGCTGCTGGAACCCTTTGCCGGCGCGGTGTTTGGCATGACCCCTGGGCAATCCACTCAGCTGGGCAGCGTCCAGCATGGCGGCGTGCTGCTGGGCATGGCGCTGGTGGCACTGGTGGGCAGCGGCCTGACCAAGGGCCGCAACGATAGTTTGCGCTGGTGCACCATCGCCGGCTGCGCCGGCTCAGCAGTGATGCTGGCACTGGTCACCCTGGCCGCTCTCAGCGGCCCACCCTGGCCCCTGCAGCAGCTGGTTTTCTGCCTCGGTCTAACCAACGGCGTATTCGCCGTGGCTGCCATCGGCAGCATGATGACCCTGGTTAGCGAAGGCCATAAAAAGCGCGACGGTGTGCGGATGGGTGTGTGGGGCGCTGCCCAGGCCGTGGCTTTTGGTCTTGGCGGTATCATCGGCACCGCGGTGGTGGATCTGGCCCATTGGCAAGATATATCCACCGCCAGCGCCTACGCCATGGCCTTTGCCGTTCAGTCGGCCCTTTTTGTTATCGCCAGCGCTCTGGCGGTAAGTCTCGGGCGCTCCTCAGCACCCGCTAACTCTGAGTATTCCCTGGAGATTTCTGATGCAGCAGTTTGACGCAGTAGTAGTAGGTGGTGGCCCCAGCGGCTCCACCGCAGCCAACGACCTGGCGGCAATGGGACATAAAGTCATGCTGCTGGACAAAAACGGCCGCATTAAGCCCTGCGGCGGCGCCGTTCCGCCAAAGCTGGTGGAGGAATTTGATATTCCCCACAGCCTGCTGGAGGCCAAGGTCACCAGCGCCCGCATGATCTCACCCAAGGACAAAGCCGTGGACATGGATATTGGCGGCTGGGTCGGCATGGTTAATCGAGGCACCTTCGATGAATGGTTGCGCAAACGCGCCGAAGCTTCGGGTGCAACCCGCTGCACCGGCGAGTTTCAAGAGCTGGTGCGCGATGACCAGGAAGGGCCAGTAGTGCGCTATCTGGATGCCAATGGCGCGGTTTGCCTGGTTCGCACCAAGCTGGTGATCGGCGCAGACGGCGCCGCCTCACGGGTCGCCAAGGAACACATCCCCAACGCCAAAGAACTGCCCAAAGTGTTTGCCTACCACGAGATCGTCAAATCCCCCACCGAGCCCCACAAAGGGTTTGATCCTCTGCGCTGCGATGTTTACTACCAGGGCAAGGTCTCACCGGATTTCTACGGCTGGGTATTCCCCCACGGTGAAGAAACCAGCATCGGCATGGGTACAGCGGTCAAGGGACACTCGCTGCGGGGTTCGGTAAAAATTCTGCGCGAAGGCTCGGGGCTGGAGGACGCACCCACCGTGCGCACCGAAGGCGCACCGATTCCCCTGCGGGCCTTAAAGCGCTGGGACAACGGTCGTGATGTGGTGGTCACCGGCGACGCCGCTGGCGCCGTGGCGCCGGCTTCCGGTGAAGGGATTTACTACGCCATGCTCAGCGGTCGACTCAGCGCCGAGGCCTGTGCCACCGTGCTGCGCACCGGCAAGGTGTCAGCATTGAAACTGGCCCGCAAACGCTTTATGAAACTGCACGGTCGCATCTTCTGGGTGCTGGGGATCATGCAGAAGTTCTGGTACAACAGCGAAAAACGACGGGAACGTTTTGTCAGCATTTGCCGGGACGAAGACGTCCAGCGACTGACCTGGGAGGCCTATATGAACAAGCGTCTGGTTAAGGCCAAGCCCATTGCCCACGTGCGGATCTTCTTCAAAGATATGGCGCATCTGATGGGCATCGCACCACACTGAAAGCCCTCGACGCCGTTGTCCTTAGCCAGACCCGCCCGCTGAGCGGCGGGGCATGAGCCCTGCCCCTCGCTGGCCAGCGGTGCTGATCGCCGTTGTTGGCGCGCTGGGGATTGGCGCTCTGGGTGGTCTGATGACCGACCTTGGGCCCTGGTATCAGAACCTGCAGCAGCCGGCCATCAAACCTCCCGACTGGGTGTTCGGCCCCATATGGACCACCATCTATACCCTCACCGCCACCGCCAGCGTGCTGGCCTGGTGGGCAAGCCCCCGCAAACGCTGGGTGCTGATCGCCGCCCTGGCTCTGAACGTCACCTTGAACCTTGCCTGGTCACTGCTGTTTTTCTCGTTGCAGCGGCCGGACTGGTCGTTGCTGGAGGTGCCGGCTCTTTGGCTGTCCATCGGGGTCCTGCTGGTGGTATGCGGACGACGCAGGAAAATCGCCGGATGGCTGCTGCTACCGTATCTCGCCTGGGTCAGCCTGGCGTCGGTGATTAACTACCAGGTGGTGCAGCTAAACGGCCCCTTTGGCTGATCCCTTTGGCTGATCCTGCAGGGCCAGTTTCAGCTCTCTAGTCCACGATAAAACTCATTGATATGGTCTGCACAGATCTGCGGATTTTCCATATGTAGATGGTGCCCACCCGGCCCGGTGATGACCGTTTCGTTTTCCACCAGACCCTGGCGGGTGGCCAGCAGTTTGGTCATTTGCGGGTAACGCTCCTGCTCCGCCAGCAATACCAGGCTGGGGCATTTGATGGACTCAAGCACAGCGCGCACCTGGTCTTCTGTGAAGCGTTGCAACGAGCCCCATTTCAGTCGACGGTCACCCCGCCAGCTGAAACCCCGTTCGGTTTTTTCGATCCCCCGGGGGCCAAGAATGCGGCACAAGGCGATGGGGAAATGGGGGTTTTCCCGGGCCGCCAGGGTTTCTTCCTCGGTGGCAAAAAAACGCTGTTTAAGACCCTGAGCCCGGTCAATAATGCCCTTGCGCAGTTGGCTCACCGCCTGCTCCGGCGGGCTGGCGATGGGTCCCAGCATGTCAATGCTGACCAGGGAATCCACCCGATCAGGAAAGGCCGCGGCGGCCAGCGCACTCAGCCCCCCACCCATGGAGTGGCCAATCAGATGACAGCGGTCCCAGCCCAGGGCATTGAGCAGCTGAAACACTAAGGCGACGTTGTCGATATAGTGAAACCAGTGTCCCTGCTCCCCCATTGCGGTATTGCCATGGCCCGGCAGGTCCAGGGCAATCAAATGGCAGTGATCGAGCAGTGGGGCCATGGGTGCAAAGCTGTCCGCGTGATCCATCCAGCCATGCAGGGCCAGCACTGGCCGACCTCCTGGCTGGCCATACTGCCGGCCGGTGAGCTCAAAGCCGCCCACCGGTAACCGAAACTCTTTGCTGGCGTCGTCAGCGTTTGCCGTCATATCCCGTCATCTCCAGATAGCCCTGGGCTGTGATCTTCTGCGAGCGCCACTGGCCTTCAGCGCTGATGGCGCCTTCCCAGTAACGAAAATTTTGATTGATTTCCTGGTCCTCCAGCAGCGGCATGACGGTCAGCTCAAGACCCCGATCCGGAAGGCTGATCTGCCAGCTTAACGGATAGTTGGCACCGCTGTGAGGGCTGCGCCAGGTGCGCCCCGGCTGCAGAGTAAAATCCTTCGGCCCCAGGGCGATAACCTGCTGGCCATCCACCAGAGTGCCAGCGGAAAAGGCGTCTGGATTGCCTTCACTGTCGCGCAGCTGGAACAGCATCAGGTAGCCACCGCTGCCCAGGTTAAGACTAAACCAGTCCCAGCCTGCCTGGCCCTCGGTAAGCACGCTGGTGCTCCATTCCCGATCCAGCCAGCTGCTGCCGCTGACCCGGTAGCTTTGCCCGCCCACCCGCAGGTCGCCGCTGCTGGCCAGTTCGGGAATGGAGTAGTAGTAGCTGGCATTGCCAGGCCCTGGGCCTTTGCGGCTTAAGCCCCGATCGCCGTGGGGGACAACGGCGCTTTGGGGGGTAAGGGTCAGAGCCAGACCGATCTGACCACTGGCGGCGGAAAGCTCAATCTGATCACCCTGCCAGCGCACCTGCCAATCCTCCACTTCCACCGCCATTTGATTGAGAGCAGCACTGGCCAGACCGGCAGAGCCCCGGGTCAGACGCTGGGCCTGATAAAACCGCTGGCCCTGTAAATCGCTGATAGCAAAATGGGCCAGGTACAACTGGCTGGCTGACCAATCGTTAGCATCCGTCGGCCCGTCCGGGACCAGGGCCTGGCGAAAAAAGGTCAGCTGATAGCCAAACTGCGCTGGGTCAGATTGAGCACGGGAATCCGCCGCCAGATGACCGGTGAAATACCACCATTCGGTCTGATAGTCAGGATGGGCGCCGTGATCTTCGGGAAAGCTGAAAGGCCTGGGCTGGGTCGCCCGGGCAAAGCCAGGGTCAGGCTCGCCGCCCAGGGTCTGCTGCAGACTGCTGACCGCCGGCGGCTCGGAGCAGCCCGCAAGCAAAGCCGCCATCAGCGAAAGCCCAACCAAAAACCACCCGCGGCGGCTGGCTGTGTTCATGGCCCGGCGCCCCGGGATGATTTAAAACTCACGGCAGGCGGCACCGCAGCCAACAGTGCGGCGGCCACCGCAATGGCGCCGCCCAGCACAAAGGTGGTCCACTGCCAGTCCACATACAGGGTCCAGCCAAAGGCTCGGGTGTTGACGACTCCAGTCAGCAGCCAGGCCAGGGCCGCTCCCAGGGGCATGGCCAGCAGCGCCGCGGCCAGCCCCAGACCCAGAGATTCCAGCATCAGCAAGGTGGCAATTTGGCCCCGGACCAGGCCCATGGCATGGAGCAGAGAGAGCTCCCGGCGGCGCTCCAGCTGCAGGGCTAAAATGGCGCTTAGCACCCCCACAAAAGCGACAATCGCGGCCAGCCATTTTAAGCCCCGGGTCAGCTGAAAGGTCTGGTCAAACACTTCCAGGGAGCGGCGCCGAAGGTCACCGGTTTGCACCCACTCAAGGGCATTTTCCGAATCCTGGTTAAGCTCATCAACCTGCTGGCGTATTTGCGCCACGGCGGCGTCACCCTGGCCGTGTTCAAAATACAGCGCCAAAGAGGTGATGGTTGGGTCCTGCCAAAGCCGCCGGTATTGATCCAGATGGACAATGGCCCGACCGCCGTCGGCCCGGTAATCGGCAAACACCGCGGCCACGGTCAGGTTGACCGGCGCCAGCCCGGGGCCGGGCAGGCTGATGGCGTCGCCCGGGCTCAGATCCAGTCGGCGGGCCAGGGGTTCGCTGATCAGGGCCAGAGGCTCAGCTGCCCACTGGGCCCACCGATCCTCATCCCAGGGGCTCATGAATTCATAGGACTCCCGGCCCTGGGCTGACAGGCTCTGGGCCGACAGCCGCTGCACCCCGTCAGCATCCGGCCAATAGCGGCTGATGTAACGGCCAAAGTCCGCCACCGCCGGGCTGGCGCCAAGGCGTCGGATGGCCTGTTCGCTGATGGGGCTGTCGTCCTCGCCGTTGCGCACGTAGACATCAGCGCTCAGGGTGACATCCAACCAGCCCACCACGGAGCCGCGAAAGCTGGAGATCATATGATCGACGCCGATAACCGTTGCCACCGCCAGCACCAAAGCCGCCAGGGCCGCGCCGGTGCGGCTCAGGGTTTGTGGCAGCCTGGCCCGGGCAAAGCCGATCAGCGGAAAGCGCGCCACTGACACCGGCGCATAGCCGGCGGCATTGATCGCCAAAGGAATGGCGATGGCGATCCAGCCCACGGCCACCAGAAAAACCGCAGCTAAGGCACTGACCAGGCTGGGACTGAGCTGGATCAGCCAGGCCAGCAATAGCGCCGCTGTACCCACCGCCATCAACAGGCCCATGGATCTGGCCGGATTGGCCGGAGCCAGCTGCTGCAGAGGACTGACCCGGGCCGCCCACAGGGCCGGCCAAAGGGCCGCCGCCAGGGACCCCAACAATCCCAGCAGTCCCGCCTGCAGCCACAGCAGCGGAGAAATTTTTGCGCTGCGACTCACCGCCTCGTAATAAAGCTGGTTCACTGTTCCCGCCATTTGCGCCATCACCAGGTCCGCCAACCACAGGCCCAGCAGCAAGCCCAATGTTGTGCCCAGCAATCCCAACAGCGCAGCTTCGGCAATGATCCAGGTCACCACCTCCTGACGGGTCAGTCCCAGCATTCGACAAAATGCATACACCTGCTGTCGCTGCAGGACAAAAAACCGCAGGGTGTTAAAAACGATAAATGCCCCCACCAGCAGCGCCAACAGGCTCAAAGCCAGCAGGTTCAGATCCAGGGCCCGGCTCATGCCGGTGGTATCACTGGCATTAACAGACTTCAGCGCAAGGCCAGGGGGCAGGGCGTCGGACAATTGCGCCAGCAGTGGACCCGTTGGATAAACCAGATCGATTCGGCTTAGGGGCAGGTCTGGTATAGCACCCGCCGAACCCGGGTTGCCTGGACGTTTGATGGTTGCCGTGCGCTGCAGGATTCGGTTGGCAAGACTCAAGTCCATGACCAGCAGCGACTCAGCGCCATTGACCAATGCCGGATCCAGCTGATCGGCGACGGTAAGCAGCACCGGCTCCGAGTTGTCTCCCGGGTCAAGGCGGATTTGACTTCCTTTGGGTGCGCCGGTCAGGGTCAGTGGCTGGCCGCCAATCCAGTCAGCCAGGGCAAAGTCCGGCTGAGACAGATAGTTGCCGGTAAATGGTCGAAGCTGACTTTCCCGCAGCAAATCCACGCCCATCACCGTTAGCGCCTGCTGCTGGTTATTGCGCACTTCAAAGGTCAGCACCGGAGCCATGGGAATATCGGCAAACTGGCGCCGCAGCTCAACGAAGCTGGAGCCGGGGATAAAACCACTCACCGCCACAATCTGATGGCTGGCGCTGCCGCTGAGCTGGCTGGAAAAGCGCTTAAAGCTCTCGCTGATCGTCGCCCTGGCAGCGCCCACCGAGACCACCGCCGCCACCCCCAGGGCAAGCCCCAGCAGGGCCAAACCCAGTTGTCCGGGATGGGCGGCAAAGTAGCGGGCGGAGGCGCGCAGCTGGAGCTTTGACAGATGCACGGTTTAGGCGCAGGGCGTCAGGCTGCAATGGCCGCCAGGGCGCCATCGGTGATGGAAAGGGTTTGATCCATTTGCGCAGACAGCTCGGAGCTATGGGTGATCAGCAGCAGGCCGGCGCCGCGGCTGCGACACTGGCTGACCAGCAGCTCAATCACCCGATGGGCGTTATCCAGATCCAGGTTACCGGTGGGTTCGTCCGCCAACACCAGCCGGGGTTGGTGCACCAGGGCCCTGGCCACCGCCACTCGCTGCTGCTCGCCGCCGGATAGGTCCGCCGGCATGCGGCGAGCCAGGCCGTCCAGCCCCAGGGTCTGCAGCAGCTCATCCAGATGGCCGCCAGGGCTATCCACAATGCCGCCGAGGGCCAGGGGAAATTCCAGGTTTTCTCGAACCGTCAGGGTCGGCAACAGGTTAAAGGACTGAAAAACAATGCCCAGGTTGCGGCGCCGGAACACCGCCCTTTCGTTTTCATCCATGCCGGTCAGGTTCTGCTGAGCCACTATCACCTGACCCGCGTCGGGGCTTAGTAGTCCGGCAATTAGATTCAGCAGGGTGGTCTTGCCCGACCCGCTGCGACCCACCAAAGCCAGGCTTTCGCCGGCCCTCAGCTGGAAGTCCAGCTGTCTGAGTACCGGCTTGTGGTCCGGTGGAAACGCTTTGCTGACACCCTGCAAATCAACCACCAGCTCTGGGTTTAACCCGCTGGCGTCGTTGGCCGCTGACATCAGTCCGCCGCGCCTATGGCTCGGGCCCGCTGGACTCTGGCGGCCAAAACCGACGCCGGCTCTTCGGCCTTCTCCCAGCCAGGCCAGCCCGCGGCGTGCTCACGGATCAGCTGATACAGCACATCAGAGTGACTGGCGTGGTCGTTCAGGGCCGGGATATAGCTGAAGGTCTCACCCCCGGCCTCCTCAAATAACTCGCGGTTTTCCATCGCGATTTCTTCCAGAGTTTCCAGGCAGTCGGCGGCAAAGCCAGGGCAGATAATCTGCACATGCTTGACCCCTTCGTCGGGCAGTTCACCCAGCCGCTGGTCCAGGTAAGGCTGCAGCCAGGTTTCGCGACCAAAGCGGGATTGAAACGCCAGCTGCCATTGGTCTGGCTGAAGATCCAGGGCCTGGGCCAGCAGTCTGGCAGTGACCTGGCACAAACAATGGTAAGGGTCGCCGGTCAAAAAGTAGCGCTGAGGTATGCCGTGGAAAGACATCACCAGTCGTTCAGGAACGCCGTGCTGGGCCTGATGCCGGCGGACGCTGTCGGCCAGGGCGGTGATGTAGTCCGGGTGATCGTGATAGGTGTTCACAAAGCGCATTTCCGGAATCCAGCGCCGATTGGCCATGGCGCTGGCAACACCATCAAAGGCCGCCGCGGTGGTGCTGGAGGAGTACTGGGGAAACATGGGCAGCACCATCAGCTGACGCACGTTATGGGCTTCCAGCCTGGCCAGGGCGTCGGGGATGGAGGGATTGCCGTAGGTCATTGCCAGCTCTACCAGCGGGCCCTGGTTGGCCGCTTGGAGGGCAATTGGGTCAACATCGGCCTGATCGTTTTGCTGATCGGTGTGGCCCGATTTGGCCACCAGCGCCGCGGTCTGATCGGCCAGGCGCTGGCTGTAAACCATCAGCGGTGAGCCGTCCTGATGCCAGACGCTGGCGTATTTGCGCGCCACCGGACCCGGTCGGACCCGCAAAATCACCCCGTGGAGGATAATCCGCCACAGCCAGCGTGGGGCGTCCACCACCCGTGGATCGGACAGAAACTGAGCCAGATAGCGCCGAACTGCGGGGGCATTGGGCTCATCGGGGGTTCCCAGGTTCAGCAACAACACCCCATTTCGAGCAGGCGTCGCGTGGCTAAATCCATCCATGGGATCATTATCTTGTGCCGGGTAACTGGTGTTCACACTATATCTGGTGTCCATGTAGGCTTAACCAGCCAAGGCCCTGCGCCTACTGTGGCCGCCGGACTAAATCGCTGGAAATGTCGCTAACGCTATGATCTGCCGATTAAATCTGCTAGGTTTAGGTGTTGGCGCTGTGTGACGACAGCTCCATGACGATACCTTAAAACAACTGGTGTGAAGTTAGAAGCAATGCTCCCTGCAAGGTCCATTGCCATGGTTGCGACTGTCCTGCTGGCTTCTGCCATGCTGGCGCCCGCTGCTATTGCGCAGAGTTTTGGTTATGCGGTGAACTCCGACGATGAGTTCGACGCCGACCAGCTTTTGCGTGTCAATCTGTTCAGCGGCAACACAGAATTTATCGGTCCTTTACCCACCAGCTTAGAAGACGTGGAAGGCTTGGCCTTCGCTCCTGACGGTACATTATACGCCGTAGACAACGCCACCAAGGCAGTGTTTGTGATTAATCCGGTGACCGTCAGCGCTCTGCCGGTGGGTAATCGACGACCTAACCTGGGCTTTTCCACTGCCTCCAATCTCGACTTTGGCATGACCTTCACCTGCGATAACCGTTTGCTGCTGGTAGCGGAAGAAACCCAGTCGCTGTATGAGATTGATATCACCAGCGGCCAGGCTTCGGTGGTGGGTCAAAGCGGTGGTTTAGGGCATCCGATGACCGCCATTGCCCATTATGGCAACCGCACAGTCTCCCTGGCATCCGGCGGCGCCCTGTACGACATCGACACAGACAACGGCACCTCATCGCTGATCGGGCAGATCCAGGGCTTTGAAATTAGCGACGCGGGGCTGGCCTTCGATGCCGACGGCACCCTTTGGGCGGTGCTGGACGGCACCCGGCCCGACACCTTTGAGTTTCTTCCAGGTAAGGTGCTGCGGATTAATCTGGCCACGGTTGTGGCCACCGAGATGGCGGAAACTCGCCCCGGCATCGAATCCCTGGCGGTAGCGCCGCCCAACGGCTGCAGCACAGGTACGCCGTTGCCAACCGAGCCTGTGCCCAGCCTGTCCCAGTGGGCGCTGCTGCTGTTGGTGCTGCTGATGGCTGCCCTGCCCGCAATCACCGGCGCTACACGTAGCCGGGTCTAATCTCTGGGTCTAGGAGTCTGCGCCGTCGAAAGTTTCTACGGCGCAGACTCCTAAGTCCTGGGCTGTAATTCCTTTTCCCTGGTTAGTTACACCCTAAGCCAGCGCAGG
>CAYGPO010000015.1:41913-53613 GCA_964351665.1 uncultured Gammaproteobacteria bacterium | reverse complement strand
GGCGGAGCCGGAACTGCGGCTCAGGCTGAAGCGTCCGCCAGGTCGTCCAGATATTTTTCCGCATCCAGCGCCGCCATGCAGCCAAAACCAGCGGAGGTTACGGCCTGCCGATAGACCTGATCAGCCACGTCTCCGGCAGCAAATACGCCGGCGATGGTGGTTTCAGTGGCATTGCCCTCAAGCCCGGAACGAATGGTCAGGTAACCATTTTTCATCGCCAGCTGATCCTTAAACAGACCGGTATTGGGCGAGTGTCCGATGGCGACAAAAAAGCCTTTGGCAGCAACCTCTGAGGTATCGCCGGTTTTCACCTGTTCAACCCGCACGCCGGTGACGCCGGTATCGTCACCCAGCACTTCATCCACCTGACTGTCCCACAGGATGGTGAGTTTGCCCTCACGCTCGCGTTCGAACAGCTTGTCCTGCAGGATCTTCTCAGAGCGAAGCTTGTCTCTTCGATGAATCAGGGTTACGTGGGAGGCAATATTGCACAGGTAAAGCGCTTCCTCCGCCGCCGTGTTGCCGCCGCCAACCACCACCACGGACTCATCCCGATAGAAAAATCCGTCACAGGTTGCACAGGCCGACACGCCTTTGCCCATAAACGCCTGCTCTGATTCAAGGCCCAGATATTTGGCGGTGGCTCCTGTGGCAATGATCAGCGCGTCACAGGTATAAACGCCGCTGTCTCCCGCCAGCTGATAAGGCTTTTCGGTCAGGGTGGCGGTGTGGATATGATCGAAGATCACCTCGGTATCGAAGCGCTCGGCATGGCGCAGCATGCGTTGCATCAGCTCCGGCCCCTGCACGCCCTGGTCATCACCGGGCCAGTTGTCAACGTCCGTGGTGGTGGTGAGCTGGCCACCCTGCTCCAGGCCGGTAATCAAGACCGGGCTCAGATTTGCTCGCGCGGCGTACACCGCAGCCGAGTATCCGGCGGGCCCTGATCCCAATATCAACAGTTTGCAGTGGCGGGTGTCGGTCATGAGGGGGTCCTTTGTTTTTGTTTAGGCTTGAGTAAAGTGGCGATGAGCCAGGCAAATTCCAAGGCAAGGGTATCATTACCTAGCAGGTTTTTATGCCAGCCATGACCGTAGCCATGACCTTGGCTACCACCTCGGCGATGCCCCAGACTCGCCGCCGGCTGGCCCCGCTGGCCCCGCGCTTTTAGTTGCGAATTGTCACCGTCCGATGGTGCCGCTGGAAGGGCCAGGCTGATAGGATAGTCGGAGTAACTTTTCCGGAGTCCGGCGTGACCAAGATCAAGGTAGATATTCGTCCCCATTCACGAACCATCGTCGACGGCATGGCCCAGGCGCCTAGCCGCGCGATGCTGCGGGCAGTGGGCTTCAGCGACGAAGATTTCCGTCGTAGCCAGGTGGGCATAGCCTCCACCTGGTCCCAGGTCACACCTTGCAATATGCACATCGACGAACTGGCCCGGGCCGCTGCCGCCGGGGCTGACGCCGCTGGCGGTAAAGCGCTGATTTTTAACACCATCACCGTGTCCGACGGCATCTCCATGGGCACCCCAGGGATGCGTTACTCCCTGATATCCCGGGAGGTCATCGCTGATTCCATAGAGGCGGTGGTGGGGGGCGAGGGTTTGGACGGTTTCGTGGCCATCGGCGGCTGTGACAAAAACATGCCGGGCTGTGTGATGGCCATGGTGCGAATGAACCGGCCGTCTGTCTTTGTGTATGGCGGCACCATTCAAACCGGGCCTGGGCGCACCGACGTGGTGTCGGTATTTGAGGCCGTGGGAGCCCGCGCTGCCGGTAAGATCTCTGAGGCAGAACTGACCCAGATCGAAAAAACCGCCATTCCGGGAGCCGGCTCCTGTGGCGGCATGTACACTGCCAACACCATGGCCTCAGCCATTGAGGCCATGGGCCTGAGTCTGCCCAATAGCTCAGCCCAGGAAGCGGTGGGGCCACACAAAATCAAGGACAGCGAACGCGCTGGCGCGGCGGTGGTTGAGCTGCTGAAAGCAGGCATCAAGCCGCTGGATATCGTAACAACCCAATCCTTTGAGAACGCCATCACCGTCGCCATCACCCTGGGCGGGTCCACCAATCTGGTGCTGCACATGCTGGCCATTGCCAGAGAAGCCGGAGTGCCCTTAGACCTGGACGACTTCAACCGCATTGGCGCCCGGGTTCCGCTGCTGGCCGACCTGCGACCCAGCGGCCAGTACTCCATGTCCGAACTAGTGGCCATCGGCGGCATCGAGCCGTTGATGAAACGGCTGCTGGATGCCGGCATGCTGCACGGTGACTGCCTGACAGTGACCGGCAAGACCCTGGCTGAAAATCTGGCTGATGTGACGGATTATCCCCCCGACCAGACCATTATTCGAGACCTGGATAATCCCATCAAATCCTCCAGCCACCTGGTGGTGCTGCGGGGCAATCTGTGCCCGGAAGGTGCGGTGGCGAAAATTACCGGCAAGGAAGGAACCCGATTTGCCGGCACCGCGCGGGTATTTGACGGCGAGGAAGCGGCCCTGAACGCCATTTTGGCAGGCGCTATCAAAGCCGGCGATGTGGTGGTCATTCGCTACGAGGGCCCCCGTGGCGGCCCCGGCATGCGGGAGATGCTGAGCCCCACCAGCGCCATTATGGGCGCCGGATTGGGACAGGATGTGGCGCTGATCACTGACGGCCGTTTTTCCGGCGGCAGCCACGGCTTTGTGGTTGGCCACGTTGCGCCCGAAGCGGCGGTGGGTGGCCCCCTGGCGCTGGTCGAAGACGGCGATACCCTGGTCATCGATGCCGACAACCGCAGCATCGATCTTAAGGTCGACGATGACGAACTGGCCCGTCGACGAGCCAACTGGGTCAAGCCACACAAAAAGCTCAGCGGCCTGCTGGCAAAGTTCGCCGCTGGCGCTGCCTCCGCCGCCCAGGGTGCAGTCACCATTCCGTTGGACGACTACTGAGCGCCGCACTGCAAAGACATGAGCTCTGACAACGACGACCTGCCAGCGCGCACCGGTGAGTTTGCCGTCGCCAGGCCCACGCCGGCAAAAGCTTCAGCATCATCTGAAGGCAAAGAGCCGGTCTCCGGCGGGCCGAGGATTGCGGTGGATCCCGACTACTATCCTGAGCCTGGCAGTTTCCAAACTGAGCTGAAAAAAGCCCAGCAGGTGTTCGCACCGTTTCGCCTGGGCACCCGTCAGATGATCAACGACGTGCGGGTTGGCAAACCGCTGGTCATCGAACCGTTGATCGAACCCGTAGCCGCGATGGTGGAAAGCGTCGTTCGCCATCCGGACCCCATGGTCTGGATGACCCGACTGGTGGTTCCCCAGTCGTTTGTGGGCGGTCATCTGCTACGCACATCCATATTGTCGGTGGTGCTGGGGCGTGGCATGGGGCTGGTGGAACGGCAGCTGCAGCGGCTGGCCTGGGGCGGCCTGCTGTGTCAAATCGGCAAGGCCCGACTACCCCGTCAGCTGCTGGAAAAGCCCGGACCACTGGACCGTGATGAGCTGGCCCGCATCCGCGATTTCGTCGACATCGGTGTTGATATGGCCGAGGCCCTGCACAGCCTTGAACCCGAGGTGATTGAGATCATCCGAACCCACCATGAACGATACGACGGCAGCGGTTATCCCCAGGGCCTGTTGGGCGACCAAATACCCCTTCTGGCAAGACTGGTGGGGGTGGTGGACTGGTACGACACCGTCACCAGCCAAAAACCCTACACCGAGCACGTGTTAAGTTCGACCCAGGCCATGGACGCCCTTAACAACAACCGGGATCAACGATTTTCTGATCAGGTCGTAGAGGAGTTTATTCGCGCCATCGGCCTCTACCCCAATGGCTCGCTGGTGGAACTGGACTCAGGAGAAATTGCCGTAGTGCAGGCTCAAAACGTCAAATTCCGCACCCAGCCTCGAGTGATTGTGGTACTGGACACCGACCACCAACCCCTATCTCCCCAGCTCAATCTGGACCTGTTGAGTTACAACCAGAGCTCACGGGAAAGGCCAAAAACCATCCGCCGCGCCCTGCCCGATGGCGAATACGGCGTCAATCCAGCCGAGATCATCGAACTGGGCAGCGATTCCAAGGGCTGGCTTGCCCGCCTCACCGGTTTAGGCCGGGGCTGATGTTTACTTATCTTGATCCGAAAATTCGTCAGCAGCTGATCAGTCAGGGCAAGCTGCAGCGAATCGACGCCCGCGGCCAGACCCTGCCCATCAGCGACGCCGCTGAGCTGCCCCAGGGCACAAGCTTGAATCTGCTGGGCCCAATCCCGCTGCCGGTCACCCGCACCAAAGGTGAGCCCATTGAGGCCCGTTGGTATGTTGCGGTGCGCAGCACCGAGCTGGGACAGGTGGAGGCCCTGGCCAGCCAGCTCAGGGAGGCCGGCGGCGGCCAGCTGTTTTCGCTGCTTGCCACCAGTATGGCGGTGAACAGCGTGCTGATCACCGGCGATCCCCAGACCTGGACCAATCCCCTGGTGAGAGTGCATTCCAGCTGCCTCACCGGTGACGTTTTTGGTTCCCAGCGGTGTGAATGCGGCCCTCAGCTGGAGAGCGCACTGCAGCAGATCGCCGGCGATCCGGCGGGTGGCATGCTCATCTACATGGCCGGCCACGAGGGACGAGGCATTGGCCTGTGGGCCAAGGCGGCCACCTACCTGCTGCAGGATCAGGGTCAGGACACTTACCAGGCTAACCGACTGCTGGGGCTACCCGACGACAGTCGGGACTTCACCGATGCCGCCTCGTTGCTGCATCACTTTGTGGGTGATCGGCCCATGCGCCTGCTCACCAACAACCCAAAGAAAATCGAAGATCTAGCTGCCTGCGGGCTGAACCAAATCAGTCCGGTAAAACACCTGATTGGGGTCAATCCCCGCAATCAGCGGTACCTTGAAGCAAAGCGCGACTGGGGCCATAGGCTCAGTGATGAGGATCTGACTCAGGGCTAGAGGACAGCGCCTGATAGCTGATCGCGGCGACAATAACCGCGCCGCCCAGCAGCGTTGTCGAGGCTGGCGTTTCGTTGACGATCAGCCACACCCACAGTGGGCTTAACACCACTTCCGCCATAGCCAGAAAATTCACCTGCACCGCCGGCAGCCCCCGGGCGCCATAAACCAGCATTAAGCCCCCCAGTCCGGCCTGAAAAACCCCAAGCCCAAGACAAATCAGCAGATCCCTGGGCGGCAGGGCGAACGGCTCAACCCAGATCGCGCTCACCCCAGCCAGGGCAAAACCCGACAGGCAAATCGCCGGCGTCATATCACCATTGCGACCAGCACGAATGGCGATATTAAAACCGGCATAGCTTAGGGCCATCGCCAACGCATAGGCCATACCCAGCAACCCATCACCACTGAGCGCACCCTCTACCATCACCAGCACCCCGGCGGCGGCCACCGCCATCGCCAGCCAGGTTTTCAATGCCACCCTCTCACCTAACACCAACCAGCCACCTACAGCGGTGAAAAACGGCGCCAGAGAAATAATAAACATGGCGTTGGCCACCGTGGTGTTAAGCAGTGCGAAAATCACCGAAATGGAGGCCAGGGCAAAAAACACCCCTGCCACCAGGCCGCTGGCACCCAGCCCCAGCAATGCCGCTGGCGCCCCGCGGCCGTATCGGACCAATACCACCGCCAGCAGAAACAGCGCCATTCCCAAAGACCGGTAAAACACCACCTGAATGCCGCTGGCTTGCTCCAGCAGGCGAACGCCGATGCCCGCGGTGCTGAGAAATACCCCTGCTGCTATCACCAGCAAGGTGGAACGCAGTCGAAGGCTCACCCGGCGCTAAACCGAGGGCGAGGTGCGGCCCAGGCCATCAGCAGTGCCTTGGACGCGCTCATGAACCGGGCCGGTTTTCCGCCCGCTGCAGCCAGTTGTCCTGGGGATAGTGGGCGGCGCCGTCAACCAGATGCAGGCTGTAAGCATGGCGAGGCATGGTGGAACGATTGGGCTGGCTCAAGTGGGGCAGCAGGCCATGCAGAATAACCAGCGAACCTTGATCCACGGGTAACGGCGTGAGCCCATTGTCGGGAAACGGATTGGGGTCCAACAGCTCCATTTTAGTGCCGTCAGCGACCCGTCGCATGCGCCGCTTCAGGCCAAGCCGGTGGCCGCCGGGCAAGGCCCACAGACAGCCGTTTTCCTCACTGGCATGGTCCAGCGCCAGCCAGAATCCCAGCACGCTGGCAGGCTCGGTATACAGGAAAGTGGCGTCCTGGTGTAAGGCCACCGGTGCGCCAATTCGGGGCTGCTTGAACAGATACATGCTCTGCAGAGCCTGGGGCTGCGCCTGACCCAGCTCAGCGGCCAGTTGGCCAAAGGCAAGCTGATCGGTGGCCTGGCGAAACACGCTATCAAGATCGTGCAGGGCGTGGCCAGCTTTGTTGACGCATTGATTGACTGGTCGACTCAGCTGGCCCTCAGCATCCAGCGCAGCTGGCTCAAGAAAAAAGCGGATCTTATCCCCGGAATCGAGCAGATAGGCATCGTCACTGGCTCCGTTATCGCCGAAAAACTGGCTCTTATGCTGGACTGGATCAAAGTCGCTAAGCAGTTGACTCATCCGGGATTTAAGCCCGTGCACCACAGCTTCTGGGCAATAATTGGGAAGCACCAGAAAACCCTGGGTTTCAAATTCCCTGCGCTGGGCAGCAGATAACAGTGGCGGCAGCATGGTTGTTTCGGCTCCTGATGTGCGGTGCGACAAGTAAGGTATTGACCCGGCTGTAATTCCCCAGGGCAGCAATCGCTTTACAGCGTATTCATTCGCAGCGATTAGACCCATGGCATTGATGGCAAAACACCCCTTAGAGGTGACTGCGGGTTGATGAATGGTGCAGGCCAGCTCCACGCCGGGTATTTTGCCACGTTGCCTCGCAACACCGAATCTTTTAGTCTTACGAAGGTGATCGTAGTTATAGCCAGCCAGAAACGGCGAGCATACCAGGGAGATCCTATGAAATTTCATCCAAAACCCGTGTTAGCAGGGGCTGCAGGACTGCTACTGGCCGCGCTGTGCAGCGGCTGCGCGTCGACCCAGGCTCGGGGGATGAATCCCGGTGAAAAGACTGCCGTGAGCGCAGACGTGGCTGCCCTGGTTGAAGAGCTGGGTGAGGTGGACGTGCGTTTTGCGGAAAATCTATATTGCCAGAGGGTTCGCCGGGTAGGTACTCATCTGGTCACCCGGGTTTGCTTCAACTCCCGGGAAGCGGCGAGGAAAAGCCAGGGCGACATGGCTCGCATGAATCGCGGCATCGGCGTTGGCTCGGCGGGCTGTAGCTTAGGCAACTGCGGCGGCGACATCGACATCGCCCGAAGCCTGCCCGATCTGTAGCAACAGCTGCGGCAAAAGCTTTAGGCATGCTGTGATTGTCTGCCGCTACCTGTCTTTGGACTCTGGCCCAGGCAAGCGTCAACCAGCAAAAGCTGTTTAGTGATTGGCCACCTGGGGAGGCAGTACGACCAGGTCCCGAGCTACCCTGAATCCAATAGACGCCCCCCGGGTGCCGGTATCGAAGGCGTGCCTGGCGCTGGCTCTGGCGGTTTCAGGAGCCCCACCCCAGAAGGTCCCTCGCACCACCCGCAGATCACAACCGCGATTGACCCAGGCAGAACCATCGCCGGGGGCGCGGACATAGCTGTCGTGCCAGCAGTCAGCCACCCATTCCTGGACGTTGCCCGTCATATCAAACAAACCAAAGGGATTGGCACTGAGGCGCGCCGCCGGCGCGGGGCCCCAGTAGCCGTCAGAGTAGTCATCAAAGGCTACCGTCCAACTCATTTCCCGGGCTGAGCGATCGCCCTCGCCGGTTAAATTCTCCACCGGGGTGTCCGGCGCGCCATCGCCCCACCAGTAGCGAGTCTGACGGCCAGCGCGAGCCCCGTATTCAAACTCCGCTTCTGAGGGTAAGCGATAAGGCGCATTGGTTTGCTCTGCGAGCCAGCGGCTGTATGCCCGGGCATCAGCAAAAGACACGTGCACCACGGGCATGTCAGGCTCTGCCTCCCGTCCATTGTAGGCCCGGCGCCAATCAACGCCTGAGCGCCGTCCGACCCGGCCGGTAATTTCCCGATAGACCTGGGAAAAGCCCTCACGTTCAGCGTCGGTCTGATAGCCGCTGGCGTTCACGAATTGGCTAAACTGAGCCACCGTCACCTCATGCCTGGCCAGGGCAAAGCCCCGGGCAAAATTCACCGTGTGGGCAGGAAGTTCGACCCGGTTTTGCTGCTCATCGCTGACCCGGGCGCCCATCTGAAAACTGCCGTGGGGCAGCACCACCATGGTCGGACCGCTGCCCCCGGCAGCCAGCGGGTCGGCGAAGTTCTGTCCCGGCTGGTAGACGCTGTACAGACGACTGTGTCGCAACTCATCGTTGAGGGCTGCCACCAGCGATGACTCTGCCCCCAGGCTTCGAGCCGACTCAATGGCCTGCTCAGCGTCGCGATAGCGGCTGTCAGCCATGGCCAGACGGGCCGCGCTGGAGGTTTGCTCAATTTGTTCCTGGCGAAAGCTGGCCACCTGCTGCCCAGCGGAGACCACGGCGGAGGATCCGCCGCGGGCACGCTGGGCACCGTCGAGCAGGCGCCGGGCTTTAACAAACTCTCTATTGCGAGCCGCCGCCAGCGCTGCTTCCACCAGCCGTCGCTCCAGCGCAACCAAACGATCAGCCAGGGCCGTGCTGCTGGGGTCAAGCTGGAGTGCTCTGCGGAGACGATCCAGCGCGCTGCGGCCAGCGGGCTCCAGCAGGCGTCCGGCCTGAATGTCCTGCTCGGCCCTGGCCATCAGCCCAGCACTTTTTTCCAACGCTTCCAGTCGGTCACCCAGAACGGTGAGCTCGGGGCTTTCTACGCCAACCCGGCGCAAGGCCTGATAAATGCCAGCACCCGCCGAAATCTCCCGCCGCTGGGCGTGCTCTCTAAGCTGCTCCATCAACAGCGACAGGGCTGAATTAAATCCCTCGGTGGCCGCCTCATGGGCCGGATTGGCGCGCAAAATAGCGGCGTATCGGCCCAGGGCTGCGGTCTGATCCGGCGCATAAATCTGGCCGTCAGCCAGCAGCTGGTCTGCCAACGCCAGCTCCGCCTCAACGTTATCTACCTCAGATTCCGTAGCCAGATTGCCTGAACGCCAGGCCGCCGGATCCAGCTGATCGGGAATACTTGGCGCCGGCGATGACTCGGGCGCAGCGCCAAGGTCGGGCAATTGGACCGCCAGCTCCGGCGTTACTTGGGCCGGCTGCGCCGGCTCATGACGCCTGAAACCCAGAAATACCAAAGCAAAAGCCAGCAAGCCTACGGCCAACAGACCAAGCCGTAGCTTTTTCAGGGGCATCAATGTTGTGGTTTCGGTTTTTGGCATCGGAGTTGGGAGCGTCACCTAACCGGAACAGGCCCAGTCGGTTTCTCATGGGATCCAAACTAGGCTATGGCGGAACGACACGCAAGTGACTTTGGGCATTTTTCGCCCCGACCGCGCCCAGAGCAATAATGAGTAATTTATTTATTAAACAAAGGGTTAAGCGCCTTTTGTTAAAGTTCAGTTAACCCATCCCAGGTGTATGGTCGCCGCCATACTGACCGGAGCTAAGCAGATTGGAAACCTCGGCAGATTGCTTGCCCAGGGTCCCCCTGGCCGTCGAATCGGCTATGATGCCGCATTGTTTTTCCCCCCGGTGCCCAATGGCCGAAACCAATACCGACAGCAATGCCGCCCCTCCCGTAATCTGGATCAAAGACAACAGCGCTCTGGCTTCCGCCTGCCAGACTTGGCAAACCCTACATGCCATTGGCGTTGACACAGAATTTGTCCGCACCCGCACCTACTTCGCCAAACTCGGTCTGATCCAGGTCGGCGGTGACGGGCAGTGCTGGCTGATTGATCCCCTGGAGATCTCCGATTGGGCCCCGTTTAGCGCCCTGCTGGCAGACCCTGACACCACCAAAATCATCCACAGCGGGTCTGAAGATATTGAAATTTTCCAGCGCCTTGGCGAGCAGCCCCTAGCGGGGTTTTTTGACACCCAGGTGGCCGCCGCGCTGAGCGGCATGGGCTCCAGCCTAAGCTACCAGGCGCTGGTGCTGGACCAATGCGGAACGGAAATTGAAAAAGATGTGACCCGCTCCGACTGGGTCGCCCGCCCCTTGAGCGAGGCGCAAATCCGCTATGCGGCCCTTGACGTGGCCCATCTGCACGAGCTGCACCATAAACTGAGTGAAAAGCTAACGTCGCTGGAGCGGATGGACTGGCTGATATCCGACTGTGACCAATCGGTGGCCCGCACCACCCTTGAGCAACATCTGGAAATGCAGTACCAGCGCTTCAAACAGGTCTGGCGTCTTGACGGCCCGCAGCGCTCAGCCATTGCCGGCCTGATTCGCTGGCGGGAGCTGACGGCGCGGGAGAAAGATCGGCCTCGCAGCCATATCATCACCGACAATGACCTGCTGACCCTGGCGCGGGAACTACCCCTCCAGCGGGACGCAATGCTGGCACTTACTCTGGAACATCCCCGCAGCGTGTCGCGCTGGGCCAGCGCCATCATGACCACCCTGGGCGACGCCGCAGCGGCAACCGACCATCCAGCGGCCCAGCCAGAACCTCTGGATCGCAGCGCAAAGGCGCTGGTGAGTAATCTCCGAAGTCAAATCTCCGATCTCGCCGAGCAACTGGACCTTGCTCCTGAGGTACTCTGCGGAAAGCGCGAATTGCTGCACCTGCTGCAGGTGGGCAGCCCTTCGCGGAAGCTGGCCGGCTGGCGTTTTGAGCTACTAAGCCCGATGGTTGCGGAGCACCTTCCATGAAGCCGATGATCGCCAGGCTTTTGCTCAGCGTTACCTTCGGTTTAAGTTCGGCCGCCGCCACTGCCCAGACCGCCACCGATATTTACCTGCTGGATCTTGAGGCCCTGGATCAATCTCGAACCGTGGTTTTGCGCATTACCGATGTGCCGGGTTATGACAATCAACCGCAGTTTTCTGCTGACGGCGGCACCATCTACTTCACCCGAATCCGCCGCAACCGGGCCAACGTCATGGCCTATGACATTGCCAGCGCCAGCACCGAGACCGTGCTGGACGATCCAGCCAGCGACTACTCCCCTACCCTGATGCCCAGGGTCAACGCGCTTTCGGTGATCCGAGTGGAAGCCGATCAGCGGCAGCGACTGTGGAAAATTCCGCTGGATGGCCAGCCTCCTCAGGTGCTTTTTGAGAATATTGAACCGGTGGGTTATCACGCCTGGGCGGCGCCACGCATTGCACTGGTGTTTGTTCTCGGTGAACCGCCGAGCTTACAGCTGGTGGGCCCTGCGGGAATCGCCCTGCCGGTGGCGCAGAACATTGGTCGCGGGCTGGTGAGCATCCCGGGCACCACCCAGGTGGCCTTCGTGAGTAAGTCAGCAGACAGCACTCGCTGGGTAATTAACGCCTACGATTATGCCGTGGACAGCACCCGGTTCATTGCCCCCACCTTGCCCCAGCGGGAAGACTTTGCCATCAGTGCGCAGGGGGATATCTGGATGGCCGACGGCAGCGTTCTGTACCAGTGGACCCGGCTTCAGCCGGCCTGGGTGCCGAAAATCGATCTGTCCACCACCAAGGTTGGCGCCATCAGCCGGATGGCCTTAAGCCCCAACGGCCGGCAGCTGGCGTTGGTGGCTGAAGAGTCCGGCCCTTAATCGCTTCCTCTGGCCGCATCC
>CAYGPO010000015.1:32995-41813 GCA_964351665.1 uncultured Gammaproteobacteria bacterium | reverse complement strand
GCTGGCGTTGGTGGCTGAAGAGTCCGGCCCTTAATCGCTTCCTCTGGCCGCATCCTCTGGCCGCATCCTCTGGCCGCACCCCTACAGCAGGCTTGCCAGCAGCGTATCTCTGAACAGCCGAATGCGATCGGCGTTGGCGCCGATGTCCGATAAACCCACCCGGGACTTGGAGCGTAGGTCCACCAGGGTCACTGAGTTGCCGGCGCTGATGCGGATCACCACATCATCGGAAAATCCAAACCAGGCGGTCACATCGGTGGCTTCTATGCGTCCATCGGCCATGTTGGCTTCGTGCACAGTCCAGCCCAGCTCCCGGGCAACAGCTTCAGCCCGGGGAAATACCACGTCCACGGACTCACGAATCTTGATGGTCTGAATGTCTGGATAAGCTTCGCGCTGTTTGGCAGCCACTTCCTCGCCGGCGTAGCTAATGGGATTGGGCGCATCAGCGCGCAGCGGGGCTATCGCGACAAAGGCCGGGGGATTGGACGTATTGGTGGTGATGTCATGGATCAGGGGCAGTTTGCCGGCCTTGGATTTAAGACCGATGGGCACGCTGGCCGCCGCCGCAGCCAGCACCATACCCAGCAGCGCCAGAAATACCGAGCCGCGGCCCGATCGCCAGCGGACAAGCAGTGACAACAGGCCCAAAACCACCGCCGCCATGGCCCCATAAACGATACCGGGATAGGCTTTGAAAAATACCGTACCCACGTCCCACCAGCCGTTGCGATAGGCAGGCCCGGTAAGCAACAGCACCGCAGCCGCCGCAAATCCAAGCAGAAATGTCAATCTCGCCAGCCATGCTGTGTTCATCGGGGCTTCCCTGATTTTAGACCGCGCTACCTTAGCATTACCGATCAGCTGATGGGGTAGAATTCGCCGCTTAGAAGCAGAATTTGACTGACATGGAACGCGCCACCGTTGTGCTGGTCACCCTGGTGACTTACAAGCTGTTACTGCTGGCCATTGGTGTGTGGGCCCAGCGCAGGACCCACTCCACCGAAGATTACTTTCTCGGCGGCCAGCAGCTGGGGCCCTTTGTGGCGGCCATCAGCTACGCCGCCAGTTCATCGTCTGCCTGGACCTTACTGGGGGTCAGCGGGGCCGCCTTCACCCTGGGTCTTGGCGCCGTTTGGCTGCTGCCGGGTATCGTCACCGCCCACATGGTGTGCTGGTTTTGGCTGGCGCCCAGGCTGCAGGCCCGAACCGCCGGCGGCGCTGCCCTAACCGTGACCGACGTGCTGCTGGGTGAATCCAGCGGCCCCTGGCGAGCCGCACTGGCAATCAGCGCTTCCCTCATCGTGCTGTTTTGTTTTGTCTTTTATGTGGCGGCCCAGTTCCAGGGCGCCGGCAATACCTTCACCAGCAATTTTGATATCGACTCCGGCCACGCCCTATGGCTGGGCGCGGCCATTGTGCTCATCTATACTCTGCTGGGAGGCTTCTGGGCAGTCAGCGTCACCGATGCCTTGCAGGGCACCCTAATGTGCATCGCCGCCGTGCTGCTGCCGATCGCGGCCCTTAGCGCCATCGGCGGCCCGGCAGCTCTGCTGGCTGCTCTGCCTGAACTTTCCCCAGGCGCCGGCGGCGGATTTGTCGGTATCTCAGCCGCCGGTTTTGCCGCCGGCATGATGTTGGTGGGACTTGGGACCTTCGGCCAGCCCCAGTTGCTGAACCGCTTCATGGCGCTGCGAGATGAGAAATCTCTGGCTCAGGCGCGGCTGATGTCGGTGGCCTGGTTTGTGATTGTGCTCACCGGTATGTTGGTGTTGGGCTGGTGCGGCCGACTGCTCACGCCTGATGCTGGCAACGCTGAAACCCTGTTTTTTGATCTGACCAACAGTTTGTTTCCGGTGGTTATCAGCGGCGTGATCACCGCCGCAGTGCTGTCGGCGATTATGTCCACCGCTGACAGCCAGCTGCTGGTGGCGGCGGCGTCCGTGGCCCACGATATGGGGCTGGCCAGACGCTGGCCAAAACGCTCGCTGCTGGTATCAAGATTGGTGATGGCTGCACTCTGCGTGGCTTCGGTCTGGATGGCATCCGCCCTGCCAGCATCCATCTTTTCCCGGGTGCTGTTTGCCTGGAACGGATTGGGCGCAGCCTTTGGCCCAATGCTTATTGTGATGCTGTGTCAGCGAACCATTAGCCCGCCCTTTGCCCTGGCCAGTATGCTGGCCGGGTTTGGACTCACCGCGGTGCTCTACACCCTGCCCAATACCCCCGGCGATATCGCCGAGCGACTGCTGCCATTTATCGCGGCCACGGTGCTGGCCATGGTGGGTTCAACCAAACGGGACACTAGTCACGGAAATTCTTGAACTGCAGCGGCAGTCCCAGATCCGACTCTTTCAACAGCGCCATCACCGCCTGCAGGTCATCGCGTTTTTTGCCGGTGACCCGAAGCTGATCGCCCTGGATTTGAGACTGCACCTTCAGCTTGCTGTCTTTGATCTGCTTGACCATTTTTTTCGCCAGCAGCGTTTCGATGCCTTCACGGACGGTGGCAGTCTGGGTCGCGGTTTTAGCCATCACCACCGGCTCTGAAGTTTCCAGCGCTGCCGTATCAATACCCCGCTTGGCCAGTTTGCCGTAGAGAATGTCTAACATCTGGCCCAGCTGAAACTTTGTCTGGGCGCTGAGCTCAATGATGGACTGTTTGACTTCAAACTGGGCATCGCTGCCCTTAAAATCAAACCGTGTACCCACCTCTCGGTTAGCCTGATCAACCGCGTTAGCTAACTCGTGATGATCAACTTCAGAAACAACATCAAACGATGGCATGGCGTGATAAGCTCCGAAACAGAAAGAGCATTAGTTTAACAAAACCACTGGCGTCAGAACTCCTCGCACCAGTACCGGCACCTTTTGCTGGTTTAACTGTCTGACCTTACGCATGTCTTTTCTTCTTACCTTTGCTCCCTGTTCCGGAAAAACCGCGTTTTTCCCGCCATCAAGGCTGCGGCAGATCTTCGCCATTGCTGTGGTCGCTGCTGCGATCATAGCTGCGGCCATTCCATTGAGCGCCACGGCGCTGGAACTGACCTACGCCGGAGGCACTAAAACCCAGCGTGATGCGGTTGCCGCCACCACCCCGGCCCGCCGGCTGGCGGATTTGAAAAGCCATGAGGGGCTGGATTTCTGGCTGCGCAAACTGGCCGTTGAAGGTGCCAAGGCGCTGCAGCCCACGGGCTACTACGATGCCGTCGTCAGCGGCCAGGCAGATACCGGAGCAGACGGTGAGATAAAGCGGGTAGAGATCCTGATCCAAGCCGGCGAACCGGTGCGGGTAACGGCAATTGCGATTCGCTTTACCGATCCCGCGGTAGCGCCAGCGGTGAGCTTTCCGCTGAAGCTAGGCTCGGTGCTCAATCACCCCAAATACGAAAGCGGCAAACAGGCCATCGCCGGCTGGCTGCTGAGCCATGGTTACCTGTCCAGCCAGCTGCTGACCCATGAAGTGCGGGTCAATCGCGGCAGGCACTCAGCAGAAATAGATCTCACCTGGGATCCGGGTCAACGCTTTCGCTTTGGTCAGGTCAGCTTTACCGACAGCCCCTTGGAGCGCAGCTTCCTGCAGCGGTATGTGACAATTTCCCAGGGCGAGTTTTTTTCCGAGACCAAGCTGCAAACCCTTAGTCAAGGTCTGCGGGCCAGCGGCTATTTCGGCGCGGTGGAGATTGTGCCCGGCAACCTTGACCCAATCAGTGGCACGGTCCCCATTGAAGTACAGCTCACCCAGCGCAAACAATCGGCCTATCAAGCCGGTGTTATTTACGCCACCGACGCAGGCCCGGGGGTGGAACTCGGAGCCGAGAGACGCTGGCTCAACAGCCGGGGTTACCAGGGTCGGCTGCGCCTGGAGCTGGCCAGTCGCCGCTCCCTGGCGGCGGCTAGACTGGATATTCCCTCCGCCTCAGATATCGACCGGTCCCTCAGCCTGGGTCTGAACTTTGTGGATGAATCCACCGATAGCTCAGACCGCAACACGGTTCGAGCAGCCGTGTCCCGGCTGTCTCGCTGGGGCCAATGGCGGCGGGTCGACGGGTTGACCTATCTGGTGGAAGATTTTCAAATTGGCCAGCAGGATGAGCGGGTAGGCTTCTTACTGGGCAGTGTGGAGCTGTCCCGCACGGAAAGTGACGGCAGCGCTGTGCCCCGCAGTGGCTGGCGGGCCAGCGCTGTGGTCCAGGCCGGAGCTGACGCGCTGGCCTCGGACACCAACATCAGCCGCCTGGAGCTCAACGCCAAAACCATCTACGGACTGGGTGATGATTATCGCCTGCTGGTGAGGGGCCAACTGGGCGCACTGTGGGCAGAGGATTTCAGTCTGACTCCGGCCTCCCTGCGGTTTTTCGCCGGTGGTGACGCCAGCGTGCGGGGCTTTGATTTCGAAGAACTGGGCCCGCTGGACGATCTGGGTGAAATCCTGGGCGGCGAGTATTTGGCGGTAACCAGCGCTGAGATCGACGGTCCGCTGCGGGGAAAATTTCGCTGGGCCGCCTTCGTTGACGCCGGCAATGCCTTCGGCGGCAATAACGATGAGGTTGCCTACTCCGCTGGCCTTGGACTGCGTTGGCTGACGCCCATTGGACCGCTGCGCCTGGACATTGCCAGCGCCCTGTCCGACTCAGAGTCCAGTTTCAAGATTCACTTCTCCGCCGGGCCGGATCTATGAGCCAGGACGTCACGGCAACGCCGCGCCGCCGGCCCTGGTTGAAGCGCCTGGCTTTCATGGCTACGGCACTGCTTGTGCTGGTGATCATTACCCTACTGACGATGCTTTATACCCGGCCAGGATTGTCCCTGGCGCTGGCACTGGCGAAATCGGTAGGTGGCGTCGACGTTGAGTTTGTCGAGCTGGAAGGCTCACTGGCGGACCTTCAGGGTAAAGGGCTGAAGCTGCAGCTTGGACAGACCACCATCAAAGCGGACACCATCGCCCTGTCCTGGTCGCCCGCCGGGCTGCTCGGTGCAGAGCTTGAGATCCGAAAACTCAGCAGCCACAAGCTGGTAGTGACTTTGCCACCCGCCGACGAACCCGACGAATCCAGCGGGCCGCCCAAGGTAGCCCCGCCCCAGTCACTGGCACTTCCGGTGGAGATTGTGGTGCAGGAACTGTCCATGACCGATACCCGGCTAATCCCGGTTGTCAGCGAGCCCAGAGTCATCCCTGAGATTAAGCTCAGCGCAAGTCTTAAGCAGACCCTGTGGCAAATCAGCCAGCTGCAGGTTGAACTCGCCGAACAGGCCCTGTCATTGACCGCCCAGACCACTCCCCGGTGGCCCTACCGTCATGAGCTGTCCGTCTCGGTCAACAGCACCGACCCTGACAACGGGCTGAATCTTCAGTGGCAAACCCGCGGCGACATCGAGTCCAGCTCGGGCACCCTGTCGGGCAATCAGGCCGGGCACGCCATCGAACTGGCGCCCCTGGACTTTGGCTTGAAGGATCAACGCTGGCAGCTTCAAAGTGCCGGTAGCGCTGGCCCATTGAGCCTGAATTTGAGCGCAGCCCTTGATGGGGAACAGCTGTTTGCCGCGGATCTTCAAATCATCCACCCAAGCCCTACAGAAACCGCCTCCGCCACGGTTCAGGTGCAGGCCAGCGGAGCCTACAATAGCCTTAAGGGTCAGTTTCAGGCCAGCGCCCGGGGCCTTGAACAGACCGGTGATCTTGCTGCCAGCAGCCAGTTTTCTTTCGTCAATTTCAGCCAGCTCAAGCTCATCGAGCTGCAGGTGCTGGCGGCGGACGGACGGATCAACGGTGACGCGGAGCTGTGGCTGGAGCAGCCGCTGCGGGCCCAGGCCCAGCTAACCCTGGCCGACCTCAACCTCGCTCGCCTTCATCCACAGCTAAGCGGCGTCTTACAAGGCAATCTGAACGCCGACAGTCGCCTCGCCGATGGCGAACCACAAACTCTTGTCGATCTTCAGCTGAGCAGCAGTGGACTTAGCCCCGCCATTAGCCTGAACGGCAGGGTGCTGATGGCAGGGCCCCAGGCCCGCAGCGGAGAGCTTCGCCTGGATGCCGGGGCTAATAATCAGCTAACGCTAAGCCTGACCTCCCCCCAGCAGCTAAGCGCCGATATTGCCGTCAGTGAGCTGCAGACCCTATGGCCGGATATCCGCGGCTCCATCAGCGCCCAGCTACGCGCTAACCCGCAGCAGCTCATCAGCATCGCTGATCAACCCGAGACACTGATCCGGGACGGTGTCTGGCCGCCGCTGCTGGGCGCGGTAAATTTGCGTGAGGTGGGTTTTGGTGAATACAAAGTTGACACGGCCCAGCTGAACCTGAGCCCTGAAACCTCAAGCCTGGACCTCACCGGCCTGGACCTTGGGACGGTTAAGATCACCCAGACCCAGTTCAGCCTGGACGGCCCCCCGGTTGATCATCGCTTTGATCTGAATCTCAGCAGTGATCTAGGCAGACTGAACCTGGCCGGCAGCGGCCAATGGCAAACCGATCAATACAACTACCAGCTGCAGACCCTGCAGCTGGCGCCCATCGACCTGCCGGAATTGACTAATGACCAGCCCTGGCGCGGCAGCCTGTCCCGGTCTGCGCAAAGCCTAAACACCGGCTGTCTTTCCGGCAGCGGCGTGAAGCTTTGCCTGATGGCAGAAGCCAGCCCAGACAATCTGAACCTTGATACCGAGCTGGCGTTGGCCGAGCAGGGGCTGGCAGCCCTCAACTGGCGCCGCTGGTGGCCCACCGCTCCTGCCGGACTGAAAATTCTCAGCCCGGTTTCCCTGCAGGCCTCAGTGGCCCGCAGCAGCGGCCAGGATCAAATAAACCTCCAGCTGATGATGGCGGGGATGGAAATTCCGGCGCCCGAAGGTAGCCCTGGGGCGGAATCGGGCGCTTTGCTGCAACCGCTGAGAGATCTTAATCTGGTGGTGGAAGGCAGCAGTCAATCTGCTGATGTATCCCTGCACGCGGGTTTTGCTGATGGCACCCTGACCGCCAACGGTGTGCTGACTGAGCTGCTTGAGCAACCTCAAATGGACATCGTCACCAACCTCAGCGCAGATCACCTGGATATGCTCTCAGCACTGCTGCCAGAGATTGATCTTCACGGTGGCCCTCTGGCTGTCAATCTGACGGCAGTCGGGCCAGCCGCGGCACCCGCGGTATCCGGCACTGCCCAGGTGCAACAGGTCACAGTAGATGTGCCTGGTCTCAACATCTCCCCGCTGCTGGACTTCACCGTGAACCTGCCCAGTGCTGGCGGCGGCACTTTCCGAGGGACCATTAAATCGGGTGAAGGCCGGGGTGAACTCAGCGGCAGCGCAGCCCTGGGCGAGACCCTGACGCTGGCGGTTAACCTCAAGGGTGAGGATCTTCTGATTGCCGACAGTGATGCGCTCAGCCTGGCAGCCAGCCCCGATCTGTCGGTGCGGGTGGATGGCGCGGTGACACGGGTCAACGGAGAGGTTGTAATCAATGAAGGTTTGGTGGCCTTGACCGCTGCCTCCAGCGGCGTTTCAGCCAGTCCGGATGTAATCATCGTTGACGCCTCCCAGCCCACTGAGCGGGTGGTTCGTTCAGGCAGCGAACTGGACGTGCGAGTGCGCATCCCGAAGCCGCTGCCGGTCACCGGCTATGGCCTGAAAGGCGACATCAGCGGCAGCCTTCGGGTGCGCCAGAAAATTGGCGGCGTGATGCTGGGCAATGGCCAGCTGTTACTGACCGGAAGCTACGACGCCTTTGGCCAGAAACTGACCATCGAGCGCGGCGCCTTAAACTATGTGGAAACGCCTTTGAATGATCCGGCCATTGATTTTTTTGCCTTCCGCGAAGTGGGGGATGCCAAAGTTGGTGTGCGGGTGACCGGGCGCGCCTCCAGCCTCAGCGCGGTGCTGGAGTCCGAGCCGGCCATGAATGAGTCTGACCAGCTGGCCTTGCTGGTGCTGGGTGAACGAAACGGCAGCGGCCTGGACGAAAGCCAGTCCGACCGGCTGTCCAGCGCGGCCCTGGGCTTGGCCCTTTCCCAGGGCAACAAACGCCTGGGCGCGCTGGGAGAAAATGGCAGCCTGCCTCAGGTCTCGTTGACCCAGGAGCTCGGCGGGCTGGCGGTGGCCATTGGCAAGCAGATCTCCCCCAACCTCTACATCGGATATACGGTAGATCTGCTGGAACCCATTCAGTTAATCCGCCTTCGTTACCGCATCTCAGACCTATGGACCGCCGAGTCGGAGCTGGGCCAGGAGAGCCGGGTAGCGTTTCGGTATCGGCTGGAGCGCTGACGATTAAGGGTTGAAAATGCCGGCAGATTCCTGGGCCGATATGCCGGTTGAAAAAATCCAGTTTGGCCTGAAAAAACTGGCGCCGGGTTTCTGGATTAACAAAGCCGTGGCCTTCACGGCGCTCTTCCACCAGCTCAAATTCTTTACCGGCCTTAACCAGCGCCTTAGTCAGGGCGAGACTCTCGGGATGATCCGGATAGACGAGGTGATCGACATACTTTTGCGCTCAACGATTACCAGCGCATTTTGGCTTTGGTTGGGAACCAAGGCGGCCAGGTACTTTCCATCGGGGGAGATTCGAAGGGATTGATACTCAGCCGGTCGGGCAAAATTCTCCAGCGGAATCTCAGCCGCAAAACCTGTAAAGCAGCCACAAAGCAGGGCCAGGAAAAGGACGGATCGCGCAGCCATAGAGGGTTACCGGGAACTTAGGGCTTAAGTCCCAGCAATACTAGCAACATCCCCACGGCATTTCATAGCCCATCCAGAGCATAGACCAGAGCCTAAACCAGAGCCTACATGCTGCGTCGGTATTGACCGCCCACGGTAAACAGCTCCTCGG
>CAYGPO010000015.1:23411-32895 GCA_964351665.1 uncultured Gammaproteobacteria bacterium | reverse complement strand
ACCAGAGCCTACATGCTGCGTCGGTATTGACCGCCCACGGTAAACAGCTCCTCGGTGATCTGGCCCAGGGAACAGCAGCGCACCGCTTTCATCAGGGACTCAAACACGTTGTCCCGATCGATCACCGCCTGACGCACGGCTTGCAAGGCCTTAGCGCTGTCAGACTCATGGCGCTGGTGGAAATCCTGCAGCCGGGAAATCTGCAGCTGCTTTTCCTCATCGGTGGAGCGAGCCAGTTCAATGCTGGGGTTTTCTTCCGGGGTTTCCGGCTTAAAGGTGTTCACCCCAATGATGGGCAGGCTGCCATCGTGTTTGCGGTGCTCATACACCATGGACTCTTCCTGGATTCGGCCCCGCTGATAGCCGGTCTCCATCGCGCCCAGCACGCCGCCGCGTTCGCTGATGCGCTCAAACTCCTGCAGCACTGCCTCTTCCACCAGATCAGTGAGCTCGTTGATGATGAAAGCGCCCTGGTTGGGGTTTTCGTTTTTACTCAGGCCAAACTCCCGGTTGATAATCAGCTGGATGGCCAGGGCACGGCGCACCGAGGCCTCGGTGGGGGTAGTGATAGCCTCATCGAAGGCATTGGTATGCAGGCTGTTGCAGTTGTCATTGATGGCCAGCAGGGCCTGCAGGGTGGTGCGGATATCGTTGAAGTTCATCTCCTGGGCATGCAGGGAACGGCCCGAGGTCTGGATGTGGTATTTCAGCTTCTGGCTGCGGGCATTGGCGCCGTATTTGTCGCGCAGGGCAATGGCCCAGATGCGTCGGGCGACCCGACCCATTACGCTGTATTCCGGATCCATGCCGTTGGAGAAAAAGAACGACAGGTTGCCGGCAAAATCGTCGATGTGCATGCCCCGGGCCAGGTAGGCCTCAACAAAGGTGAAGCCATTGGACAGGGTCAGCGCCAGCTGTGTGATGGGGTTGGCGCCGGCTTCGGCAATGTGATATCCGGAGATGGACACGGAATAGAAATTACGCACCTGATGGTCGATGAAGTATTGCTGTATGTCCCCCATCATGCGCAGGCTGAACTCGGTGGAGAAGATGCAGGTGTTTTGGCCCTGGTCTTCCTTCAGGATGTCGGCCTGTACCGTACCTCGCACCGCTTTCAGCGCGTCGGCGCGGATCTGCGCCGCTTGTTCAGCATCCGCCGGGCGACCCTGCTCAGCGGCGTAGCGGTCCAGCTGTTGATCAATGGCGGTATTTAAAAACATCGCCAGTACCGTTGGCGCCGGGCCGTTGATGGTCATAGAAACCGAGGTGGCTGGGTCGCACAGGTCAAAGCCGTCGAACAGGGCTTTCATGTCATCCAGGGTGGCAATGGAAACGCCGGCGTTGCCGATCTTGCCGTAAATGTCCGGACGGGTGTCTGGATCCCAGCCGTACAGGGTTACCGAGTCAAAGGCCGTGGAAAGACGCTTGGCGGTGGAGTGCTCGGACAGCTTTTTGAACCGACGGTTGGTGCGGAAGGGGTCGCCCTCGCCGGCAAACATGCGGGCCGGGTCTTCGCCCTGCCGCTTTAAGGGAAATACGCCGGCGGCATAGGGGAAATAGCCGGGCAAATTTTCCCGCATCAGGAACTTGAGAATCTCTCCGTGGTCTTCAAAATCCGGCACGCTGACCCGGGGGATGCGCAAGCCCGACAGGCTGGTGGTGGTGAGGTTGGCGGCCCGCTCACCCTCACCCAGCTGATCTTGTCGGTAGGCATCACGAGTGCTTGGCCAGGCCGACAGCAATTGCTCTGCTGCCGGCGTAAGGGCAGCGGTTTTGCTGTCGATCAGTGCATCAAGAGAGGTGGCCAGGGGGTCTGGGCCCAGCATACGCAGGCTTTCCTGCAGGTGCTGCCGCTCTCTGGCGATGCGGGCCTGGCTTTGGGTGCTGTCCAGATAGGCTCTGACGGTCTCAGCGATCTCCGCCAGATAGCGCTGGCGTTTGGGCGGCACAATAATGGCTTTTTCCGACGAGCAGCGGACCTTGGCTGCTGGCAGTTTGGAGGGGTAGTCAACAAACGACTTTTGCCGCAGCACCGTTAACAGCTGCTGGTAGGCGGCGGTGACGCCATCGTCGTTAAAACGCGAGGCGATGGAGCCAAATACCGGCATGGTGTCCGGGGCATCGGTGAAGGCCTGGCGGTTACGTTGAACCTGTTTGCAGACGTCGCGCCAGGCATCGTCAGCGCCTTTGCGATCAAATTTATTGATCACCACCACGTCGGCGTAGTCCAGCATGTCAATTTTTTCCAGCTGGCTCTGGGCGCCAAATTCCGGCGTCATCACGTACAGCGAGGCATCAACATAGGGCACGATTCCGGCGTCACCCTGGCCAATGCCCGGGGTCTCCACCACCACCAGATCAAAACCTGCCTGACGGGTCAGGGCAATGACCTGACGCAAACAATCCGGCACCTCTCCGCTGGCACCCCGGGTGGCCAGGGAGCGCATGAAAATATTGGGGTGGTAGATGGCGTTCATGCGAATGCGGTCGCCCAACAGCGCGCCGCCGGTTTTGCGCCGGGTTGGATCAATCGCAATGACGGCGATTTTTACTCCGTCATCGCTGTCCAGCCGGAACCGCCGGATCAGCTCGTCGGTGAGGGACGACTTGCCGGCTCCGCCGGTGCCGGTGATGCCCAGCACAGGGGGTGCGGCTTGGGCCTCCTTAAGCCATCCGATATCCGCCGGCGTCAGCAAGCCCTGTTCGGCTTTGCTGATAGCTCGAGCAAGGCTGGTGCGGTCGGTTAGATCCAGCTCGGCAATGGGTCCCAACGGCGCTGCTCCAGCGCCTTTGCGACAGCTGGACAGCATGTCATCAATCATCCCCTGAAGGCCTAACTGCTGGCCGGTATGGGGCGAGTAAATGCGCGTTACCCCGTAATTTTCCAGGTCCTTTATTTCATCATAAACAATCACCCCACCGCCGCCGCCAAAGACCTTGATGTGACCGGCTCCCGCTGCCTTGAGCTGATCGATCAGGTATTTGAAATACTCTACGTGGCCGCCCTGATAGGAGCTGATGGCAATGCCGTCCACGTCTTCCTGCAGCGCGGCCTGCACCACTTCTTGAACTGAGCGATTGTGGGCCAGGTGGATCACTTCAGCGCCGGAGCCCTGCAAAATGCGGCGCATGATATTGATGGATGCATCATGGCCGTCAAACAAACTGGCAGCGGTGACAAAACGCAACGGTGTTTGCCGGCCTTCCGACGGGCTGGCGTTTAAGGCAGTGACATTACTCATGAGCGTTCCTCAGCGAAATACATGGCCATATTGATCTTTAACTGCTGGTGGGCACTGACGGTGGCTTTGGCGTCATCCGGGTGCGCCAGCCAGTGATAAACGATACCCAGGATTGCGGCGTTGAACTGGGCGGCAATCGCCTGGGGCGGTACCGGCCCCAGATAATCGGCGCTGCCCAGCCAGCTAACAATGTCCCGGCTGCGGCGCTCGGCAATACTGCTGATCACCTGCTTCACCGGCGACTGAACGCCGATGGCTTCAAACCACAAAATATAAAAGGCCCGCACCGGATCGGCCCCCTGGATACACAGGCGGCTATGTTCGTCCACCGCCGCCTCAATGGCGGCCAGGCCTGACAGGCCCCGGGTCACCCGTTTCAGGTCTGTTAGCCACTGCTCGCCAACGCTGCGCACTATGGCTTCAAACAGGCCCGCCTTGGAGCCGAAGCGATAGCCTGCCAGCCCTCGGCTATAGCCGGCTCGCTCGCCAACTTCTTTCAGGGTGGTTTTCTCCGTGCCCCGCTCAACTATCAGGGCAATGGCGGCATCCAGCATGCGCTGGTCGGAAAGGTCGGTGCGCTGGGCGTGGGTCAGGCGTTGGGCTTGGCTCATGACGAGGATAATTCCTGCAGGCGGCTTAATAGCGATGAAAAATAGGCCGGTGCCAGCAACAGCCGACTGCCGTACCAGCTGAACATTTCCCCATCCACCAAAATGATCTGGGATCGGGGTAGCAAGACGGCCAGTTCATCCACATGAACCTGGGTAAAGGGAAACGGCTCGGAGCTGAGGAAGACCCAGTTGGGCGCCGCAGCCTTCAAATCGTCTACGCTGACTTCCGGGTAGCGGGGCTGCTGGTCAAACACGTTGTGGAAACCCAGGGTCTGAAGTACGGCCTGAATAAACGTGTTGTTGCCGCAGGCCATGTAGGGTTTTTTCCAGATCAAATAGGCCACCGAAGCGGCGTTTGCATCGGGCAGCGCATCCCAGCCCTGGCGGATCTCCTGGGCCATGGCCGCACTGGCCTGACCGGCGCCCATCATGTCGCCCACGGCGCAGACCATGCTCAAAGCATCGTTAAGGCTGTAGATATCGCTCATCCAGACCGGAAATTCAGTGGCCAATTGCTCAATACTGGCCTGGTCGTTTTCTTCTTTGTTGCCGATGATCAGGTCTGGCTTTAGCTCTTGTATGGTCTGAAGCCGGGGACGTTTGGTGCCGCCCACATCAACGGATTGCTGCCTGGCCCGCTGGGGATACAGACAGTAGCGTGTGACGCCCGCCACCTGCTGATCCAGGCCCAGGTCAAACAGCAGTTCGGTTTGGGAGGGTACCAGGGAGACCACCCGCTGTGGCGTGACCGGCGCAGTTAAGACCCGACCCATCTGATCGGTTAACTGGCGCATGGGCGTGGTTTGCTGGCTGTGAATCATTCGCTATGTATATTTGCTTGTTGCAAGCAAGTCAATGAATAACGCAACTTTCAGGCCTGCCCGGTGCTCGCCATTTCCGACGGATTCGGGCGCAAAACTGGCCATGTTTTATCCCCCATTGCCGGGTTACGGTAGCCACATCAACATAAGGATTGGATATGCAGGCGCTCAGACAAACTTCCAGGAACACGGTGAAAAGGGTTGCCGAACGGGGCAGCTTTGATCGCGGCAAGGCCTATGAAATTCTCGACGAAGCCCTGATCTGCCATGTGGGATTTGTGGCTGATGGCCAGCCCATGGTGATCCCCACAGCCTTCGCCAGAGACCAGGACCAACTCATATTGCACGGCTCGGTGGCCAGCCGAATGCTGAAAGACCTGGCCACGGAAATGCCACTTTGTGTGACTGTGACCCTGCTGGACGGCATTGTGCTGGCCCGCTCGGTGTTTGAGTCGTCGATGAACTACCGCTCGATGGTGGCTCTGGGTAGCGCCCGGCTGGTTACCGACGGCGAGGAAAAACGCCACGCGCTGTATCGATTGACCGAACATCTGGCGCCGGGACGGTGGCAGCAGGCCCGTCAGCCCTCTGAGCGGGAAATGAACGCCACCTCGGTGGTGAAAATGGCTCTGGATGAGGCAACGGTAAAGGTGCGCAGTGGGCCGCCGGCGGACCTGGCCAAGGACATGGATCTGCCGATCTGGGCCGGGGTGATTCCCCTGGCCCTGGAGCCGGGTGCGCCAGTGACCGATCTGACCGGTGCTGGGATCTCCCAGGTGCCAGACTATGTCAGCAGCTACCGTCGCGGCGACAAAAAATAAAGCCGGCGGACCGTGATGGCGTCCGCCGGCTTTGGCTGACTCTTTTAGAGTCTGAAGCGCTGTTAGTTCAGCGCTGAGGTGCAGGCCAGGCTATCGCCAATGCGGTCGTATTCCAGGCTCACTTCACCGGCGCCGTTGCCGAAATCGCCAACGATGGTGACGCTATCGCAGGAGGTAAAGGTCACGGTTCCGGTGCCTTCCTGAATCAGCGTGGTTTGGTCCGCCGCGTTGAACGCGCCGCCCTCTGAACGGTAGAGGGTGACCGCCGCGCTGACGCCGTCAAAACCGCCAGGGGTTGCACAGGTGTCATCGCCGGGGGCGCTGTTGCAGGAGTCAAAGTGATACCAGGCCTGGTTAGCACCGGCAGTGTCGAAGGTGTAGAGGAAGCCCAGCACTCGGTTTTGACGGGGAAAGGTAATGACCTGAGCGCCCTGTCCGGGGGTAGCGGCGTTGGCGTAGATGCCGGTGCCGGTGGAGTCAACCACGATGCGGGTGGCCAGCTCACCCACGGGCAGCGCGCTGATGCCCAGAGGCTGCTGATCGCCGTTGCCGGTGGCGATGATGGTCACAATGGTGCCGTCGGCAAGGTCCACCGGTAGCGGGTCGATGAAGTTGGTGCGGCCGTCGGGTGATGCCACTTTGAGGTCGTAGCTGGCAGCCGGCAGTTCCAGGTAACCGCTGGCGACGCCAAAGGGTACTGGGTTGAGTCCGCCCACCACGTCACCGCCGCCGGTGCGGATAGAGACGTTGGTGCCTTCAAGGGTGGCGGCGAAGGGCGCGCCGTGTACCACGCGAATTTTGATGTTGCCCGCGGCTGGCGCGGTATTGTCGTCCACTAAGGCCAGCAGCTGGAGGTCTTGGCGAACGCCGTCGCCGGCGGCCAGCAGGGTGTAATCGCCATCGGCCAGGTCGCCAGAGAACGTGATGGCCGGGTCAGTGCCGCCTACCGGGGTGATGTCAACGCTGTAGGTGCCAGCGGCGCCCAATTCCAGGTAGTCAGTGAATTGTCCGAACTGCACGCCTTCAAGAGCCACGGCACCGTTGACGGCCACGTCAACGGCGGTGCCTTCCAGGGTGTCAGCGAAGGGAGCAAAGTGTCCAACCACCGCTCGAACCTGAGCATGTGCTGGTAAGACCATGGCGCTGGCAAGCAGGCCGCCGAGTAGGATTTGGGATTTCATGAGTGCCTCTCTCTTTGTTTTGTAGGGGATGCGCTGTATCACGCTGGACGCATTCTCAGGTCAAACAAATGAAGCAGAGGTCAGCCAAAAGTGAGTGAAGATTTCACCAACAGACCGTTAACAAGGCCTTAACTGAAAAGCGAGATGAATAGCGGGCCGTTTGCTAAAAAAGCAGCCTAGTTAGGATTCTGCATCTTGGCCGCTAAGGCGTTAAATCCCAGGCATTCAGCCAGGTCCTAGACTGGGGCTGCAGCGAAAAATCGGTCATCAGACGCTGGGCGAAATCCGACATATGCCCTGCCCCGTAAAAAATAGCGATGCGGCGATTTCCTTGATCAAACTGCCGTTTCAAAACATCCAGGGCGCGCTGATTGCGCACGGTGATCAGGGTTGAGCCCTGTTCACCGCCATCAAGAATTTTCATCATCTGGTCCATATTGTTGAACTGGCGAGCCATGATGATCTTCAGGCGGCGGGTGCGGTCGGAGGAAAACATGGCTGCAATGAGCTCAGCGTCAGACACCATGCCCATCTGCTGGGGCGCCGCCAGGGCGCTGATCCAGGCCTTAAACAGCATCTGAAAAAACGACTCGCCGCGCTGCTCCATGGACTGGCTGAACTGCTCAGGGGACAAATCGGCATGGACAAAATTAGCCGGCGTGTAGTCAACTTTCTCCAGTTGGAAGGTCAGGTCCAACAGATTTTTCATGCCCAGCTGAAGCCGGGAGGCTGGGCTCCGGGGCTGGTCTGGGTCCGGCCCCCCGGCGGGCACCGTAGTGCCTTCCGGTGCCACCAGTTCATACAGCACCACGTCGTAATCGGCGAAAAGCTGGTTTAACGACTGGTAATAGCTTTCGTCTGCCACGTGCACCGCACTGACCAGGTCCACACTGACCGCCGGCGTTTCGGCGTTGCCCTGGGGCTTCACAAACCGCACCACCGATACCTGCAGCGCAGAGGGTCGACCGTCAACTTCCAGCAGCCTGAGAAAGTCCTGGCTGCCTTGATCCAGGATCAGTGGTTGAGAAGAGTCGGCATAAACCGATGAAGCCAGCAGCAGGCAGACCGAGATCAGAAATTTTGTCATCACCCTACGATAGTGCCCTGGGGCGAAAACTCAAGAGCGCGATTGCCAGCGCTTTTTCTATGGGTATGAAGACAATGGCCGCAGCTTACTCAAAGCCATTGCTGAACAACGCCCCCGTTACTGCCAGGTTGTAGTAAGCCACAACCCGATCCTGCCAGCGCCGGGGCCCAACTATGTCCAGGTTGCCGTCCCCATCAAGATCAGCAATGCTGGCCACATACAGTTGGCCGTCTTGGTCGACGGTTTGTTGCTGCCAGCTCTCCCGTTGATTGAGGAACAGCCCTATACCTCGGTCAGCAAAGGAGGCGCCGGTCAGCAGATCCGTTTGCCCATCGCCGTCAAAATCCGCCGCCGCCAGGGTGTGGTAATTGGTCACCTGATCCAATAAAACCAGACGACTCCAGGCCAGCTCACCCTGCTGGGGATTGCCGTTATGGGTATAGAGCGCCAAATAGCGACGGGTATTTCCCTCGGCGGTAACCATGGCCAGGTCGTCAGCCTCGCCGTCGCTATCAAAGTCGGCAACCACCGATTTCACCGCCAGACCGACAAATGCGCTGTCGATGAGGTATTCCGTAGGCTCGCCGCTGCGCCAGCCTCCCGGGTTGTCCCAGTAAACGCCGGACAGCACAATTTCCTGCTCACCGTCATTGTCCAGATCGCCAACGGCCAAGCCCTCAGGCCCATTGGCGGTCTCCCCCGTTGGCCAAAACCGGGTGGTCCAGGTGGTGATGTTCGGGTTCTGCAGGGCCACCAGCAGGCGCAAATCGTCGGATCGGGTTCGCACTACAATGTCCAGGCGCCCGTCACCATCCATATCCGCTACCGCCAGGTCGTTTTGATGGTACACATCTAAGCTGTAGATTTGGATTCGCTGCCAGGGCTCAAGGGCAGCCTGGGCGTTGCCTGGATGCAGGTACAACCACAGACGACCGGGTCCGCTGCTCCTGGCACCGTCGCCGGCAACCAGATCGGGCCAGCCGTCGGCATTGATATCAGCCACAACGCCACCGTAGGCGGTGCCGCTGCTATCACCGATATCAAATTCCGGGGCCTGATCATCTAACTGTGGCCCGGGATACCATTGGAAAGCACCGTTACGGGAAAAACACACGTCCATCCAGCCATCCCCGTTGAAATCACCGGTGCCAACAATGCCGGTGCTTCGAGAGCCGACGATCTGGGGCTGGGACCAATCCTGGGACCAGCCGGGGATTGCGGTGAACAGGGTCAGCCATAGGGTCAGCCACAGGGTCAGCCACTGAGAGGGAAATTTCATGCAGACTACGATAGTTCCGCCGCCCGATGATGTCTGGTAATGCTTCACAGAAAACCGCAGAGACCACTCAAGACGCGGCTGTGGAGCCGGGAAAATGGAGCCGCCCCGAAAATTCCCTGTTTTCGAGTGCCAATCCTAAAACCCGGGAGAAAAGTAACCCAGGGCGGCTCCGACCGGGCAAGGCCCGGCTAAATCTTGTGTGTCTAAGAAGGCCCGCGACCCACGCAAGGCTGGCGGCGCCTGCTACAAACTAACGCTGACCAGTAATAACTGAATCGGCGCTTTTCTGCCCTCAGTAATATTACTTAACATCATAAAAACATATCCAGAAACTGATTGCCTGTGCCATCGGTCAGCCCCGCGTCCCGGGACTGGGCAGCTGTCCGATGGCACAGGGATCAGGATCTGGGATCAGGATCTGGGATCAGGATCTGGGATCAGG
>CAYGPO010000015.1:0-23311 GCA_964351665.1 uncultured Gammaproteobacteria bacterium | reverse complement strand
TGGCACAGGGATCAGGATCTGGGATCAGGATCTGGGATCAGGATCTGGGATCAGGGTCTGGGATCAGGGTCTGGACTGGGACAAGCGCTGGATTGCCACATCATCACGCACCCAAGCGCCGCCTTCAGTCCCCTGGTAAACCACATCGATGGATACCCGGTTGCCCGCGTCCAGACTGTTAGACGGCTCGGTCAGGGAAAGGCTGAGAGTACCCACAGACTCATCACTGAGATTGCCGTTGCGAGCCAGACGGGCAAAGCCTGTGCGCTGGAACATTTCAAAATTCAGTGGCCCGGTTAATCCATCGAAGGTGTCCAGGCCAAAGAACCACACCGGTGTGCCGTCTGCTGCATAAACGTAAAGCAGCACAAACAAGGTGGTGCTGCCGTCGGAGTTGGCAATATTTTCCAGGCTAAAGCCCCAACCGGTATCCGCTTCACCGGCAAAATACAGTCCGCCGAAATCTGCTGCCGGCCGCGTGCTCTCGGAGGTCAGGGGTTCAACACACCACTCCCCCACCTGATTGGCCACCACAAACTGCAGCACTGCAAGGCTGGGGGCGCTGCTGCGGTCGACGCCATCATCGCAGGCGGAGTTATCCGCCGGCCGGTTAAAGTTCAGCACCACCTGCCCCGCCTCCTCGGCGTTGGCCTGCTGGGGCGGACTGCGGGAATCGTCATAGAGAAACTGAGCGAGACCGATTTGATCGGCGTTGCGGGTGCCGGAAAAGACCCCGTTTTCAATAGTGCCCACGGCCTGGAACCACTCGGGCGCCCGGACCAGGGTTTCAAAGGTATAAAAAGTCAGTACGTAAACATCGTTGCCCTCAGCGTCCTGCCCGCCCAGCGCAAACTCAAAGCCATGGCCATTGCGATCCCGATCAAACATCAAGCCCACATAGTTCGGCCGGTTTGGCGCTGGCGCCCAGCCCACCTCATGCAGCATGGGCCTAGCCAGGGCTAAACCGCGGAACGGCGAATCGACGCAGCTGGTGGTGGCCGCCGTCATCAATTCGCAGTAGTTTTGCGCGATATGGCTGACCGAGGATCCGGGTTGAAATTCCTCCGGCGCGTTCATTCGCACATAGGAATTGCTTCGGGTCGCCTCCAGGTTGCGAGGAGAGATGGATGATTCAGGCCCCGCCCACTGCAGACCGGTGACCGAGATGGACGTGGCCAGGCGCTGGGCATCTGTCACGCTGGGGTCGGCCAGCGAGATAGCCTGACCATCGCGATTGTCGATGAGATTTTTGGTAAAAACATCCGGCTGGGAAAAAAACAGACTGCCGTTTTCATCAAAGGTTGAAGCAAAGCCAACCCCGTGGGTGATTTCGTGCAGGGCAACGGACACAAAATCGGTGTTGTTATCAACATTTTCAGTGCTGTCAAATCCGTAGTAGAAAGTGCGATTGCCCAGCGCTGTGGTGCCATCAATGTCGGTGTTGAAGGTAATGAACACGTCCGGTGTTGTGTCCGGGTCCTGGCCTTCCAAGGCGCTGAGAGAAGTGCCCGCCCGGCGAGTCGCCACGGCCTGAACGTAGAGCAGCTCGGGCTCAGGCAAACCAGGACTACCGGACACGACAACTCTGGCCCGGGCTCCAGCCAGGGTGGCCCCGGTGGTGTCACCGCCGCGAGCTTCCCAACAGGCGTTGATGGTAATCGGCACCGCGCTGTAGAGCTGCTGGGACAGCAGCCGTGCGGCCTCCAGCATGGCATTGCGGCGGGCCTGACCCAGGGTGGTCGCCTGGTTGCCACCAACCGGCGTAAAGACCGTTGGGTCGTTCCAGGGAGCGGTGTCGCAGTTGCTGGTGCCAGGCAGGTTGTCGAAATCCACCACCACCGACAGATTGCCTACGGGCTGATTGCTGGCGTTCAAGGATAGGCTGGCGCTGGTCTGTGCTCCTTCAAACCCCAACACCGCCACATAAACCCGTGAGCCCGCAAGCCCAGGCAGGGCAAAATCAGCCAGCACAATGGATTCGTTGGAACTGGTGCTGATGGACCGGAAGTCGGCGGAACCAACCACCTCGGAAACGCTGTTTAAGCTCTGGGAAAAGGGACTGTCAGTGCGGATCAGCAGATCAACATTGCGCTGCGCCGATTGGCCGGTCAGCTCAACGGATAAGGTCACCGTGTCGTCGGGAACATCCAGAAAATAGGACGTATCCACGGTGGCCGAACCCGCTTCCACCGCCGCTACAACCACCTCCAGGGTGCCCTGGGGTGACAGGGCAATTTGTGCCCCGGCCAGGGTCGGCAGCGCCAGCACCAGCGCTGCCAGCATGAATTTCTTGTTGCTCATTGGGGCTGCTCCGGCTCAACCGAAGGCTTAGGCAGCTCGGCGTGGGTGTAGGAAATAGAACCATCTGGCTGAACAATGGCCACCAGCGGCGGACCCGGCGGAACCCGGTGCACCTGCATGCCCCCGGCCCGGGCCATTTTTTGCCGCACCTCAGCCTCACTGCCATCGAGCACCACCGTTGTTACCAGCTGCTTGGAGGCCTCAGGCGGTGCTGGGTTTTCTGATTTGCTGTCGGCGTTGTCAGCCGCTGCCATGGCCAGCATGGCGGTAAGAATGAGTGATGTCATGGCTGGATACCTATGTCTGTTGATTTAAGTCCGGCGGCGTTGGTGGTTGGCCTGGGCGCCGTCGGGCCATCGTTGCTTGGCCCCCAGTGACCCCCACTGCCCCCCAACCCTTATTGACCCTTATTGATTATGGGCAACCTGAGGGCTCAACGGGTCGAAGCGATAATGGCCGGTTATCGGGTATTTAAACAGAATATCCGATATTTCAGGGCCTGCGCCGATGTTATGCACAATTTTACGGATGGAAGAGCCAGGTTTTGTGAAGTCGTTAGACACAATCCCGATGTGGGGAAGGTTGCCGGGCAACATCCAGGTCACCAGATCCCCAGGCAGGTAGTCTGCACTCTGTTCAGATACGGCCAGCGCAGCACCGGCGCGCTGAAAATAGCGCTGAAGATTAGGTACTCGGCGATGATCAATATTGCTGTCGGGCCGTTGCAAACCCCAAATTTGCCGTGAAGGATAATCGGAAAAATGCCTGGACATGTCTTCATGCAGCAGTTTTTGTAGATCCAGCCCCAGGCGCCGATATGACCGAACCACCAGGTCCGTGCAGACACCTATATCGTCAGCGACGTCACCGCCGGGATAGGGGATTGACCGATAGCCGCCGTCATAGGTGACCGAGACGCTGGTGCGCAGCTGCGCCGCCGCCACCAGCTGATCCTGCCAGGATGTGGCCATACCTGGGTTTTGGACTAACACTGCCAGGGCCAACCCGATCCACCACTTAAGGCCACCCCGCCCGCTGCCGATAATCGTTAGACGCCCCGAGGATTGAACGCTTTGCATACGCCAATGGATATCCGTATCGTCATTCCTATAATAATAGCCTGTAGCCGCTCTGTGCGCTGGCTGCCGCTGTCACTCTCATGAATCAGTTCAGGAAGCTACTGGTGGTACCTGCTGAATTGCGGGTTGACGATGTCGCCATCAGTCGAGCCGTTAAGCTATGTCAGCAGTTTGATGCCAGCATGACCATCTTGTGGCCTCAGGATCCGGCATCGGACAACGGCATGGGGTTTGCCTCTTTTCCCGAGGTACTGGCGCAAATTAAGGCACGAATGGCCACCATTACCCAGCAGATTGAATCCAGCTCCTGGGCCAAGGTGACCTGGCGGGTTGAGGTGGGAAAGCTGTTCCTGGAAGTGCTTAGGCGGGTTCAAATTGAACAGTTTGATTTGGTATTGAAAACCGCCCGGGGCAAAAACCGTGGCCGACAGATGCTGCTGGGCGGCGATGCCCTGCACCTGATCCGTAAGTGCCCCTGCCCCGTTTGGATCGTAGACCCAGAGACCCATGGCCCCGCTGCCATAGTGGCGGCGGTGGACCCAATGCCGGTGGATCAACAGGCGCGCAATGTTGCGAAACACATCATGCAGCTGGCGACGTCTCTGGCCAGCCAGGACAAGGTCACCGTACATGTGGTTCACGCCTGGGCCTCCCCCGGCGAACTGCTGCAGCGTGACCTGAGCTGGCTGAACCTGAAGAAAGCCGATGACCCAGGGCATATCGACGCCATCAAGGAACGCCATGCCCAGGCGCTGAATGTGCTGATTGAACCGTACCTCCAGCCACCCTTTGACCTTAAAGTTCACCTGATTCGGGGCTTACCCGAGAAGGTCATCACCACCCTGGCATCAAAAGTGGACGCCGGCACCCTGGTGATGGCCTGCCTGGCCCGCACCGACGTTCCCGGTTTGCTCATCGGCAATACCGCAGAGATCGTGCTGCACGACGTCAATCGCTCGGTGCTGGTGGTTAAACCCGAACATTATCAGTCCCCCATCTCGCTGTAACAGGCACTGGCGCGCTCGACCCATGCCCTGTAAAAACAGGGATTTGAGGTTTGTAAGGGCAACCCAGTGAGAACAGCTCTTAACGATCATGAGGTAGCGGCTTTCCAGCGTGACGGCGTGATCCGGATCAAAAATGCCGTGGGCCAGGACTGGGTTAAACGGATGACCCAGGTCGTTCAAAGCCAGCTGGACAATCCCAGCCAGTGGGTCAATGACGCCAATCCTGGCGCTAAGACAGGCCGCCTGTTTACCGACCGCTACCAGTGGCGCAACAACTCGGAGATTCGCGCTTTTGTCTTTGACTCCGGCGTGGCTGGATTGGCCGCACAGGCAATGCAAAGTAAGGCGGCGCGATTTTATTTTGATCATATGCTGGTTAAAGAACCCGGTACCGACACCCCAACCCCCTGGCACCAGGATCTCCCCTACTGGCCCTTTGCTGGACAACAGATATGTTCGGTTTGGTTGGCACTTACCGATGCCAGCGTTAACCAAAGCGCGATGGAGTTTGTGCGCGGCTCCCACCAGGATAACCGCTACTACCTGCCGGAAGTTTTCGGTGAACGGGGCAACCACCCCGCCGACTGGATTCGCAGCGCCAACGGTGAGCCGGTGCCCGATATCGAAGCCCACCGGGACAACTACGACATCATCGGCTGGGACATGAAAGCCGGCGACGCAGTGATCTTCTCAGCCTGGCTGCTGCATTGGGCTCCCGGCAACGAGTCCACCAACCATCGCCGCGCCGCCATTTCTACCCGTTGGCTGGGCGACGATGCCCGCTGGCACCCGCACCCAGGCGCAGACCCAACCGTCACCCAGGCCGACGTCTGCATGGCCCCCGGGGACCCGGTCAGCGACGATGAGGTGCTACCGGTAGTCTGGCCCCGCTAAAGCCCAGCAAAGGGCTGCCAACACCCTTACATCGCGCCCTGCGCTAACCTTAAGAAAGTTCCCAGGCTCAACCCGTTTTCCCCCAAGGGCTGCTAAACTACGTGCCGCAACATCGGCAGCGCCCACGGGCTGGCAATATAGGCCAGCTACGACAAAAATCGCGGAAGCGGCGCTGCTTGAAGGACGATGGAGTTACACCCTGCAAGCCCCGGTAGCTCAGTTGGATAGAGCGACGGCCTCCTAAGCCGTAGGTCCCAGGTTCGACTCCTGGTCGGGGCACCAATTTGCCGCTCAAAAAAGTCTATAAAAGAGCAAATAAGAGTTTCCACGCAACTTCAAGTCCAGAGATCTCCTCGTTCTTTAGGAGATATCTTTTGCGTGATGAGTAGTGCTGGCGGCAGCTTTTGCGCTTTTGGAGTTTTGGAGACCAATGCCACCTGAAATGTGGCCGAGGTTCGCGCCTCGGCCGCGTGGTGATTTCAGCTGGATTGAATCTCAATAATAATGGCCTGAGCTTCGCTGATCAGCAGTGCCCTGATCTCTGTCGGCATCGATTTGCGTGTTGCGGTATCGATGTAGCGGTCCAGGTAGGCGACGGCCAGAGAGTCGTTGCCGCCGTTGTAGGAATTCAGCGACGCGCTCAGGTTGCGAATAAGCCGATTGATAACCCCTTGGTTAATGGGCTGATCCGCGGTTAGCGCCATCAGTTCTACAATCAGGTCAGCGGGATCTGGGGCCGGCCCTGCAGTCTCGAATGCGCCCATATCCACCGTTGCTACGCTGTCGAAATCCCCGTCGGCAATGCGCGGATTGCCGTCAAAATCCACCGTTATTCCGGTGGGGAAACCGGCCGCGCCCTCATCCACTCCGTTGGAGTAAGGATATAGCCGAAAGTCCCCGGCAGCGGCATCGACAAACTCTGGATTTACACGCAGATTGCCATTCATCCATGACTGATCCGGCACCCCGACATAGTTTTGGTCCCAATTGTTCCAAACCATGTTGTTGACGAATATGGGCAGCTCTGTGGCTGAAAAACCGTAACGGTTTTCCACCAGAATATTATTGGCAACTACCAGGGTTGGAACCACGCTACCAAAGGTAGTTTCGATGGATATTCCAATGTCGTTGCCGATGATGGTGTTGTTGCTGATTTCCACAGCGCTGGTTGCCCAATCGTCGACGGCGATCGCTGTGCAGTCATTGTTATGAAAAACGTTGTTGGAAATTACCGCAGTGGACGCGGGGCCAATGGCCGTTTGCCTGCGACTAACTTTAACCACACTGTCCGTGTTGTTCTCAATGCAGGAGTTGCCGGTAAACAGATTGCCCTCGATACGCGGCCCGGCCTCCGTGATCGCTAGTGCAACACCCCAATCGCCATACGTCCACGGCGGCAGATTGTTTGCCCGAAACACGTTGCCCGAGATCGTCGGAGATGACTGGAATACGTTGACTGCCGCAATTTGGGCAAAGGCGTGCTCAATGGTAAATCCAGACAGCACCGCGTCAGGCCCTTCACCGTCCTGAAATTGCACCACCCAGCGCACATCTTCGCCGTCGATAAAGGTCACATCAGCTCCGTCGCGGCTGGTCACCGTGATTCCTTTACCCTGGTAATCCAGAGTTTCAAAATAACGTCCAGGTGCAACCAGCACCACGTCGCCGGTGGCGCCAGCATCAATGGCTGTCTGGATCGTTGGATAGGTTCCCGGCACCTCAAGGGTGGCCGATTGGGCCATTGGCAGGAGCACTAAATAGCAGCTGGCTAGCGCCAGCGAGGTTGATATTTTTCTCATCGCTGTTAAATCCCTGTTTAACTGGCCAATCCAGTCACGCTAAGGATAAAGCATACCTGGAAATTTGTTCCGAAGCATCCATCACCAGCCCGATGGCAGCAACAGACCTGACCGTGGTTTCCCCCAACCCGCGATCCTCCTCATGGCGGCCTCAATGGGACCTCTGCCAAAGTATCGAGACCAAACTAGCGCGTAGACAGTCGCGATGGCGCAGAACAGCAACGCCGCTAAGACCGAATTGGAAAGGGATTCACCGCCCAATAGTCCCAGCACTTCCAGCGTTCCCATCACGATGAAAATGTGCGCGATATACAGGGACAGTGTTTGCCTTCAAGGCGAGCAAAAGGGGCCTCGCCTTTCATGCTTCGAACGTCAGACCAAGAGCCTGGTTTAAGTCAACACGGGCAGAACTGATTGGAGCCACTTGAGCCGTCGGTTCCAACTGAGAAACTACAGTTCCCGCAGCAAAAAGGCCGTCGCCTGGTCAACCGCTGAGCCGAATAGAAACATCGACACGTGTCCGTGCAGGGGTTTGATGAACAGCTCAGCATGAACCCCGGCTGCCAGCAGGGCCTGCTGCAGATCTTTGGCCTGTTCGGGCTCAACCAATCGGTCAAACCCACCGTGGTAGAGAAAAAACGGCGGTTCGTCACCGCTGACGTGGGTGATGGGCGAGGCGGCGGCCCAGACCTCTGCGGCGTCATCGCGTTCAGCCCCGATTAGATTCACCACCAGATTGCTGTTGGGCCAGCGGGTCAGGTCAGCCGGCGTGCCCCCGGACACCACCGCTTTGAGCCTGGGCGCGCCCTTGGCCCAGGGTTCATTCAAACTGTCCGAAGGACTAACCGTGGCCAGCAGGCTGACAAGATGACCGCCGGCGGAATAGCCGTAGGCGCCAATTCTGTTGACATCAACGCCAAATTTGCGCTGATTGTCGGCGATCCAGATCATCGCCTGCTGCAGGTCGTGGAGCTGGGCCGGGAAGTGATAGTCCGGGGCAAAACGATAGGCAACGTTGAATACCACCAGACCACGCCTGGCCAGATCCTCGGCGATTCCGTCCATGTCACCGGGAGACCGCCGCGCCCAGCCACCGCCGTGCACCAGCAGCACCGCCGGGCGTAACTCCTCCGGTCCGCTGGTGGCTGGCAGGTAGACATCAGCGGTTAATGGCTGAGGCCAGCCGTCGGGGGTGTAACGCTGCCCGCTGAGCCGCTCAAAGGGGGTTTTTTCGGGCAAATCGCCGACGCTAACATCGTCCCGGGTGCCGGTATGGGAAGCGCAGGCGCCAAGTAGCAGCGCCCAGGCGGCCAAAAGCGCAGAGGGAGAGAAGATAGCGCCTGTGGGCTTCAACGGGTTCGTCCTATACATGGATATAACTGTCCTGCCCTTGATGTTGGAGCCCAGCATAATGCAACCTTGTCGGCCATCGCCACTGTGAATCACGCCACAAAATCAGCCACCGTAGAGGCCAGGGTCTGAGCCGTAAGCCTTCGGCAGAAAAATCTGCTGGCCGTCGTCGTGTGCGGGAGATGGCTATCCCATTGATCATTGGGCTGTAGATTCAAAGGTCGGCGAAACCCCTTCTATCAACTCACAGGCTCGGTGGGCGGCGTTGCCCTCGGCGACTCGCACACTGAAGGCTTTGCAGCTGGCGGCCATCTGCTCGGAGAAATAGACCTGGGCCAACGATTCACCCACCGCCTCGGTTTGCCAGCCAGCAACGTCGATGGACTGGCCAATACCCAGGCCGCTGACTCGTCGCCCGTTGTCTGGCCGGTCGGCACCAAAGGCCAGTATCAGCTGAGGGCAGGCAGCACTGATGGCTGCAGCCATGGTTCCCAGGCCTCCGTGGTGAACCACTGCCCCGCAGTGGGGAATCAGCAGACCAAAAGGTGCACCCTCAATCACCATATAAGCCAGCGGCCGTTCAGCCGGCAGTCGGTCCGGGTAGCGAGTTACCACAATGGCGGGTAGACCGTGCTGCTGGGCCGCCGTCAGGGCGGCAGCAAAGAAATTTTGATCAAGATAATCGCCGGTACCGCCAGTAATCAGCACCGGCCGGGGGTTAACCTCAAGAAAATCCTGAATTTCGCGACTCAGCGAGGGGGATTCCGCCTGGTGGTCGCGCAAAAAGCCCACCGGATTTACCCCGGGCAACCAGCTTTCCTCGGGCTCGGCAAACCAGCCGGCCCACTGACCAATGGACGGCTGGCTGTAGTCCAGCCATTGATCCCAGTTTGTGATCGGCGCCATCTGAAGCTGATCGCGGATGGCGCTAATGCCCTCGCCCAGCAGCCCCCGATACATGGCGTCTCGCATCATCTTCCTAAGGGTCCAGGAGGTGACCTGCACCGGCGCGGTAAACAGCCACATCAGGGGTTGTCCGGTGCGTTCGGCGACCAAACGGGGGGCAATGTCAAAGGTGGGGCAGCTGACGATCAGGCTCGCCGGCTCCAATCGCTGTTCGATGGCGGCTACGGTGTCTTCAACAAAGGGCAGGCAGTGATGTTTAAGAAAGCGGCCAATGCCCTTGGGTGTATTGAGATCTGAGGCGTTGGCCAGGTACTCCTGATATTGCTGGGCCGTATCCGTGGCCACGTAGTCAAGCCCAACTTTTGAAGAAAGATCCGCAAATCCCGCGTGGGTAACTAAAGTGGCGCGATGGCCTCGTTCGATCAGCGCTGCGCCGACTCGAACAAAGGGCAAAATATCTCCGGTAGAACCAGAGGTGTGAAGCAATACGTGCAATCACCCGTCTCCGGTTATCCGTCGGTTAAGGCCGACAGCTGATCCAATACCCCACCCATGCCCTGGCTCTGTTCGGTTTTCAAGAAGCCGATTTCTTCGGTCAATTCCTGCACCGAAAAACTGGTGGTAAACAGTAGCGTGGGATCCAGCTCAACGCCGGCCTCAGCACTGATTTCCGCAAGGATTTGAACGGCCTGCAGGGAATGACCACCCAGCTCAAAAAATCCGTCGTTAATATCCACCGCGTCCAGCCCCAGGTGCTTACAAAAAGCGTCCTTTATCTGTTGCTCCATGGGATCTGAATCCGTCGGCCCGGGGGCCAATGATCCGACCTGGGCTTGGGGGAAAATTGCCCCGTGGATGGTCTGAGCGGTGGTTAAGTCAGCGGCCACGGTAAGTAGAAAATCAGACCCAGCTGGCGCCGCCGGGGCGGATTGAATGGGAGTGGAGCTGGCCGTGATATCGCTGCTCCTGGATGCTTCGACATCCGGGGCAAAGCGAACAGCGGCGGCGGCCGAGGCGGTCATCCGCAGCTCATTGCCTGGAATATCTCCTGGATCATTAGCGCTGTCGCCATTAGCGTCAACGCCAACGGAGGTCAGGCTCTGAAGAAACGAGCGGGCCGGCAAGTTGCGCTGGGTTGAAGTAAATTCAATCACCACCTCTCCTATGCCCTGCCCTTGAGCCAGCTCTCCAACCGCCGCCAGCATTTGATGCTCAACGCCTCGTCCCAGGGCGCGGCAGCTCAGTAAGAACTCCTGCACCCGCAGTTCACCGCCAGCGACCAGCGCCTGAATAAAACCCACCAATCCGTAGTCGCCGAAACGGTCTTTGACCCGGGCCGTTAAACAGCTGGCCCCAGGGTTTGCCATCAGCGCCTGCAAATGGGCCTCAGTTTGACGAAGACCATTAAGATTGAACTGATTGGTGCGCTGGGAAAGCTCATGGGCGCGGGCTAAGTCCTGTTCTGTCAGTTCAGCCAGTTCGACCTTCAGATCCAGGCTCTGAATAAAATCAGCCAGGGTCATGCCTTGACTTAGGGTTTGTTCCTGCAACTGCTGTCTGGCAGCTTGTTCACGATAGGCATCGGTGCGGCGAGCACTTTCATCGGTCACCACCCGGACATCCGTTGCCCAAAAATGCTGCCAGAACTGTTCGGCGTTTTCCTGGGGCGCGGCAAACGCCATAACCTGGGGATGACGGCGCTGGACTTCCGCCAGCTGCAGCCCATCGTCATCAACAAAAATCATGCTATCAAGACCCAGCCCCAGCTCCTCGGACAGCTGGCTCAAGGACTCAGATTTCAAGTTCCAGTTAATTCTATGGCTGGCAATGTCATCGAGCTTGAGTCTCATCTGCCCATTGCGTTCAAAAACCGCTAACACATCAGCTTCGTTGTTTTTGCTGGCAAGGGTGATCAGCATGCCCGCCTGGCGGCACCGCAGCGCATGGTCCTGCAGCGCCAGGTGATGGGCAGAAACCGTCACGCCTTCGGGCCCAAGCTCAGCGCACAGGCCGCCCCAAAGGGTGTCGTCACAGTCCAGCACCAACACTTTTTTGGGCGGCTGACTAACGCCCCAAACGGCTCGGGCCAAGATGGCTGAAAGTGCGCAGAAAAACTCCTCGCTGTAAGGGATATCGGCCAGCCGCAGGCCCTGGGGGTCTGCCAGATCCGAAACCGGATATAGGGCCAGCAGTTGTTCGCTGGTCATCACCTCAACTCCGCCAACGGCTGCCAGGGACGCGGCTATCAGCTGCTGGGCCGGATCGGCGCTTTGATCATCAAGGGGCGGGCATAACATGACCAGCAGTGGCGATTGGACACCACTGCCCCGGGAGGTTTGAACGGCCTGCACAAACTCCTGAGCTTTGCCCATCAGCTCATCGCCCCGACCCCAGCGCTGGGTTTGAACCAACAGCGCGTTGATTCCAGCCGTGTTGCTGTTGAGCATGCTGGTTGGATCCAGCAGCTGCTGAAAGACCTGGTCAAACGGTGCAAACGTGGCGCCGGACCACAGGGGCAGCGCACCGGCCCAAAAATCCAGCCCAGGACCAATCGGGTCTGCGGTGAAGTTTGCCGCCAGCACCAATGGCATTGACCGGTCCAATTGTTGGCTGTTCATATCCATCAAAATACCTCACCGCAGGTCAACGCTCGGAGCAGCTCCGGGTTAGAAAGATCGTAGTCAGATAACACCTTGCCCACGTTGCCACTCAAAAGGCGCAGACGATCGCCCTGATTGTCGGTTCCGCTAAGCCCCCCGGCCAGGGGCACGCCGTGGCCTGCAACGGCGCGAGCGGCTAACGCCGAGGTTGAACTGGCAATGGCAAACCAACACTGATAATGCCCGTCAGCAGATTGGTTAATCATAAAGGCATAATCTGCCACGGCGGCCATTTCTGCGACGCTTAAGTTGTCAGCGAGTACCACAACCGGTTGATCCCCCGTGGGCCTGCGCAGGGGCGTAAAATTGATTTCGTAGTTAAACGCCGGATCGGCCAGTTCTATCAGTCGGAACATGATATCCGGGGTGGACACCGCCTCCTGGGAACTGGCTTCGCCCTGGGACGATTCCTGTATCTGCATGGAAAAATACTGACGATCCACCGACGCCAGCAAGGCCACCATGAGCTGGGCCTGGTCCAGGGGATCCATTGGATCGTTGGGTTCGTTGGCAAATGTAAATCCCGCCACCCTGGCCCGCCAGGCGCTGGCAAAACCAATCACGGTGCCTTCTTCATAGACGTGGGAATCGTCACTGATGTGCCGAACACCATCGATATTCCATTTTTTGTTGAACAACCGAACGCTGGCGACACTCCAGTGTTCACTCCAACGCAGCATAAAGAACGGCAGGTCCCACCACTGACAGGGCGGCGGCGGCACGTAGGTCACCACCGAGCGGGGCTCGATATAGACCTCGCCACCAGCTTCAATAGCCGCCAGACAAAAGTCACGCTCTTCGTGCAGGTTGTAGACCTTTGGATCCATCAAGCCGATTTTTTCAAACAGCGCCATTCTCGCCAGCATGCAGTGAAACTCCACGTACTCCACCTTGCGCCGGCGCAGCCGCATATTGGCCCGGGAGATCGGCGTATCGTAGAGGTATTGCTCATCAATCAGGTAGTTTCGGCCACCAACCTGTTTTGGTGTCAACCGCCCGCCAGCCATATGAATCGTGGCCCGTTCAAACTCATGGATCATATACAGCGGGCCGACCAGGGTCGCGCCGGTTTCATCAGCGCAGGCCAGCAGATGTTCAAGCCAGTTCGGCGCGACCAAGGCGTCATTATCCAGGAACACCACGTACTCGGTTTTGACCTTGGGAATAGCCAGATTTCTCGCCTCATTGGGCGCCAGATAGCGGGCTGAATTAATCAGCTCAAAGCCCTTTTCCAGGGACATTTTCTGCAAAGATTCCAGCACCGGCCGGGGCAGATTGCCGCCAACATAGATCAACTCAAAGGGCAGCTTGGTCTGCTCATAGATCGCTTCCAAGGCTCGCTCACTGAGGCTAAAACGTTCCCGGGGCGATATAACCAGAGTCACGCGTGGATTACTCATCTGTCACTCCTGTGGCGTCCTTCGCCGGGGTAGAACGGGAATTTGTTGGTGAACTTGTTGGTAAACTTGTGGCTCATGCCGCATCCGCTGTCGCGGCGGCAGCTGGCGCGTCGACCTCCGTCGAGCTGGCAATCCAGTGAGCGACAGCATCGATGACAACCCCACGATCATTTTGAAAAATCAGCGTGTGATCAAAATCGCCATAGTGAAGAACGTCCACCTGGCTTCTGGGGGTAGCTGGAGTCAGACTGCTGTAAATCTGACCGCGATGGTTATAGGACCGTCGACCCAGATAAACAAACAGATAGCGAGCGCCGCGCAGTACGTTCGCCTCTACCTGATCGGCAAACTCCTGCCTCGGCATCACCTTATGAATACGCTGGGACTCGGGCTTAGCCGCGGATTTACCTACCCGCTCCATGCGTGCTCGAAGGGCCCGCAATACCCGACGGGCATCCAACGCCCGTCGCAGGTAAAACCAGCGATTTGGGTAGGGTGTCGGGTCGATCATGACGATAGTCTCAACCCGGCTATCGCTTAGTGCCACGCGATGAGCATCACTGGCTCCCGAACACAGTCCGGCCACGATCATCTTCGAATGGCCCAGAGCCTCAGCCATAAAATCCATTGCATCCTTAATATCGGCATTCTTTCGCTGGCTGGTCGACAGCCGTTCCCGCGCCACCGCGCTGTCGCCAAGGCCGGACAGGTCAAAGCGCAGCGATGCAATGCCTTTGTTGGCAAGTGCCCTGGCAAGACTGACGTGCAGGCGGAATGGACCCACGTGATGAACAAACCCAGCATTGGGGATAATCACGGCGGGGCATTGGCCTTGTACCAACTGCGGATCCGGCTGGGTCAGCACCCCCGCCAGATGGTCACTACGTCCGAATCGAATTGCGCGTTCCGCTTCCATCACCATCGACAATAAAAGAAAGAATTTCCCTCGCTGCGGGCTGCCCCATCAACATATTCTCGAGCTGCTCCACAGACCGCCAGTAGCATGGCATATTCAGCTCTCGATAAAGACAATCCGCGTCGGTAGATTGTTGAAACTTTGTGAACCCTTGATGGCAGCCGGTGCTCTCAGCATTCAACCAAAGCGCGCGGCTAGCGCGCAGCGGTACCGGATCGGCAAGGGAAAAGTTATGCATGGATTGGCGCAAGGTGTCCGGCATCCAGTAGCCCGCCCGCTCTGTTGGCGCAGCAACTGGGCTGCGTCTGCTGGGATCCACATACAAAGGACTTTGCGTCACTGCCTGATGCAACTGGTCCAGTTCAGCTAAATAACCGCCGCCATCAAACACCGGATCCCAGAAGATCATCTGCTCAACCTGGGTTTCAACACTAGCGGCGATGGCTGCACCAAGACGCACCCCCACCACCGCTATCTGCTCACAACCAGAGCGTGCCGTCAGCTCGGCCATGGCCGCCCGGGTGTCCTCAGACCACAGTGACAGGCTCAGACCATCAGCGTCTGACGAATTGCCGCTGCCGGACAGGTCAAAGCGCAGGGTGCTTACTCCTCTGCGGGCCAGGTCTATGGCCAGCTTTTGCAGGGATTTATGGCACCGTACATAGTCTTGTCCAAACGGCGGAACAATAAGCGCTGCGAGGCTACCTGGCTTGTCAGCCGGATGAAAGACGCCATAGAGTTTGCTGGCGCTATCAAAAAAACAGGGGATGAACGCTGCCATAGGCCAATCTTACAATGATTCCCGGTGATTGGCGGACCAGATTCGCCTTCTAGCCCCGGCGGATTGATGGTAGGTTTTGGTCATGAGCAACCATGAATTAATACGGCAGCTGCCCAAGGCAGAACTGCACCTGCACCTGGAGGGCAGCCTGGAGCCTGAGCTGATGTTTGAGCTGGCCCGGCGCAATCAGCTAGGCATCCCGTATCAGAGTGTTGAACAGGTGCGCGCGGCGTACCAGTTCCACAACCTGCAGGAATTTCTGGATATCTACTATCAGGGCATGGCAGTGCTGCAAACCGAACAGGATTTCTTCGATCTGACCTTCGCCTACTGCGAACGTGCCCAGCAGGACAACATCCGGCACGTGGAGGTATTTTTTGATCCCCAGGGTCATACGGAAAGGGGCGTGAGCATGGCCACCGTGATCCAGGGCATCACCCGAGCACTGGATCAGGCCAAGGGCCGCTTCGCCATGAGCTCTCGCTTGATTATGTGTTTCCTGCGGCATTTAGACGAGGCCGCCGCCTTTGAAACCCTGGATCAGGCGCAGCCATGGCTGTCCCGCCTGGCCGGGGTTGGATTGGACTCCTCCGAGCTTGGCCACCCGCCCTCCAAGTTCACCCGGGTGTTTGCTGAGGCCCGCAGGCAAGGCCTACGCTGCGTGGCACATGCCGGCGAAGAAGGACCGCCAGAATACGTGTGGGAGGCGCTGGATCTGCTGGCTGTGGATCGTATTGATCATGGCAACCGAGCCCTGGAGGACCAAAAGCTGGTCCAGCGACTGGTCAGGGACCAGATACCGCTGACGGTGTGTCCGCTGTCCAACCTGAAACTGTGCGTGGTTGATGCCATGGCCGATCATCCCATTGGGACGATGCTGGACCATGGACTGCTCGCCACCATTAATTCTGATGACCCGTCCTATTTTGGCGGCTATATGAACGCCAATTTTGACGCCGTGTCGGAGCATTTGAATTTGTCTCCGACCCAGCTGGCTCAGCTGGCCCGCAACAGTTTTGCCGCCAGCTGGCTGGATCCATCAGAAAAGCAACCGCTGATGGACGAAATTGATGAGATCGTTACAAACTTTGGCACAGAATCCAGCTAATATGGCGGGTTACAAAGGGGTAACAACAGCCATCCCGGCGGTTTACCCAGGAAATGGTTTCAACAATGTCTGATAGCACGTTTTTTTCTGAACTGTGGCGTCGCCGAGTCCCGCAAATCCTGGGGTTTTACGTCGCGGCCACCTGGATGTCGGTGGAAATCGGCGATTGGATGATTGAACGCTTCGATCTGCCCGCCAATCTGACCTCCTACGTGTTTATCGGGATGGTGGCGCTGCTGCCGGCCATTGGCGTGTTTGCCTGGGGCCATGGCGCTCCCGGAAAAGATCGTTGGACCCGTTTTGAGGCGGGCTTTTTCACCCTCAACGGCGCTGCTGCACTGGCCGCCGTGATGTTCTGGGCGGGGCGACCCGACACCCCATCGGCGCCCATGGCCGTGGCTGGTATCGCCGCCACACAAACCGTTGAGGTGGTGAGCGAAGACGGCACCCTTGAGACCCATGAGGTGGCCCGGGACGGCTACCACCAGAGTCTGCTGGGCTTTTTCTGGAAAAATACCAGCGGCGACTCAGCCCTGGACTGGATTTCCTACAGTGGGCCCTGGCTGCTGGCGGAGGACCTGCGCAGAAACCCACTGATCTCCATCAACACCCCACTTAGCGGCAGCAACAACATGACCAGCATGTTCCGTGAAAAGGGCTTCCCCAGCGGCGTGGGCGAACCCCTTTCCCTGGATCTTCAGCTGGCAAGAGAACGTGGGCTAACTAAAATCATCACCGGTGAATTTGGCCTGCTGGCCGATGGCGCTCTGGAACTCACCGCGCGCCTGATCGAAGTGGAAACCGGGCGCACCATGGGCGAATGGCGGCGCAGCGGCGCTGACTGGCTGGACTCCGTCGACCAGCTTTCTGGGGATATTCGCGCCCTGCTGCTGGAAAACGTCAACACCGATAACATCGTCACCGAACTGAGCATCAAAGAGCACACCAGCGACAATCCCGAGGCCATCCGGGATGTGGTTGAAGCGTTGCATCTACGAGCCTTCGATAATAACTATGAAGCTGGGATAGAGGCCCTGGCGAGGGCCTTGGAGAAAGATCCCACGCTGGCTGAAGCCCACGTGTTAGCCCACCTTTTTTATCGCAACCTTGGCGACTTTGCCAGCGCCATGGAGCAGGCACAAAAAGCCCTGCAACTGGACTACAAGCTGTACTCCGAACGCAAATTTATGCTCAAAGCCAACATGCAGGCTCTGCAGGGTCGCACCGATCAGGCCATCTGGATGCTTGAGCGCTGGGCTGAGATCCATCCGCAAAGCGCTGAGGCCCATTCCCTGCTGGGCAATAATTACCTGATGACCCGGGACCTGGACAACGCCCGGGACTCTTTTCAACGGGTGTTGGAACTGGAACCGGGCCAGCGCAGGGTCCAGCTTGCACTTGCGTCGGTCATGCGCCTGGACGGGGACACCGGCGGCGCCATCGCCGTGATACAGAACTATATCGCCGACAATCCCGAAAGCGCGGAAGCTTATCTGGATCTTGGCCAGACCTACCTGCAGGAAGGCAAGTTCGTCCAGGCCAGGGAAGCTTTCGAGGAAGCAGCTTTTCTCGACGACAACAATCCCCGAGCGGAGATTGCGCTGGCCAGTCTGCTGATGCGGGAAGGCTCCTACAGCCAGGCACTGGCGGCGCTGGATAGCATCGAGAAACGACAGCTTCCCGACCGGCAGGCGTTTTCCGTGCTGCAGGCCAAGCAATATGTCTACGCTGAAACCGGCCAGATCAAACAGGCCCTGGAGACGTTAGACCGACAGGAGGTCGTCAGCGCGAGTTTCCTACAGCCCATTTTGCAGGTGTTTCAAATTGGCATCCAGCAGGTGGCGTTTCTGGCCATCATTGGCGATCGTGAAGGGGCAATGGCCAAGGCTGATGAGGTCCAGGAGCAGCTCAAACCGCCCTTCGATGGCTATGCCACTTTCGCCAGACTGGAGATCCTGGATACCTTTAAAGACGATGAAATGTATCTGCAGGAGCTGGAACAGCTGGAGGCCTTCATTCAATCCTACCCCAACCCTGCGATGAAGCCATTTATTGACCCCTACCGAGCCCGGGGACTGAGCGCCGCCGGCAATCACCAGGCAGCAGCAGATATGCTGGATGAGGTGATGAAAGAACTGAGAAAGACCGTTCCTGTGCTGGACACACCCTATGTGCTGGAAGCCCAGGAGGTTCTGCTAGTGAGTTTTCTTCGCAAGGCGGGGCGCCTGGACGAAGGCCTTGAACGGATTAATGACGTACTCAGGGTCAATCCTGGACTCACCATGGCAAGGCTAGAGCGAGCCCGCATATTGCTGGACAAAAACTTCGCCGAGCTGGCGAAAAATGAAGTGGACCGTCTGGAAACTATTTGGGCCAATGCTGATGAGGGCTACCTGACCGTACAAGGTTTTGCCGAACTCAAAAAAAGCCTGGCCGATGCCATGGCCGAAATCTAGTGTTGGTGCATCTGGGCTGAAGCCGCACATCTGAAAGCATTCGGCCACTGACAAGGTCCTATTAACACTCACATGCGTAACGGAATATTCATGAAAAATTTGACCATCTGCCTGGCACTGCTGTTCCTTGGGCCGGCAATAGCGCAAGCCGAGACCGCTAAAGTCACCTTTGCTGGGGGGTGTTTCTGGTGTGTTGAAGCAGATTTTGACAAGGTGGATGGCGTCATCAGCACCACCTCGGGCTATACCGGCGGCGACACCATTAACCCCAGTTACCGGGACGTCATATCTGGCCGCACGGGTCACGCAGAGGCGGTGGAAATCGTTTATGACAGCGACAAGGTGAGCTTTGAGTCTCTGCTGCAGGTGTTTTGGCTGAGCGTTGACCCGACCGTGGCCAATCGCCAGTTCTGCGACAGCGGCAATCAGTACCGCACCGCAATCTACGCCCATAGCCAGGAGCAGCTGACACTGGCGGCGGCTTCAGCGTCGGCGGTGCGGGAGCGGCTGGGTCAGGAGGTATTTACGGAGATAGAGCTTGCCAGCACCTTCTATGCTGCTGAGGATTACCATCAGGACTACTATAAGAAAAACCCCCTACGCTATCGCAGCTATCGCACTGGCTGCGGCCGGGATCGTCAGTTGAAAAAGATCTGGGGCGGCGCTGCCAAAGCCTTTGACAGTGATCAACTCAGCCAAATCGACTAAGCACACAGCACGCTGTGTCCGGGCTCCGGCTGAGGGCTATGGTTTTTGCCGTTGTCTGGCTGCGGCCGGGCTGATGCTTTCTGCCAGCGTGGCTCAGGCTGATTCCATGGCTTGTGGCGTCAATCTGGTGGTTAAAGGGGACTATAAAATAGAGGTCCTTGATGCCTGCGGCGAGCCGTTCAGCAAAGAATCTCACTATGTGGATGGGCTGTTTCAATTCCACGACCGCCATGGCCGCCGGCACACCGTCGACGGCATGCGGATTGACACCTGGACCTATCGTTTCGGCGGCCAAAAATTCACCCGCATATTGCGCTTTGAGAACAACCGGCTGGTAAAAATCGACAAGGCGCGCCGGCGGCTGTGATCTGCAGCCGGCATCCCTCCCAGCCACGACGGAGCCCTGCTTCATGATCGACCTGCACTACTGGGCCACCCCCAACGGCCACAAAATCGCGATATTTCTGGAAGAAAGCCGCACCCCCTATCAGCTGCTGTCCGTGCATATTGGCCGGGGTGAGCAGTTTGATCCGGCCTTTCTTGCCATTGCCCCCAATAACCGGGTTCCCGCCATCGTTGATCACCAGCCTACCGATGGTGGGGATCCCATCAGTGTCTTTGAATCAGGCGCAATCTTGGTGTATTTGGCGGAAAAAACTGGTCAGTTCTTACCCGCTGAGGCCAGGCCCCGGGCCCAGGTGATGGAATGGTTGTTCTGGCAGATGGCTGGGCTTGGGCCCATGCTGGGACAGAACCATCACTTCAGCAGCTACGCGCCGGAGAAGATCCCCTACGCTGTCAATCGCTATGTGAATGAGACTCGCCGGCTATACAACGTGCTCAATCGTCAGCTGCAAGATCAGGAATTTATTGCCGGCGACTACTCCATTGCCGACATGGCCTGCTATCCCTGGATCGTACCCCATCAGCGACAGGGCCAAGACCTCAACGACTTCCCTGCCCTGCAGCGCTGGTTTCAACGCATCAGCGAACGCCCCGGTGTGCAGCAGGCCTATGCCAAAGGCAATGCCCTGAAAGCGGGCCGGGAGACCGTAGACGAGGAAGCCATGAAATACCTGTTCGGTCAGACCGATGCTGCTGTTCCTGGCGCCTAGTGGGCTAGTCTAGTGGGGCGTATGGTAAAAAAGGCCCTGCTAGAGGGTTAGTGGCTTGCTAAGATCCAGGCTCTGATGATCGATCACCGGTATTCCCTGGGTCTCAAGAAATTCCGCAACCCGCTGGCGCTGGCGGCGCAACAGCGGCGGCAGGTACAGTCGCTTGCGGCGAAACCGGCTGTTTTGAAATAACCAGAAAACCTCCCGCTCCCACCAGTGGCGAGATCTTTCCAGTTCGTAGACGACGTTAATGTCTGCCAAAGGCAGGTAGATCTCAACCGGGTTGTACCACCGGCCCCAGCGCAGACTGACAGACTCGCGGCCGGTTACCACAACACGCTCGGTCAATCGGGACGGCAGCTCTATCACGGCCATATACAGGTCAAGCAGCACCAGCATGAGTAAAGCCTGGCCACGTCGCCATCGGCGAGCCGTGACAAAGGTCCCCAGGGCCAGCAACAGGGCTGCAGCGACGATATATGCCAGACCCCGAACATCACCGCTAATCACCAGTGTCTCTGCCATGGGTAATGACGCGGAAACTGGCACAATAGTGGACCAGTCAGTAAGGAAAGCCCCATGCTGAAACTAAAACCCAGCTGCGAGCACTGCAATGTGGATCTGCCGCCTGACAGCACCCAGGCGATGATCTGTTCCTTTGAGTGTACGTTTTGTACAGACTGCGTCGATCAGGTGTTGGATAACGTCTGCCCTAACTGCGGCGGCGGTTTTGAGCGGCGGCCTATACGAATAAGCACACAATGGCAGCAGGGCGTATCACTGGCCCATGCCCCCGCCAGCACCCAGCGGGTATTTGATCCAGTGGACCCGGAGAGTCACCGGTTGCTGTCAGAGAAAATCCGCGGGATTGAGCCTCACAAACGTTAGCCAAGCTCTAACGAATAAGCTGATGGCGCTATCACATGGTGCGGGTGTCGGGATTACCGCGGGGATCGCCACTGTGACAGGACCCGGACAGAGAGGTTTCATAGTCATGCAGCTTGCGATCGTTGTTGCAGTCTGCCCGGCTGTCATAGACCTTGCCGCAGAACCAATGGCCCGGAAACGCACACTGACCTACAAAGAAACGGTTGGGTTTGCTGGCGCAGCCGGCCAGCACTGCGCAGGTCAACCCAGCAACCAGTAAACAAAGGATTTTATGTTTCATGATGACCCCTAAGCGAACGATCCACGAAGTTTGCCGTACTACGTTGAAACTGTCCAGAACGTTGGCCGGGACACCATCATGCGGCTGAAGGCAATGACCCAGACCCTGGCCGTATGCAGACTGTCGCCAGAGGCGCCGATGCCTGACTGGCTGACCAGAGGCTGGCATAGCGTGACCCGAACCGCTGAAGAACTGTCGGTGGTGTGTGAAGCGGACCTTGTGCCTTCGGGCATTGAACAGGAGTCTCCCTGGCGAGGATTCCAGGTGGCAGGACCCATTGCCTTCTCCGAGATCGGGGTTCTGGCGTCAATTTGTCAGCCGCTGGCCGCCGCCAACATCAGCATCTTTGCCATCTCGACCTTTGACACCGATTACCTGCTGGTTAAATCAGCGGATTTCAGCCGGGCGACTGAGGCGTTGAAATTGGCAGGTCACCAAGTGCTTTCAGGAGGGACTTGACGGCGCGGGCATTGGATTAGCGAAACTTACCGTTGACAGCGCATGAGCCAACAAGTCACCGGCATACAGCACCCCCACCACCACCCGCTGATCCCGATCATTCACCACCGGTAGCCATTTGAAACCCCGATCACGCATGGTGTAAGCAGCAAATGCCGGATCCTGTTTGGCATTGCGCAGGTTCCTTGCGGGCCGCTTGATAGAAACAGGCCCGGCTCTGCACCACTGTCAGAACCGAACCTTAGCGAGATAAGGTTTGACCTACTCTTTAGGAAAGAATCTACCGACCCAATAGTCAAGGCTCAGGAACTTGCCAGCGCCAAGACCTACCAGGGCCATCAGCATGAGGAAATAGGTAGCGGCCCATTCGATACCATTTTTGTTAATGGTGATCGCGCCAGCTTCGGTGAGGTAGCCGTAGTTGCCGTGCCTGCGAAGCAGTTCCCGGGCTTTGGTACGTCGCTCAACCCCGTCTTCGATCAAGTCTTTACGCCATTCCCAGGGCGCGGTGAGTTCAGTTTCCGGCCCCACGTGCCAACCATTTTCCCAGTGTGCTGTGGTTGCAGCCACCACCATGGTGAACATCAGCGGAATGGCAATCCAACGCACCGCAATACCCAGCAGCAACATCCAGCCGCCAATAAACTCAGTCCCGCCGGCCAGGTAGACCATCAGCTCAGGTGCCGGCAAGCCAAGGCTCTGGAACCACTGAGCAACACCTTCTGGATTGGATAGCTTATTGCCGCCAGCCAGGATAAAAATCGGCGCCAGATAAATGCGTAGTGAGATGGATGCCAGAAAAGAAGCCACCCCTGCCAACATACCCTGAAGCTTATGGATTAAACCCGTCATTAACATTCCCCAACTTGTGCTTGTGTTGCGTTATAAGAAACGCCCAGTCGTGATTATCTTTCACAACCTCATCACAAAAATCTAGAGAAGACTCGGGGCATCCAAGGTTAAGTCGATGACAGATTGAATTTTTTTTCAAAAATGCCACCCAGATCGACCTGACCAGCTGGCGCTCCCGGCAGCCGGACAGCCGTTTGAGACCTCTGAACCATTTCCTCCGGCACACTCGGGTGCCGGCGGTACCATTGGCTCAAAACCGCAGAAAATTAGCGGCGGTTAGACGCCCCGTCGGGCCAACAGCATTTTCTTAATTTCAGCGATTGCTTTAGCCGGGTTCAGGCCTTTCGGGCAG
>CAYGPO010000014.1:43710-53984 GCA_964351665.1 uncultured Gammaproteobacteria bacterium | reverse complement strand
TGGTGGAGGCGGCGGGAGTCGAACCCGCGTCCGTCAGTCCTCTGCCTCAGGATCTACATGCTTATCCGTCTTTTAATTTAACTGGGCGCTACCTGACGGCGGGGAAAACGCACAGCGGTCCCGGCTAGGTTTTAACGACTCCACATCGGGCGAGCTTCATCGCGATCCTATGTAAGGTGACGTTCCGAATCTGCACCGCATAGGCACGGCCTCAGTGGAACGGCAATCTACCGGTTTTTAGGCGGCGAGAGCGTAGTTGTCGTCGTTGGCAACTATAAGTTTGCAACGGGATTAACGAGGAACCTTGCGTCCTCGGCATGCACCTTGCGGTTTCGCGACCGGCGTCGAAGCCAGTACGCCCCCACTAAGTGTTAGCGCTGCCAGCGGCAGTGCTACACGACGGTGTATAGAATGGTGCCTAATGACGCCGTTTTCAAGTCATTTACGCTTACAGGCTGACTGACGACGGTTGGCCTAATGCCGTTGGAGCGCTGTTAAGTCGCTCAATTAGCTCCTGAGCCAAATCAATTTCCTGTTGGCCAATGTAGGACGGTTCAGCCAGGCTGCTGGCCGCGACGGCACGGGCGTACTCCAGGGCCTGCTCGGCCTGACCCTTTAGTTCGTGGAACTGAGCCATGGCCACCATGCTGGCCAAAAGGCTCGGATGATTGGCGGCCAGGGTTTTTTGCCTGGCGGCTAACACCGGTGATAGCTCGCTGTAGGCACTTTCGAGCTGATTGGCTTTGAGCAGAGCGACACCCAGCCGATGCTGTGCGCTCAGGACGCTAGGGTTGTCACCGTCCATTTTTTGCCGGTAAATGTTCAGAGACTGCTGACAGGCGTCGATGGCACTGTCGGTGTCATCAGCGGCCAGCGCCAGTTTGCCGTTTAACAGATGCACTCTGGCCACGGTTGTGCTGTTTTGGCCGCCGGTTTTCAGCGCCGCAGCCATGGCCTCATCCAGCAGGGCGGCGGCGTCGTTGAACTGGCCCAGGTCTATTTGGACGCTGGCAAGTCCCAGTAATCCAGAAACCAGGCTGGGGTGGGCGTCGGTATACACGTTGCGCCGGATAGCCAATGATTGTTGGCGGTGTTCCAGGGCCAGTTCAAATTGCCCCAGGTCCTGCTCTATGGCAGCCAGGGCGCCCAGGGTATTGGCGTAGGTGGCGCGTTCGGTCATGCCGGCGCGCTGCTTGATTTCTAGAGACTCAACAAAAAGTTCTCTGGCTTCGCTGAATTTACCCAGGGCATCTTTAGCCTGTCCCAGGTTGTGCAGCGGCGTGGCCAGGGCGTAGGCCCTTTCTCCCGCCAGGCTTTGGTGCATGGCGATGGACCGTTCCAACATGGTTATGGCCTGCTCATAGCTGCCGATTTCGCGCAAAAACAGTCCAAAATTGTTGTAGGAGTCGGCCAGGTCCTGGTCTGGCCCGGTGGCCAGCCGCTGGCGAATTTCCAGCGCCTGGCCCAGCGCGGCCTCGGCTTCTTTCAGGTGGCCAAACTCCCGCTGGAAATTGCCAATACGGTTTAGCGAGTTGGCCACCAGCAGACTGTCGGGCCCTTCTACCTGCTGGCGAATTTCCAGCGCCTGGCGCATCAGCTGGATGCCGTCGTAGTCTCCCAGGTTGATATATGCCATGCCCAGCACGTGCATTAACCGGGCTCGGAGCAGGGGCGCCGCGTCAATCTCGTTGTTGACCTTAATTGCCGCTCGGTCCAGCAGATCCCTTGCGCTCAGTTCCTGACGATCCGACTCCTTCGGGTCTGAGACCCGAAACAAATCCACCATAAAGTCCGCCACCTGGTTGGCGGCAATGGTTTCCTGTTGGGCGGTGTCCCGCTGCTGCTGGATTTGCACCGCCTGCCAGCGGGACACCAGCGCAAAACCCAGCAGGCTAAGCGCGAGTAGGGCGGTTGCCCCCGCCGCCAGCGGGTTGCGGCTGATGAGCTTGCTGGTTCGATAGGCCAGGGAGTCGGGGCGTGCAGACACCGGCAAGCCCTCCAGATAGCGCTGCAGGTCGTCGGCCAAACGGGCCACCGACTCATAGCGCCTGGCGGGTTCCTTGTGCATGGCCTTAAAAATGATGTTGTCCAGGTCACCCCGTAGTCGGCGGCCGGCAATTAGTGGCTGTTGCTCCGGAGTCACCCGCTGGCTGGCAGGGCCCGGCTGGGAGTGGCAAATCTGTCGCTCAAGTTCCAGGGTGCTGGAGCCTGCTGGAATGTCATAGGGAAGCTGTCCTGTCAGCAGCTCATAAAGCACTACGCCCAGAGAGTAAACATCCGACTGAACAGTGATGGGCTGGCCTAGAATCTGTTCCGGCGAGGCGTAAGGCGGGGTCATGGCACCGGCCTGGGTCAGGGTGCCGGCCACATCGTTTTCTCCGTCCCCGGGCAGCAGTTTGGCGATGCCAAAATCCAGCAGTTTCACCATCCCTTGAGGGTCTACCAGCACGTTTTCCGGTTTAATATCCCGGTGCACAATCAGGTTGCTGTGGGCGTAGCTGATGGCGCCGCACAGCTGCAGAAACAGTTCCAGCCTAGCTGGCAAGTTGAACTTTTTCTGATCGGCGAAAACGTTGAGATTTTCGCCCTCCACATACTCCATCACCACATAGGGCTCGCCGTCGTCACTTTCCCCGGCGTCGATAAGTCCGGCAATGGCGGCATGTCGCAGTCTTGCCAGCAGTTGGCGCTCCCGCTGGAAACGTTGCCTGAGAAAGTCCGGGGCTGCCTGAACGTAGAGCAGTTTAATCGCGACCTGTTGGTCGACTCCATCCCGGGAAATCTCCCCCAGATAAACGGTTCCCATACCGCCACGGCCCAGTTCCCGGATGATGCTGTAGGGGCCAATCTGCTGGGGCATGGGGCGTTGAGCAATCCTACTGCGCTGCTGAATAACGGCGCTGCCCACGGCGTCATTGCCTGCCTGATCGTCCTGGTCTGCCTGCAGCATGGCCAGCAGGCGCTGACCGGCCGCTTCATCGGAGCCGCAGCGTTCATTGATAAATGAGTCCCACTGTTCCGGCGGAAGCTTAATGGCCTCGTTGAACCACAGATCCAGCTGTTTAAACTCCGGTCCCTTCAATACCCACTAACTCTCATCATTAATTTCCACCCGGCGCTAATCCGCTAGCTCCGCCGTCAGCCAGGCCCGGGCGGAACGCAGCTGGCGTTTGACCGTCGCCTCGGAGATGTCGAGCACCTGCGCCATTTCAAGATAGGTCAATCCCCCGAAATAGTGCATCTCCACAATGTCGGCCGAACGCTGGTCCTGGGTCGCAAGGGTCTCTAACGCGTGGTGAACGTTGATTACGTCCACCGCCGGCTGGGTCGAAAGCTGTGAACTCAGGGTGACCTGAAGCCTGGCGTCCCGTTTGGCCGCTTTTTCAGCCCGGGCGTGGTCCACCAGCACTCGCCGCATCACTCGCGCGGCCATGGCCAGGAAGTGGCTGCGGCTTTGCCACTGTAAGCGCAGGTCAGACATTCGCAGCCAGGCTTCGTTGACCAGCGCCGTGGGCTGCAGCACACCAGGGCTAAATTCTCCGGAAACCTGAGAAATGGCTATGGCCTTTAAGCGCTGGTAGAGCGCTTCCCAGAGCTTCCCGGCTTCATCAACTACGCTGTCAGGGCGATAAGACATGACCGAATTAAACCATGGAAAAAGTGAAGGTCTCAAAAAAATCGGTGGTAAGGCTGACCCGATCAATTCGGCTTCTGCGCCATTAGGGAAACAAGCAGCTTTGCCAGATCGTCAGAATTACTGGCGGCAATCTGACTTCACGACAGGAATAGACCCCATGGGATGGAAAATGCGACTAACGAATCTGATCAGGCCCGCAACCTTAGCAGCGGCGCTGGCCCTGGTGACCTTCACATCGTCACAGGCAGAAATTGAAGACAACGCAGGTTATCGACAGGCCTTTACCAACTGGGCCGCGGCCCACCTGGCGCTGTTGCCTACGTCCTTTCTACCAGGACCCTTCGGCGCGGCGGCAGACCTGGCCACCATCGGGATAGACATTCGGATTAAGACTCTGCCGCCGGTGCTGAGGGCATTTGATGCCAATAGTGTGAGGCCCAACAGTCCCGATGAGTGTCACTACAGCTTTTTGCTGCCTCAAATTGAAGCGGAGTATTCCAACCTTTTGGGTATTGCCGATACCAAATCGCTGCCCAGCAACTGGGGCGCGTTTAGCAATAACCGGCCGCCAGAGGTAGAACACGCTAACGCGGACGTAAAGCTGCGGGTGCAGAACTTCTTTCTGAACCAGTGGACGCCGTCGGCGAAAACGGTGGTGTATCCCTCTGGCAGCCACTCGATTAAGTGGCAGGCAGCAACCCAGATTGATCCGCTGCTGGATCTGGTGGTGCCCTTTGCGTTGTTTGTGATCACCAACGAAGTGAAATATTTTAAGGCGTTCTTTGACGTTCAAACCGACCCAAAAACCGCCGCCAGAGCGCTGGAAATTGGTTTGCTGTTTCTGATCAACGCGGGCATTGAGGCGGAAATTATTTTGGCCAGCCAGATCGAAAACGATCGCGGCATCGATACGGCCACCCATGATCAGTTCAGGATTTTTCCGGTGCTCGATGTCAACCCACCCAACATTATTTATCAGCCCGCAGCCGGTATCGACAATGGCAATAACCCGGTAGTGCTGGAAGCCAACAGCCTTGGCGGTGAACGCTGGGATCAGCACAAGGATCTGTTTCGTACCTGGATTATTGAATCCGACCCCTGCGACCAGCCGCTGTCGGTCGGTAACGATGCGCCGGTGCTGCTACCCATCGGTACCAATTTTGTTGAATGGGAAGCCCTGGACAGCGGCCCTCTTGGCCCGGGCAACAATGGACGTGCAACCCTGCGGCAGAAAATTGAAGTGCAGGACACCCGGGCGCCCATCCTGCTGGTGCCGCCGGCAAGAGTGGTTGAGTCCATGGACCCGGCAACGCCGGCCGAGGTTGATATCGGTACTGCGGTAATGTTTGACGTGGCCGACCCAGATCCCACCTTAAGCAATACGGTGCCGTCGATTTTTCCCGTCAACAGCCGCACCGAAGTACTGTGGACCGCCACCGATGGTTCCGGCAACAGTGATTCTCGCTCCCAATGGATTACCGTCAAAGCGCCGGGTAGCAACAGCGCGCCCAGCGTTAATAACGCCAACGCCAGCGCGTTAACCGGCCAGGCGATTGATATTGAGCTGTCCGGCAGTGATCCGGATTTTCTGTCCGGGCGCTTTGATCCGCTGATGTTTGACATTGAAAGCGGCCCTGCCAACGGCTTTTTTGTTGCGCCCCTGGTGCCTTACTTTATTGAAGATTATCGGGTGAGCCCCAACGAGGAAATTGGCCTGATTCTCAGTACCTCCAGCAATCCTATCAATGATATCGCCGACCGGTTTTGTGGCAGCGGTGGCCCCGGTATACCCACGGACTTTGTTTACCAGCCAGAGTTTGTCCACGTCACCGATGACGGCAGTTCGTTTGTTCTTGACCGGCGTTTTGAGTGCCAAACCAGCGGCGCCCAAACCCGGCCCAGAATCAGCAAGTGGAGCCCCACGGGCGAACTGCTGGCAGAAAATACCGGCAGCGGCATTGAGCAGGCCAAACGCCTGACTCTGGATGATCAGGGCAGGGTATACACGGCCCAGCCGGAGCAAAACGATTTGCCGTTGATTTTTCAGCAGTTTGATTCGAACCTTAACGTGTTGGTGAATCGTAATCTTGAAGCCCCTAGCGGACGTTTGCTGGATGCCAAGCTGGACCTCAACTCTGGCTTGATTTACGCCACCAACAAGAGCCAGCTATTCGTCTACGACGGTCGCGACGAAGGCTTCAGGCCACCGCTGCTAGGCACCTTAAAAGACGGTGAGTTCTTTTTGTCCGGGCAGCCCAGCGTGGCCGGCAGCAGTTCTCGCGGCTTTAACATCGAACTGGATTCGACAGGCAATGTTTACATTGTGGATTCCGGCTCCCATCGCATCCACAAATTCGCTCCCTCAACCATTGATGGCAGTAGCTTCCTCGCCGGCGCCCACATCGGCTGGCTGGGTCGCTGCGACAGCGGACCTGGCTGCGACGATGAAAACGGCCGCAGTATTGGCTTTAGCTGCAGCGATACAACCCCTTGTGTAGTCAGCACCACCGCCGGCGACGGTGAAGGGCAGTTCAATACGCCAACGGGTATCGCCTTTGATCCCGAGGACGTGCTGTATGTCACCGACTACGACAACAGCCGGGTCCAGCGCTTTACCACCCTGGGGGATTTTGCCGGTGAAGCGGGTTCCACCTGTGACGGCAGCTGCTTTGTGCTGGGAGACATGGGCAGGCCGCTGGATATCAGCGTTAACTCCAGCATGTTTTTTGTCCTGGACCGGGACCGGGACCTGATGCACGTGTTCGAGACAGCGCCCTTTAAAGACATCACGGAAAACTCTGTAGTGGTGTCCTACGCCTCAGACAACAGCTTTCAGGGCACCGACAGTTTTACCTACCGGGCCAGTGATGGTCTTGCTGACAGCAATTTGGGCACGGCCACCATCTCGGTAGCCAGGAACTTCCGCCCCCCCGAGGCCTTTGATAGCGCCGTGACCCTGAATGAGGATGAAACCGCTGAGGTGAATCTGCTGGGGGCCGACCCCGACGGCATCGCCGGAATCGATTTCAACGGGCTGGACACCCTGAGTTACAGCGTTATCCAGGCGCCGCTGAACGGTCAGCTCAACGGCAGCGGCGAGATGCTCACCTATGTGCCCAATCCGGACTTCAACGGCAACGATCAGTTGGTCTATCAGGTCGGTGACGGCACCTTTACCTCAGCCCCGGCCACCATCAGCCTCACGGTTAATCCCGTCAACGACGTACCGACAGTGAGGTTTATGGACGATGGCTCCAAAATGTTGCCCAAGGGCTTAACCGATTTGCTGAAGGGCCGAGTGGTGAACAACGGCCTGGAAGCGGGCCTGGGTTTCCCGGTGCCGCTGATGGCAGAGTTCGACGACCCGGACCTGGGCCAAAGCCATTTTCTGCAGATTAGCTGGGGCGACGGCGACAACGATTCGGCTAACCAAAATCCCCCCGCCGACCCCCAGGCGCCCCGGGAAGACCCCATCATCACCAGCGCGTTTGGGGGCACTGGCCAGGCCATTGCCGAGCACGTTTACCTGGCACCCGGCGTCTTTGATGTGGAAGTGCTGGTGATCGATGAGCTTGGCGCCGGCAGTGACCCAGGGCTGATGGGCGAGGTGACGGTGCTTCCCATGGTGGATGTGGCATTGGAGGCACTGCCCGTCAGTGATGAACCTGCTGCGCCGGGGCAGATAACTCGACTGATGATAAATGTCAGCAATGAGCTGCCCCAGGCCCCGGTTGAAGGTTTGCCAGCAACCAGCGTTGAGTTCACCGGCACCCTTCCTCAGGGAGTGGAACTGGTCTCATTTGAAACCAGCAAAGGCAGCTGTGGCCACGACCTGCAAATCACCACCTGTCTGCTGGGGACGTTAGCCCCCGGCGAGGTGGAGACCATCATCATTGCCATGTTGCCGGAGATAAACTTTGATCCGGAAAGCCTGGGTTATACGATCGATGTGACCAGCGCTGAGCGCGATGCCACCGGCACCAATACGACCGTGGTGGAAGTTCCGGTGCTGCCCCAGCTAATGTTTCGCAACGGCTTTGAGTAGGCCAGGACAGATTCAGGACGCTAGTTATCCAGCAGATGCTCCAGGCCCTGACGCATTTTGCTGGTGGCGATGGAGACCTCCACCAGCAAAAGCACCAGGGCCAAAATCACCAGCGCCATGGCGGCCACAAACAGGCCTGCAATGGGCAAAGCCAGAGACGCGCCGGTGTAATCAGCAATAAACAGGCACATCACCACGGCACAAATGCACAGGGTGGAAAGGACCAGCAGGGTGATGGCCCAATTGATGGTGCGAATACGCCGCCACTGCATATCCACTTCCCGCAGCAGCAGTGCACGAGGTTCACCATCGCCAATGTGGGGCACCCGTCGTTCCAGCAGTCTGGCCCGATCCATGATCCGGGCCAGGCGGTTGGACAGCACCGATAAAAAGCCGGCAATGCCGGTGATCAAAAACACCGGCGCCACGGCCAGCTGAATAACCTGAGAGATATCGCTAACGGCCTGGTGATCCATGGATAACTCCTGGCTCAGGAATGCTTGAGGATTCTGGCCTGGTCTCGCTTCCAGTCCCGGTCTTTTTCCGTGGTGCGTTTGTCGTGCAGCTTCTTGCCTTTGCCAAGACCAATAGCCGCTTTTACCTTACCGCGCTTCCAATACAGCGCCAGGGGCACCAGAGAGTAGCCTTTTCGTTCCACCGCGCCAATCATGGTATCGAGCTCTTTGCGGTGCAGCAGCAGCTTGCGGGTCCGGGTTGGGTCGGCTTTGACGTGAGTGGAAGCGGACACCAGGGGTGAGATATGAGCGCCAAAAAGAAACGCCTCGCCGTCCTTTAACATCACGTAGCATTCGCCGAAGCTGATCCGGGCCTCGCGCAGTGCCTTGACTTCCCAGCCCTGCAGCGCCACTCCTGCTTCGAACTCTTCTTCCACAAAATATTCAAACCTGGCCCGCTTGTTGCGGGCAATGGTGTTGTCATTTGCAGGTTTTTTTGGTTTCTTAGCCATGATTTTTTCCAACCCGAAGGCCGGGGCGCGGTATTGTACTGACATTCTGCGCTGCGTGATATGCTCACAACATGCCCCTGATTGAACGCTCCGCGCTGGTAGCACACAGCGCTGACCAGATGTATAGGCTGGTCAACCACGTTGATCGCTACCCCGAGTTCCTGAACTGGTGCACCAGCACGCAAGTGCTTGAAAGTACGGATAAGGCCATGACGGCCCGGATCAGCGTCAACATTGCAGGAATTCGCCAGGCCTTCACCACTCGCAACGATCTGACAGAACCTACGGACATCAGCATGCAGGCTGTGGACGGGCCGTTTCGTTCTTTTGTTGGCCAGTGGACGTTCCGGCAGCTGGGAGAGGAAGGCTGTAAAGTCATGCTGAAGCTGGAGTTTGAACTGGGCTCAGAACTGCTGGCTTCAGCCTTCGCCGGTGGGTTTTCCTGGGTCGCAAAAAAACTGGTGAGTGATTTTGTCAAACGAGCCGACGAGCAGTTCGGGTGAGCCTGACTGAGCAACAGCCTGGCCAGGCGCTGATAACGGTGGAAGTGGTTTGTGCCTGGCCCCACCGACAGGACGTGGTGCAGCTGGAGATTGAGACCGGAGCCTGCATAGCCCAGGTGATAGCGCTGGCGGGCCTAAATAGTGAAACCGCTGGCGTTGCCATCGGTGACCACAACGTGGGTGTGTTTGGCCAACCGAGAAAATTGAATGATCGGGTCAGGGCAGGGGATCGGGTGGAAATTTATCGCGCCCTTGAGCTGGATCCGATGGAGGCCAGGCGGCTGCGCGCCCAGGCCCAGAGCGACTAGTCTGCGGCTTGGTCCTCGCCGTCTTCGGTCTGGGAGCCACCCAGCTCTGAGTCCGCCGGCAGGTAGTCACCTTCCATTTTGACCAGTCGGTTGTTTTCAAATAACAACGTGAGGGTTTTCACTTCCTCCGCGCCGCCGCGACGGGAGTAGGTGTTGACGTAATTCCAACGGTCCTGGCGAAACGGGCTGGCCACGGCGGGAGTGCCCATCACCAGTGACACCTGACGCTTTGTCATACCGGGCCGAAGCTCGTCAACCATGTCCTGATCCAGCACGCTGCCCTGCTGAATATCGATCTTGTAAATCAGGTTGCAGCCTCCCACGCCGGCCAGACTCAGCAGCAAAGCCGTTAGTAGTAATTGTCGCAAGAGACGCTTCCAGTATCAGGTTAAGTTGGAGCGCGATGATACAATACCGGCTGTTAAGCTTCCATTAGTGACGGCCATTGACACACTCCGTCAATACTCATTTGGAATTTTTCCTTTTTCGCCAGGAACTTAAAAGCGATGTCAGATAGAAACGAACTGCGCAAGGCTGGACTCAAAGTAACCTTGCCGCGGGTCAAAATACTGGAGATTCTTGATTCCAGCGATACCCGTCATCTCAGCGCTGAGGATATCTACCGCCGGTTGCTGGATGAGGGTGAAGACATCGGTCTGGCAACAGTTTACCGCGTGTTAAACCAGTTTGAGGCGGCCGGACTGGTCGCGAAACACGACTTTGAAGGTGACAAGTCGGTGTTTGAACTGGATTCCGGTGAACACCACGACCACATGGTGGATATCAATTCCGGCGAAGTGGTGGAGTTTGTGTC
>CAYGPO010000014.1:6794-43610 GCA_964351665.1 uncultured Gammaproteobacteria bacterium | reverse complement strand
AACACCACGACCACATGGTGGATATCAATTCCGGCGAAGTGGTGGAGTTTGTGTCGGAAGAAATTGAACGTCTTCAGCATCAGCTGTGTGAAAACATGGGGTACATTCTGGAAGACCACACCATGGTGCTCTACGTTCGCAAAAAGCCCTGATTGTAACGCCCACCAATGCCTGCCAGCGCGGTGATCAGGTTCAGCTGGCACTGCCTGCCACAGCATCGTCGGCCAGAGACAGCATTTCCGCCGCATGGGCCCGGGTTTGGTCAGTGATTTTTACCCCACCAAGCATACGCGCCAATTCATCCAGCCGTTGACCTTCATCCAGAATTAAAACCCGGGTGCTGGTGCGACTTTTTGTCTGGGTTTTTTCAACCTGATAATGCTGATGGCCACAGGCCGCAACCTGGGGCAGGTGGGTCACGCTGAGCACCTGACCCTGTTCCGCCAGCTGCCGGAGCTTCTGCCCCACCCGCTGGGCGGTGGCTCCGCCAACCCCGGCATCTACCTCGTCGAAGATCATGGTCCGGCCCCGCTCCATTTCAGCCAGCGCCACCTTCACCGCCAGTGCCACCCGGGACAGCTCTCCCCCCGAGGCCACGGCGTCCAGGGTGCCGGCGCTGCTGCCTGGATTGGTTTGAATCATAAAAGTGACCAGGTCCTGACCCAGCCGCGAGGGCGGCCGCGCCTCGTCACGCTGCACCTTGACGGTGAATTTAGCCTGATCCATGCCGACCTGCTTAAGGGTCGCCGTAATGGCGGTGGCGAATTTACGAGCCGCTTTGCTGCGCAGTGCAGATAGGCTGGCAGCGGCTTTTTCATAGTCCGCCAGGGCGCCGACCAGCTGCTGCTGCAGCAGCAGCTCCTGCTCCTCGGCCTGTTCGGCGTTGGTACAGCGCTGCTTCAGGGCCTGCAGGTGGCCACACAAATCTTCCGGCCCCAGTCGGTGCTTGCGAGCCAGGGTATGAATGGCGTCCAGCTGCTGGTCCAGGGCGGCTACCTGCTGGGGGTCAGCGTCCAGCTCCCGCAGCTGGCGCGATAGAGCGGTTTCTGCCTCCTGGCTTTGCAGCAGAGCGCTTTGCAGCAGGTCTATGGGTTCATCAAGGGCCGGCAGGGTGGCGACCTGGCGCCGCAGGCTCTTGACCACGGCGGCCAGGCGGTCGGTGATGGTTTCGCTGAGGTCTTTACTGGCCTGGTAGGTGACTTCGATCAGGACTTCAGCGTTAGCTAGCTGTTTATGTTGGGCGTGCAGGCCGTCCAGCACTTCGGGACTTACCGCCACCCGCTCCAGCTCTTCAACCTGATGGCGCAGCAGGTCCAGTTCTGCTTCTGACATGGCTGCACCCTGTCGCAGATTTTCCAGGGCGACGTTTAAATCGCGCCATTTGACAAAGGCCTTTCTCACCCGTTGCAGGGCGCTATCATCGTTGGCAAACAAATCCAGCAGGCGCAGCTGCTCGGCGGGCCGCACCAGAGTCTGGAATTCGTGCTGGCCGTGAATTTCCACCAGTCTATCCCCCAGTTCGCGCATTTTCTGGATCGGGGTTTGGATGGCGTTGATATAAGCCCGGGAGCGCCCGTCGGGCCCCACGACGCGTCTGAGCAGCAGCTCACCATCGTCCGATTCCAGGTCGTGGTCAGCCAGCCAGGCCTGGATAGCCGGCCTGGCGGCCAGATCGAAGGCCGCGCTGACGTCCACTTTCCTGCCCCCCACCCGCAGCTGGCTGGCACTGGCTCGACCGCCAAGCACCAGCTGAAGGGCGTCCAGCAAGATGGACTTGCCAGCGCCGGTTTCTCCGGTCAAAACGCTAAAACCTGAGGAAAACTCTAGCTCCAGCGACTCTATAAGAGCAAAGTCAGTTATGGCGATCCGTGTCAGCACTGTTGTATTTTACCCTGAAGTGTCCAGAGATAACGCGGCATTTGCCGAGTTTCGGATCGGATTTAGAGGATTTGCCCCTAGTCCTTGCCATCGGGGCCCCCTGACTCAACATTAAAGCTATGGACAAATCCACCCTGGACGACCGGGCCCGCCATCTGCTGGGGGTGCTGGTGCGACATTACATAGATGCCGGCCGGCCGGTGGGTTCGAAGATTTTGGCCGGCCATGCCGGTCTTGAGCTCAGCGCGGCCACGGTTCGAAACGTGATGGCAGAGCTTGAGCGACGAGGCTTTATCCACTCGCCCCATACCTCAGCGGGCAGAGTGCCTACGCCTCGGGGCTACCGGTTTTTTGTCGAAACCATGCTGACGGCAGAATCCGCCCAAGAGCATTTGACTGCCCATATCCAGGCCCGTTTAGACGAACATTCGTCGGTGAATGACGTCATTGGCGAAGTGTCAAACATGCTGTCGAGCCTGACCAATTTTGTCGGCGTTGTGACGGTGCCCAGACAGGACCTGTTCAGTTTTCAGCGCATCGAGTTTGTGCCCATTGACGAACGTCAGGTGCTGGCGGTGGTGGTGTTGACCGGCGGTGAGGTGCAAAACCGGGTAGTGACTCTAGACCGAGGCTATCAGCTGGCGGACCTTGAACGCGCAGCCAACGCCTTGAACCGGGAATATACCGGCATGGCCTTTTCTGAGATCAAACAGCGCCTGATGCAGGATCTGGTGTTGGCCCGGCGGGAAATGGACCAGGTCATGGAGCAGGCGATTCAGCTGGCTGGCAGCGCCCTGGGTGCCAAGACCCCGAAGGATGTGGTGGTCAGCGGCCAGAACAATCTGATTGGTTACGACGATCTGTCGGACCTGGTGAAGCTCAAGTCGCTATTTGAAGCGTTCCAGGAAAAACGCGAAATGCTGGATCTGTTGGATCGCTGCGCCGAAGCCGATGGGGTGCAGCTGTTCATCGGCAACGAATCTGAGTCCGACGCCTTTGAATCCTGCTCCCTGGTGGGGGCCCCATATCGGGTCGATGGCCAGGTGGTAGGGGTGCTAGGGGTGATCGGCCCCACCCGCATGGCCTATCAGCGGGTGATCTCGGTGGTGGACAGCACGGCAAAAATTCTTGGTTCAGTCTTGAATCAGGCGACCTAGGCCACATCTAAGCGACTTCGATCGTTCGACGGTCTGCCGTCGACACAAAGAGCGTGCAACCTCGCTGGCCTCGCCGCAGCCGGGAGCGCCGCTCCGACAATTGCCAGGGAGAGTAGCAATGACTAATTCGCGCGAAGATGGCCAGACAAGTCCGTCCGGCCAGCAGTCTGGGATTGGTGATGCGCCGGACACTGAGCCATCAGCCAGTGGGGCCAATGATGATCAGACCGCTGAAGTGCAGGAAGGTCAGATCCATCACGAGCAGCAGCAGGAGGTCGCAGATATTCAGCCCGCCGACCCCGTCGAGTTGCTGGCTGAAGCCCAGGAGCAGCTGGCCAAAGCCGCTGATGAAGCCCTGCGGGCCCGCGCGGAAATGGATAATGTGCGCAAACGTGCCGCCCGTGATGCGGACAACGCCCGAAGATTCGCCCTGGAAAAATTCATGGGCGACATGCTGGATGTGACCGAAAGCCTGGAGCGCGGCCTGCTGGCAGCGGAGGGTGATCAGGCCACCGTCGAACAGTTATTGGAAGGCACCCGGTTGACCTCCCGCATGCTGGAAAAAGTGCTGACCAAGCATGGGCTCGAAGAGGTGATCCCGGAAAACGAGCCCTTTGACCCGGAACGCCACGAGGCGCTGAGCTTGATTCCCACCGATGAATTTGATCCCGATACGGTGGTGCAGGTGGTACAGAAAGGCTATCTACTCAATGGCCGGCTGCTGCGTCCTGCGCGGGTACTGGTGGCTAAAGCCACTGACACCTGAGGGCCAGGGCGCTGTCTTTAGGTCAGGCCAGGACCCGGTCGATCAGCTAAATGGGATAAATCTGTCGATACAGGCAGCCAGCAATTGGAAATAAGCTGCAGCAGCCCCACATTAATAAATATCTTAATCAGCTAGATGTTCAGCGAGTGTCAATTGCGCCGCATCTGCACCACTAACTTAATGAGGAATGGAGCGATCTGATGGGAAAAATTATCGGAATCGACCTGGGAACCACCAATTCGTGTGTTGCCGTGATGGATGGCGACAAGGCCCGGGTCATTGAAAACGCAGAGGGTGATCGAACCACACCTTCAATTGTCGCCTTCACCAAAGACGACGAGGTGCTGGTGGGACAGCCGGCCAAGCGCCAGGCAGTGACAAACCCAGCCAACACCCTTTACGCCGTCAAACGACTGATCGGACGCAAGTTCGATGAAGAGGTGGTGCAGAAAGATAAAGACATGGTGCCTTACAGCATTATCGCCGCTGATAACGGTGATGCCTGGGTTGAGGCCAACGGCAAGAAAATGGCGCCGCCTGAAGTATCAGCCAGGGTTCTCATGAAAATGAAGAAAACTGCTGAAGACTATCTGGGCGAGACGGTGGACGAGGCGGTGATTACGGTTCCCGCTTACTTCAACGATTCCCAGCGCCAGGCCACCAAAGATGCGGGCAAGATTGCCGGTCTTAATGTACGCCGGATCATCAACGAGCCAACCGCCGCGGCACTTGCCTACGGTATGGACAAGAAAGGCCGCGACCGAAAAATTGCGGTTTACGACCTGGGTGGCGGCACCTTTGACGTGTCCATCATTGAGATCGCCGATGTTGACGGTGAAAAGCAGTTTGAAGTGCTGGCTACCAATGGCGATACCTTCCTGGGCGGCGAAGATTTTGATATGCGCCTGATCGACTACCTGGTCGATGAGTTTAAGAAGGACCAGGGCATGGATCTGCGTAACGATCCCCTGGCTCTGCAGCGCCTCAAAGAGGCCGCTGAGCGGGCTAAGATCGAACTGTCTTCCAGCCAGCAGACCGAAGTTAACCTGCCGTACATCACGGCGGATCAAACCGGTCCCAAGCACCTGAACATCAAGCTGACCCGAGCCAAGCTGGAATCTCTGGTTGATGAACTGGTGAAGTCCACCATCGGCCCGTGTCGCACAGCCCTCAATGACGCTGGACTGAAAGTCGGCGACATCAATGAAGTGATCTTGGTCGGCGGTCAAACCCGCATGCCCAAGGTACAGGAAGTGGTGCAGGAGTTCTTTGGCCGGGAGCCGCGGAAAGATGTCAACCCCGACGAAGCGGTGGCCGTAGGCGCTGCGATTCAGGGCGGCGTGCTGGCCGGTGATGTCACCGACGTACTGCTGCTGGACGTCACCCCGCTGTCCCTGGGAATTGAAACCCTGGGCGGGGTAATGACTAAGCTGATCGACAAGAACACCACCATCCCGACCAAGGCTTCACAGATTTTCTCCACCGCTGACGATAACCAGACCGCGGTGACCGTGCATGTGCTGCAGGGTGAGCGGGAAATGGCTCAGGCCAACAAATCTCTGGCACGCTTCGACCTGGCGGGCATTCCCGCGGCCAGCCGCGGCATGCCTCAGATCGAAGTGGAGTTTGATATCGACGCCAACGGCATCCTGAACGTTCGGGCTTCCGACAAGGCCACCGGTAAAGAACAACGGATCGAAATTAAGGCGGGCTCAGGGCTCAGTGAAGACGAGATCGAGCGCATGGTGCAGGACGCAGAAGTGCACAAGGACGAAGACCGCAAGTTCCAGGAACTGGTGACGTCTCGAAATAGCGCTGACGCGGTGCTGCACACCGCTCGATCCAGCCTGGCTGAGCTTGGCGATACCCTCACTGATGAGGAAAAAGCCAAAATTGAATCCGCCGTAACAGCCCTGGAGGCAGTGTTGGGCGGGGAAGATAAAGAAGCCATCGATAACGCCGGCGAGGAATTGCAGCAAGCAGCAGCAGTGCTGCTGACCAAAGCCGCAGAAAAAGCTCAGGCCGAGCAGGCCTCTGCTGAGGCTGGCGACAGCGCTTCCCAGGGTTCAGGTGACGACCAGGTGGTCGACGCTGAGTTTGAAGAAGTCAAGGAAGACAAGTAGTCAGAACCCCAACGGACTGTGCAGGCATGAAACGCGACTACTACGAAGTGTTGGGCGTGAAACGCGACGCCACCAAGGACGAGATTAAAAAGGCGTTTCGCCGACGTGCCATGAAGCATCATCCGGATCGTAATCCGGATGATGCGGATGCTCAGAACAAGTTTAAGGAGGCCAAAGAAGCCTTCGAAATTCTGTACGACGATCAAAAGCGCGGAGCCTATGACAAATTTGGCCACGACGGCGTCAGCGGCCAGGCGGGCATGGGTGGTGGTTTCAGCGGCGATGTAGGCGATATTTTCGGCGATATTTTCGGCGACATCTTCGGCGGTGGCGGCGGACGACGGCGTCCACAAAGCCGGCGCGGAGCCGATCTAAGGTATCCCCTGGAACTGGATCTTGAGGAGGCCGTCAGCGGCGTTACCAAGGAGATCAGGGTACCCACAGCTGTCACCTGCGAAGGTTGCAACGGCGCCGGCTCTGAGGACGGCAAGACCCGCACCTGTCAAACCTGCGGCGGGGTCGGTCAGGTTCGAATGCAGCAGGGCATATTTTCTGTCCAGCAAACCTGTCCCGCCTGTTCCGGTCGTGGTCAATCCATCGAAAACCCCTGTAAGCGCTGCAATGGCGGCGGTCGTGTGCAGGAACGCAAGACCCTGTCGGTGAAGATCCCACCGGGGGTAGATGAGGGTGATCGGATTCGGTTGAGCGGTGAAGGAGAAGCCGGAGAACGCGGCGCGCCGGCGGGAGATCTCTACGTTGAGGTGCAGGTACGCAGTCATCCCATATTCCATCGTGAAGGTGACAACCTGTATTGCGAGATTCCGATCCGTATTGGCACTGCGGCGCTGGGTGGGGAACTCAAGGTACCGACCCTTGAAGGCCACGTGATGCTGAAAGTTCCAGCGGAAACCCAGACTGGTAAGACCTTTCGCCTGCGGGGCAAGGGTGTGCAATCGGTTCGCAGCCACAGCAAAGGCGATCTGATGTGCCGGGTGGTGCTGGAGACACCGGTCAAGCTCAATGGCAAGCAGAAAGACCTGCTGCGAGAATTTGAACAGAGCCTGGGAGAATCCACCAGCCATCCGAAGAGCTCTTCCTGGGTCGATTCGGTCAAACAATTTTTTGACGCCATGACCTGAGGTGGAAACTCCTCTGCCCATCGCCGTGCTGGGCGCGGCTGGCCGAATGGGGCTGGCCACGGTCCGGCGTATCTACGAGCTGGATGGGTTCAGCCTGACCAGCGCGCTGGTCAGAAAATCCAGTTCAGCCTTTGGCAACGACATCGGTGAGCTGGCGGGGATTGGTCAACAGGGCCTGGCAGCCGGAGCTTCCCTGGGTCCGGCAAAGGTCCTGATCGACTTCTCGTCAGGTGCGGTGCTGGAGCAATGGTTACCCGAATGCCATCAGCGGGGTATCGCCGTGGTTTCCGGCACCACCGCCTTGACCACTGCTCAATTCGCCGCCCTTGATGCCGCGGCAAACGCGGTACCGGTGCTGTGGTCCGCCAATATGAGTATCGGTGTGGCGCTGCTGACGCAACTTTGTGAGCAGGCCGCGGCGAGTCTTGGCATCAGTGCTGATATTGAGATTGTTGAAGCCCATCACCGGCACAAAAAGGATTCCCCATCGGGCACTGCACTGGCACTGGCCCGGGCCATGGCTGCAGCCAGAGGGCAGCCACCTCAGACCACAATTGTACGCAGCAGAGACGGCGATGATGTGCCCAGGGTGGACGGCGAAATTGGTATCGCCGCTATCCGCGCAGGCGAGGTGGTCGGCGACCATACCGTGCATCTAGCGGTGGCCGGAGAGCGGCTGGAGCTTAGCCATAGGGCCGCCTCCCGCCAGGCTTTTGTGGACGGCGCACTGCGCGCAGCCCAGTGGATCGTTGGGCGTCAGCCCGGCAGATATAGCCTAAGGGATGTTATCTAGTCCTATCGGTGGCCGTTTCTCCGGAAAAACCTGTGGTTTTTGAAGAAAAAGTTGTCCTAGCGCGATAGACGGGGAGCACGGGCTTGCGTAGAATCTCCGGCCCGTGGACACCTCAAATCTGATTGATCTCGCCTCCAGCAGGCGCACCGCCCGGCAACGCCGGTTCTTCCCAATATCATGACTATGAAACCCGCATTGTTAGCGCTTGCCGACGGCACGGTTCTTCATGGTCAGGGCCTTGGGCCCGATGGTTTCAGCGATGGCGAAATCGTATTTAATACGGCCATGGCGGGCTATCAGGAAATCCTCACCGACCCATCTTATTCGCGGCAGCTGGTGACCTTGACCTGCCCCCATGTGGGTAACACCGGTTGCAACAGCAACGACGCTGAAAGCCTGATCCCGGCGGCCGCGGGATTGATCATTCGCGATCTGTCCCTGGCGCCCAGCAGCTGGCGTAGCGAAAGCAGCCTGCAGCAATACATGCTGGATGCCAGCATCCGCGGAATTTACGACGTGGACACCCGGTTTCTGACCCGCCTGCTGCGGGACGGCGGCGCTCAAAACGGCTGCATCGGGGTCGGCGACGGCTTGGACAGCGATGATCTGGTAGCGCGTGCCAGGGCTTTTCCAGGGCTTAAGGGGATGGATTTGGCCCAGGTGGTGAGCACCAACGAACCCTATGAGTTCACTGAGGGCAGCTTCGACCTGGATGCCAACGCCTACACCCAGCCGGACACCGGGGCATTTCACGTGGTGGCTTATGACTTCGGTGTCAAACGCAATATTCTGCGTCTGCTGGCAGACCGGGGCTGTCGGATCACCGTGGTGCCGGCACAAACCAGTTCGAAACAGGTAATGGCGCTACAACCTGACGGCGTTTTCCTGTCCAACGGCCCCGGTGATCCGGAGCCTTGCGATTACGCCATTGCCGCCATTCAGGATTTCGTCGATCAGAAGGTCCCTCTGTTTGGCATCTGCCTGGGACACCAACTGTTGAGTCTGGCCTGTGGGGCGAAAACCGTAAAAATGAAATTTGGCCACCACGGAGCGAACCATCCGGTGCTTGAAACCGCCAACGGACGGGTCTTCATCACCAGTCAGAACCACGGCTTTGCCGTTGATGAGACCAGTTTGCCTGACCATCTGAAGGTGACCCATCGATCGCTGTTTGATCAGTCATTGCAAGGGGTCGAACACACCAGCAGCCCGGCCTATGGGTTCCAGGGTCATCCCGAAGCCAGCCCAGGCCCCCATGATATCCAGCCTCTATTTGATCGCTTCATTGAGCTGATGACGGAGCACCGAAGTGCCTAAGCGCAGCGACATAAAAAGCATACTCATAATCGGTGCCGGCCCGATTGTTATCGGCCAGGCCTGCGAATTTGACTACTCCGGCACCCAGGCCTGTAAAGCGCTTCGGGAAGAGGGTTTTCGGGTCATTTTGGTGAACTCCAACCCGGCCACCATCATGACCGACCCGGAAACCGCCGACGCGGTCTACGTGGAACCCATTAACTGGCAGTCGGTGGAGCGGATCATTGCCGTTGAGAAGCCCGACGCGGTGCTGCCCACCATGGGTGGTCAAACCGGACTGAACTGCGCCCTGGATCTGGTTAAGCATGGGGTTTTAGACAAATACGGCGTGCAGCTGATCGGCGCCTCTCCCGATGCCATCGATATGGCGGAAGACCGGGAACGGTTTGCTGACGCCATGCGCGACATCAACCTTGAAGTCTGTCGCTCGACCATTGCCGGAAGCATGGAAGAAGCCCTGGAAATTCAGCCAGACTATGGCTATCCGGTGATTATTCGGCCCTCGTTCACCATGGGCGGCACCGGCGGCGGGATTGCCTATAATCGGGAAGAGTTCATCCAGATTGTCACCCGCGGCTTGGAGTCATCCCGAACCACCCAGGTACTGCTGGAAGAGTCTGTGCTGGGCTGGAAGGAATATGAGATGGAGGTGGTGCGCGATTGCGCCGACAACTGCATCATTATTTGCTCCATTGAAAACCTCGATCCCATGGGCGTGCACACCGGCGACTCCATCACCGTCGCCCCGGCCCTGACCCTCACCGACAAGGAATACCAGCGAATGCGTGATGCCTCGCTGGCGGTGCTGCGCAAAATTGGGGTGGAAACCGGCGGGTCTAACGTTCAGTTTGCGGTCAACCCGGACACCGGCCGAATGATTGTGATTGAGATGAATCCCCGGGTGTCGCGATCATCGGCTCTGGCCTCCAAGGCCACCGGCTTTCCCATTGCAAAGGTGGCAGCCAAACTGGCCGTGGGCTATACCCTGGATGAGCTCAGCAACGAGATCACCGGCGGTGCAACGCCGGCTTCCTTTGAGCCAGCCATTGACTATGTGGTTACCAAAATTCCTCGATTTGCCTTCGAGAAGTTTGCCAACGCTGACGCTCGACTAACAACCCAGATGAAATCCGTGGGTGAGGCGATGGCCATTGGTCGCACCTTCTCTGAGTCGTTGCAAAAGGCCATGCGGAGCCTTGAAACCGGCTGCGACGGACTGACACCGGTGTTGGATCAGGACGACGAGCAGGCTGCCGATCACCTGATTCGGGAGCTGGGCCAGCCCGGGCCGGATCGGATTCGCTACGTCGCTGATGGCTTTCGATTTGGCTACACCCTGGAACGCCTGCATGAGCTGACCGCCATTGATCCCTGGTTTCTGGCTCAGATTGAGCGCCTGATTCAGATGGAAAACACCCTGAAAGAAAAGGGCATTGCGCATTTGAACGCCCACCAGCTGCTGCAATACAAGCGCCAGGGCTTTTCTGACTCGCGAATGGCTGACCTGCTCGGCAGCGATGAAAACGCGGTTCGGCATCTGCGCCACTCGCTGAATATCCGGCCGGTGTACAAGCGGGTAGATTCCTGCGCCGCTGAATTCGCCTCAGCCACCGCCTACATGTATTCCACCTACGAACAGGTGTGTGAGTCCCAGCCTTCAGACCGGCGCAAGATCATGGTGCTCGGCGGCGGCCCTAACCGCATCGGCCAGGGCATAGAATTTGACTACTGCTGTGTACACGCAGCTCTGGCCCTGCGTGACGATGGTTTTGAGACCATCATGATTAACTGTAATCCAGAAACCGTCTCCACCGACTACGACACCTCAGATCGGCTGTATTTTGAGCCGTTGACCCTGGAAGACGTGTTAGAAGTGGTGGCGCTGGAGAAGCCCGAGGGCGTCATCGTTCAATACGGCGGTCAAACGCCGCTGAAACTGGCCCGGGACCTGGAAGCAGCGGGCGTGCCTATTATCGGCACCCAGCCCGACAGCATAGATTTGGCTGAAGATCGGGAGCGCTTTCAACAGCTGCTTAAAGAGCTGGATCTGCGTCAGCCGGCAAATCGCACGGCTCGCAACCCGGAAGAGGCCATCGTGCTGGCCCGGGAGATTGGTTTCCCGCTGGTGGTCAGGCCCTCTTACGTACTGGGCGGGCGGGCTATGGAAATCGTCTACGGTGAGTCTGACCTGAGACGGTATATGTCCGAAGCGGTGCGGGTATCCAATGATTCCCCCGTGCTTTTGGATCGCTTCTTAGACCACGCCATCGAGGTGGATGTGGATGCCATCTGCGACGGTGAGGAGGTGCTGATCGGCGGCATCATGGAGCACATTGAGGAGGCCGGGGTGCATTCCGGTGATTCATCCTGCTCATTGCCTGCCCACTCCCTCAGTGCCGCCATGCAGGACAACCTGCGGGCCCAGGTGGTGAAAATGGCCCACGGCCTGAAGGTGGTGGGGCTAATGAACACCCAATTTGCGATCCAGGGCGATACGGTGTTTGTGCTGGAAGTTAACCCCCGTGCCTCACGCACCGTTCCCTTTGTGTCCAAGGCCTGTGGCATTCAGCTGGCGAAAGTGGCTGCTCGCTGCATGGCTGGGCAATCCCTCAAGAGTCAGGGGGTGACCCGAGAAATAGTGCCGGAGTACTTCTCGGTAAAAGAACCGGTATTTCCTTTCCTGAAATTCCCCGGGGTCGACCCTTTGTTAGGGCCTGAGATGCGTTCCACCGGTGAGGTTATGGGTATAGGCCGGTCCTTTGGCTCAGCCTATGCCAAGGCCAAAGTCGGCGCAGGGGTAGTGATACCCACCAGCGGCAAAGCCTTTATCAGCGTGCGGGACGGCGATAAATCTCGAGTGCTATCCCTGGCCCGAGACCTGATCAAAAAAGGCTTTGCCCTGATTGCCACCGACGGCACCTGGCGGGCACTGACCGAGGCGGGCGTTAAGTGTGAGCGGATCAATAAGGTCCAGGAAGGCCGGCCACATATTGTGGATGTGATCAAAAATAACGAGGTGCAGTTCATCTGTAATACCACTGAGGGTCGTCGAGCGATTCAGGATTCCTTTTCAATTCGCCGAGAAGCGTTAAACTTCAGGGTTAATTACTCCACCACCGTTGCAGGCGCCCGCGCCACGCTCCATGCCATGGACTACCTGGAAAATATCCGGGTTAACGCTCTGGCTGACCTGCACCAGGAATTGCCGTCATGAGAAGACCACCAATCACCAAAGTAGGTTCTGAGCGCCTGCGCAAAGAGTTGGACCGCCTGAAGTCCGAGGAACGTCCGAAAGTGATCAACGCGATCGCTGAAGCCAGGGCCCACGGCGATCTGAAAGAAAACGCTGAATACCATGCCGCCAAAGAGCAGCAGGGCTTTATTGAAGGGCGTATCTCTGACCTGGAGCGGACCTTGTCCAATGCTGAGGTGATCGACGTGTCCAAGCTCAATCCCGGGGCTCGAGTGGTGTTTGGTGCCCATGTGGAGCTGGAAGACATCGAAGGGGGTACTACCCGCAGTTATCAGATCGTTGGAGACCTGGAGGCGGATATTCAACAAAACCTGATTTCCGTCAGCTCACCCATTGCCAGAGCCTTGATCGGTAAAGAAGAGGGCGACGTGGTGGACGTGATAGCGCCGGGAGGCGAGCGGGAATATGAAATCTTGAGCGTTCGCTACGACACTTGATTTGCGCGTTTCCCGAAGAGATTTTTCGCTTCAAAACAATGAATTAGAATCAACTCTTCATTCTGTTTTGAGGCGGGTTTACGCTGCCAGAGGTGTGCATCGCCCAGATCAGGTTGAGTATCCCTTGGCCCTTTTGGTAAAGCCCGCCACCATGGGTGGGCTGGAGCAGGCCGCAACCCTGGTGGCCGACGCCATCGTTAACCACCGGCGGATGGTGGTGGTGGGAGATTTTGACGCCGACGGCGCCACCGGCAGTGCGCTGGCTGTCCGCGGTCTGCGGGCCATGGGCGCCGCTGACGTTCATTACCGCGTTCCCAATCGATTTGCCGACGGCTATGGCCTTACTCCGAGCCTGGTAGCGGACCTGTCAAGCCTGTCACCGGATTTGGTCATCACTGTGGACAACGGTGTGTCCAGCGTGGCAGGGGTGGCCGCCGCCAAGGCCGCCAATATGCAGGTGGTCATCACCGACCATCACCTGCCAGGCCCGCAGCTGCCTGCCGCTGACGCCATCGTTAATCCTAACCTTAGTGGTGATCAGTTTCCGTCCAAGCATCTGGCTGGGGTGGGTGTGATGTTCTATCTGCTGGCGGCGGTCAGAGGCGAGCTGATTGCCCGCGGGGCTCTGGGGGCCAAGGCGGTCAACCTTAGCCAATGGCTGGATTTGGTGGCCCTGGGGACGGTGGCTGACCTGGTCACGCTGGATCAGAACAACCGGATATTAGTGGACAACGGCCTGCGCCGGATGCGTGCCGGGCGCTGTGTGCCCGGGATTAGCGCCCTGGCTAACGTGGCAGGGCGCGACCTGGGACGGGTCTGTGCAGCGGATCTTGGGTTTTCACTGGCACCCAGGCTCAATGCGGCGGGGCGGCTGGAAGATATGGCTGCGGGCATAGAGTGTCTGTTGACCGACGATCCAGCCAAGGCCAAAGTCCTGGCGCAGCAGCTGGATCAACTCAATCGGCAACGTCGCGAGCTACAGGATGAAATGCAGACCCAAGCCCAGGAGATTGCTGACCAGCTAGCCGCCGATGCCGGTTGGGACCAGCGCCACAGCCTGTGTCTTAAGGACCAGCAGTGGCACCAGGGGGTAGTAGGCCTGGTGGCGTCACGGGTTAAGGACCGCCACCACCGGCCAGTGGTTGCCTTTGCACCGGAGGCGCCAGGCAGTGAGATCTGGAAAGGCTCAGCGCGATCGATTCGCGGCTTTCATATTCGCGATGCCCTGGCTGAGGTGGATGCGTTGAACCCTGGCTTAATCCTGCGCTTCGGAGGTCATGCCATGGCGGCAGGTCTGACCCTTACCGAGGGCGCTTTGGAGCCGTTTGGAGAGGCTTTGGAACGGGTTGCCGGGCAAAAAATCAGCGCCGATCAGCTGACTCAAACCATCAGAACCGACGGCCCCTTGGCGGCTCGGGACCTGACCTTGGAACTGGCCCAGGCGCTGGCTGACGGTGGCCCCTGGGGCCAGGGCTTTGATGAGCCCCTGTTTGATAATCCGGTGTCCGTGGTGAGTTTGCGCGGCGTGGGCCGGGGCCATACCAAGCTGCAGGTAAACCTTGATGGGGTGGAGCTTGATGCCATTGCGTTCGGCGTGGATGCTGACCAGGTCCGCGCAATGGGGTCGGCTTTGAAGCTGGTGTATGCGCTTGAGATCAACGAGTTCCGCGGCCGTCAGTCCCTGCAATTAAATGTTCGGCATCTGGGGCCTGCCTGAGGCCTTTGTAGTCCCTGGCAGGGCCTGGCAGGCTCTATAGGCGTGATGCAGGGCCGTCCTGCCGACGGCGCTGCAGGTAAAGTCCTGCTGCTAGTCGTACTACTGTTATAATAACCGGCTTTTTTCGCCCCCGGGAAACACGATGGAACTTGGCCCACTGAAAGCTCAACTGGATGATATTGCCACGCGCGAAGCGGCGCTTAGGGGGTATCTTTGACTATGCCGGGAAAAAAGAACGCCTGGACGAGGTAAACCTGGAGCTGGAAAATCCGGATATCTGGAATAACCAGGAAAAAGCGCAGAAGTTAGGCCAGGAGCGGGTCCAGCTCAGCGCCATCATCGATACCTTAGATGGCATAGTCGGCGGCGTTGCCGATGCCGCCGAGCTGCTGGAAATGGCAGAGGCGGAAGACGATCCAGAGACCGTGGAGGCGGTGCAGGACGACGCCCTGCGGCTGGAGAAACTGATTGCCAATCTGGAGTTTCAGCGGATGTTTTCCGGCGAAATGGATGCCAGCCACGCCTTTATCGATGTGCAGGCGGGTTCCGGCGGCACCGAAGCCCAGGACTGGGCGGAAATGCTGCTGCGCATGTACCTTCGCTGGGCCGAACGCCACGGCTGGGAAACCGAACTGATTGAATGCTCCGCGGGTGATGTGGCGGGAATAAAAAGCGCCACCATACATATTCGCGGTGACTACTGTTTTGGCTGGGCCAGGACCGAAACCGGCGTCCATCGGCTGGTGCGAAAATCCCCCTTCGATTCCGGTAACCGGCGCCACACCTCTTTTGCCGCCGTCTTTGTATCGCCGGAAATTGATGATTCCATCGACATTGATATCAACCCGGCGGACCTGCGCATCGACGTGTACCGCGCCAGCGGTGCCGGCGGCCAGCACGTCAACCGGACCGAGTCTGCGGTTCGAATCACCCACCTGCCAACCAACGTGGTGGTTCAGTGTCAAAATGACCGCAGCCAGCATAAGAACAAGGCCACCGCCATGAAGCAGCTAAAGGCGCGGCTGTATGAACTGGAGATTCAGAAACGCCAGGCGGACCAGAAAGTGGCAGAAGATGCCAAGTCAGACATCGGCTGGGGCAGTCAAATTCGTTCCTACGTGCTGGATCAGTCGCGGATTAAAGATCTGCGCACCAGTCACGAGACCGGCAACACCCAGGCCGTGCTGGACGGCGATCTGGATCCATTTATTGAAGCCAGCCTGAAGCAGGGGTTATGAGCAAACAACAGTCAACCAACAACAACCCAGAAAGTGGGGTCGATGAAAACCGCCTGATCGCTGAGCGACGTCAGAAGCTGACCGATCTGCGGGCCGGCGGTATCGCCTATCCCAACGGCCTGATGCCCGAAAATCAGTGCGCTGAGCTTGCTCAGCGGTTTGCTGAGCACAGCAAAGAGGAGCTGGAAGCGGGTCAGTTCCAGGTCGCCGTGGCCGGTCGGCTGATGGCCCGTCGAATCATGGGCAAGGCCAGTTTTGCCACCCTGCGCGATGGCTCCGGCGACCTGCAGCTGTTTCTCCAGCGTGATGGGCTGGCCGAAGGCGTTTACGCCGGCTTCAAAGGCTGGGACCTGGGCGATATTGTCTATGTCAGCGGCGTAATGTACCGGACCAATAAGGGTGAGCTGTCGGTGTCAGCCACTGAGATCGAGCTTCTGGTTAAGTGCCTGCGGCCGCTGCCGGAGAAATTTCACGGGCTCACTGATCAGGAAATGCGTTATCGCCAGCGTTACGTGGACCTGATCGTCAACGAACAATCTCGTCAGGTGTTTCGCCAACGCGCGGCCTGCGTCAAATACATTCGTAATTTCCTGGAACAGCGTGCCTTCCTGGAAGTAGAAACGCCGATGATGCATTACATCGCCGGCGGCGCGGCGGCCAAGCCCTTTACCACCCATCACAACGCCCTGGATCTGGATCTTTACCTGCGGGTTGCGCCAGAGCTTTATCTCAAGCGGCTTACGGTGGGCGGGTTTGAGAAGGTTTATGAGATCAACCGCAATTTTCGCAACGAGGGAGTGTCGACCCGGCACAACCCTGAGTTCACGATGCTGGAGTTCTACTGGGCCTACGCTACCTTCCATGATCTGATGGATCTGACCGAAGCCCTGCTGCGGGGCCTGGCGGAGCAGGTTACCGGCAGCGCCCAGTTTCACTATCAGGGTCTTGAATTGGATTTCGCTCAGCCCTTCGCCCGTATCACGGTGGCTCAGTCAGTGCTTGAGCACAATCGCGAGCTACAACAGGCTGACCTGCGAGACGTGGCCAAACTGGCGTCCTACGCAGAAGGCCTGGGTATTGCCGTGCAGCAAGGCTGGGGCTGGGGCAAGCTGCAGATGGAAATCTATGAGGAAACCGTGGAGGCCAAGCTGGCCCAGCCAACCTTCATTACCGAATACCCCACGGAGGTTTCGCCTCTGTCACGCTGCAGCGATCTGGACCCAGACCTGACAGATCGGTTTGAGCTGATCATTGCTGGGCGGGAAATCGCCAACGGGTTTTCTGAGCTCAACGATCCCGAAGACCAGGCCCGACGGTTTCGCCAGCAGGTGGCCAATCAGGCGGCCGGCGATGACGAGGCGATGCAGTACGACGGAGACTATATCCGAGCCTTGGAATATGGGCTTCCCCCCACCGCCGGGGAAGGCATCGGGATAGATCGACTGGTGATGTTACTCACTGACAGCGCTTCGATTCGAGACGTGCTGCTGTTTCCCTATATGCGGCCGGAGAAGATCTGACGGCTATGGATGATTCGCGAGTGATTCTGCATGTGGACATGGATGCGTTCTATGCCTCGGTGGAACAGCGCGATCATCCTGAGCTGCGGGGCCTTGCGCTGGTGGTGGGTGGAGCTGGGGCCCGGGGAGTGGTGGCGGCGGCCAGCTACGAAGCGCGCAAATACGGCGTTTTCTCCGCGATGCCGGTGGCCAAAGCCCGACGTCTGTGTCCGCAGCTAACGGTGGTGCCCAACCGCATGGGGGTCTATGCAGAGGTGTCCGCCCAGGTGTTTGAAATTTTCCACCGCTACACCCCGCTGGTGGAAGCGCTGTCTCTGGATGAAGCGTTCCTGGACGTGACCGCCAGCCACAAGCTCCACGGCAGTGGCCCCACCATTGCCCAGGTAATCCGTCGAAGGATTTCTCAGGAGCTGAATTTAACCGCCTCCGTTGGGGTGGCTAACAACAAATTTCTGGCCAAAATCGCCTCGGATATAGACAAACCCGATGGCCTGACCTGTGTGCCTCATCCGCCTGGGCCGTTTCTAGATCCGTTGCCGGTGACAAAAATTTGGGGCGTAGGCGCAAAGGCTGCGGAGCGTCTAGCGACCCTTGGCGTTCGGACCATCGGCGATCTCAGGCGCCAACCCGAAAGCCGGCTGAATTCACTGCTGGGCCGATCTGCAGCGCGGCTGTCGGCGCTGGCCAAAGGCATTGATGAGCGTCCGGTGGTGGCGGACCGGGAGGATAAATCCATCAGCCACGAACAGACTTACGGTCAGGACCTTAGTGACAAATCAAGCTGTGATCGACAGGTGATGGAGCTGGCAACTGCGGTGGGCGCAAGGCTGCGAAAAAAACAGCTGTGTGGCCAGGTGGTCAGAGTTAAAATCCGCCTGAGTGATTTCACCACCCTATGCCGGCAGGTTTCCCTGCATGCCCCGGCCAATGACGACCAGAGCCTGGTGCGGGCTGCCCGTAGTCTGTTTAATCGCTGGTGGCAGTTACACCCGGATTGCGCCATCAGGCTGCTGGGCGTTGGCGTGAGCCACTTGCAGGAGGTACGCCAGGAAGATCTGTTTGGCCCTTCCCAGTCTAGCCAGATTGACACCATCAAAGATCAGATCAGCAGTCGCTTTGAACAGGCGGGTCTGCGCCCGGCCGCTTTAGTCAAACCACCAGGCGGCCGTTCTTGAACTATTGGATTTGGTTATACTGACACTATGTTTGGGAAAAAAAACCCTGGAGAGCGTTACAGCCGGATGGCCCTTAGGGCTGAGGTGGCGGTGCTGTTCGAAGGACAGTTGTGGGAAAGTGAGGTGATGGACATCTCCGCCAGCGGTCTGCTGATTGGTAGACCTGAGGACTGGAGCGGATCTGTGGGTCAGGAGCTGAGTATCGATTTGCTGCTGGCCGATGACAGCACGATTCCTTTGAAGGCTAAAGTTGTGCGCAGCGAAGAACAGGTTATCGCGCTGCAGTACAGCCAGATTCCCTCCACCAGCGAAATCCCCCTTTGGACTTTGCTGGGCGCCCATGCCGACAAGCTGGAGAGGGAACGCCACAGCACGACGTCGGCGGAATAAGGTAGGCTCAAATAAACGCCTGATCAAAGCCACCATCAGCCGTTATCGCGTAATTCCCGGCGTAAGATTTTGCCCACATTAGTTTTGGGTAATTCGTCCATGAATTTCACAATTCTTGGAACTTTGTAGCCAGTCAGGTGCTCTTTGCAATAGTCTTTCAGGTCCTTTTCGGTCAGCCCAGGATCTTTTTTCACCACACAAATCTTCACCACCTCACCGGATTTTTCGTCGTCCTGACCAATTGCCGCCACTTCCAATACGCCCGGGTGCGCGGCCACCACATCCTCAATTTCATTGGGGTACACGTTGAAACCCGACACTAAGATCATGTCTTTCTTGCGGTCAACGATTTTGAAATACCCCCCTTCGGTCATTAGCGCAATGTCGCCGGTGCGAAGAAATCCATCGTCGGTCATCACCTTGGCGGTCTCTTCCGGCCGCTGCCAGTAGCCCTGCATCACCTGGGGCCCTTTGATGCAAAGCTCTCCGGCTTCCCCTGGGGGCAGATTGTTGCCGTCATCATCTTTCACCACCGCATCGGTGGAGGAAATCGGCAGGCCGATAAAGCCGTTGTACTCCTCGGTGTGCACCGGATTAATGCAGGCACCGGGCGAGGTCTCCGTCAGCCCATAAGCCTCCACCAGGGCGCAGCCCGTTACCGCCTTCCATTTTTCTGCCACCGCTTTCTGCACCGCCATGCCGCCGCCCAGAGTGACCTTCAGGGTGGAAAAATCCAGACTGGCAAAGCGCGGATGATTAAGCAGGCCGTTAAACAGAGTATTGACGCCGGTCAGGGTGGTGAAGGGGATCTGGGCCAGGGAATCAACAAATCCGTCCATATCCCGAGGGTTGGTAATCAGGTGGTTGTGGGCACCAAACTTCATATAAACCAGACAGTTCGAGGTCAAGGCGAAAATATGGTAAAGGGGTAAAGCGGTCACAATGACCTCTTCCCCAGGGGCAATTGCGCCGCCTACCCAGGCTGAGGATTGCTGCATGTTGGCAACGATATTGCCGTGGGACAGCATGGCGCCCTTGGCCACCCCGGTGGTGCCACCGGTGTACTGCAAAAAGGCCAGATGGTCGTGAGTAAGCTGGGCTTTGGGGGCGGGCAGTCCGGCGCCCTGGGCCAGGGCCTGCCTGAAGCCGATGGCGCCGGGTATGTGATAGGCCGGCACCATTTTTTTCACCCGTTTGACGGTGAAATTGACGATCAAACGTTTCGGAAAGTCCAGACAGTCTCCCACGCTGGTCAGCAGCACGTGTTCAACCTTGGTGTCCGGTAATACCTTGGCCAGGGTGGCGGCAAAGTTTTCCAGCGCCAGCACGGCTTTTGCACCGGAATCATTGAGCTGGTGCTTAAGCTCCCGGGCGGTATACAGTGGATTGGTGTTTACCACCGTCAGACCGGCTCGTAAGGCGCCGAACAGCACAATGGGGTACTGCAAAAGATTGGGTAGCATGATGGCGATCCGGTCGCCAGGGGACAGCTTCAGCTGGTGCTGAAAATAGGCGCCCATTTGGTCTGCCATTCGGTCCAAATCCCGGTAGGACAGGGTTTTGCCCATATTGGTATAGGCAGGTCGCTGGGCAAAGCTTGCTACGGTTTGATCAAGCACATCAACGATTGAGTCAAATGCGCTTACGTCGATGAATTCCGGTACGCCTTCGGTGTAATTGGCTAGCCAGGGTTTCACGTTTGCCTCCGCTGTCTGATTTTACCCCTGAGCATATCATTGCAGACTCCTGGATGAAGGGTGAAACACAATGGCGGCAAAAAAATCTGAGGTGCAGGTGGCAGCAATTGGGCCGTTTTGGCGCTAGACTCGGGTTCTTAACCAACACACTTGAGATGAAGGCAGACAAGTCATGTGGAAAAAAGACGAAAACGAAAAGTCCAGTGCGCCCCCGTTCGTTGAAGCCGGCAGCGTAGATCGCGCTCCATCAGCAGGCTTCTCTACCGCTCCACCGGCAGTGATTGGCAGCTCTCTGACGGTCACCGGCAACATTGCCGGCACCGAAGATTTGCTGGTAGAAGGTAAGGTCGAAGGGGACATCGCGTTACCCAATAACGTGGTAACCGTGGGTTCCAGCGGAGTGGTCAAAGCCCACATCAAGGCCGCCGTCATTATTGTTGAAGGGCGGGTGGAAGGGGACCTGGTGGGAGAGGAGCAAATAGAAGTGCGCCGCTCTGGCCACGTTTTGGGTAACATACAGGCACCCAGGGTAGGTTTGGAAGATGGCGCCCAGTTCAAAGGCAACATCGACATGTCTCCCAAGAAACAGCCGATCAACACACCTGCGGCGGCACCTAGCGCCAAAAACGATACGGGAAATCATGCCAAATCTTCTGGCCAGACTGCTGACGCGAAGCTTTCCGGGAAAGTCTGACACCCAATTTCAACCTCTGGGCCCGGAAGCTTCCGGGCCAGAGCCCGCCGTACCCTCGGGCTATGAGTCCCGTGCACTGACCCTGTGGCTGGACACCCTGCCAAAACCCAAGGGCCTTGAAGAAGGCCAGCAGGGCAGCCAGCTGCCGCTTCAAGAAGGTGCTCAGCAGGAGGTCCAAACAGAACGGCAAGCCGATATCAAAGGGCCGCGAATTCTGGACTTGGGCAAAGTGCACACCCGTTCCCTGAACTTCTTTCAAGAAATGGGCGCTGGCGTGGGCGTGATGGATCTGGATATTTCCCTGGTCGGCACGGCCTTTGAGATGCAGCTGGAAGGCTATCGCGACTGGGGCCCCTTCGACGGCGTTCTGGCCTGGGATCTGCCTAACTATCTGGAGGCTGAGGAGCTGACAGTGCTGGGCCAATGGCTGGAGGCACACACCACCGCGCCCAGCCCGCTGCTGGTCTGCATGGCAACTCGCACACCCTATGCGGACCGACCGGGCAAATATTCCATTGAAAACCGGACCACGCTGGTTGCCGACAGCGCCGGCATTGAGGTCAATCGAACCCAGCGTCACGTACCCAACGTGCTGAAACGCAGCTGGCCGGCGTTCTCGCCCATCCGCTCTTATTTGCTGCGTAGCGGCATGCAAGAGTTTGTGCTAACCCGGTAAACCCTTCCATAATAGTTTTAAGGTCAGTCGCCATAGCATTCGTGTTCGGGCTCTCAATGGCAGATAAAAGTACGCATATGACAATCAAAACCATTGCCAGGGGGCATTGATGGGCGAACAGTCAGTGGAATCCATCAAGGACGAGCAGGTGCGCAGGGACTTCATGAAAGCCCTGCTTAACGACGTCAGAGCCCTGGAAGAAATGCTCAAACGGGGGATGTTTGAGACCGGCATTCGGCGCATCGGGGCTGAGCAGGAAATGTTTCTCCTCAATCGTGCCCGTAAACCCAGCATGACCGCGGTGCAGATGATGGAGGCCATCACCGACCCCCGGTTCACCTTTGAACTGGCCAAATTCAACCTGGAGGCCAACCTGTCGCCCCAGGTGTTGGGCGGCGACTGCCTGCGGAAAATGGAAAAAGAGGCTCTTGAGGTACTTAAAGTGGCCAGGGACGTGGCCGCTGGCCGGGGTGAGGACATCGTGCTTTGCGGCATATTGCCGACCCTGTCCAGAGCTGACCTGACCCTGGATGCCATGGTGCCCAAGCCACGTTATCGGGCCCTCAATGACGCCATGCGCCAGCTTCGAGGGTCAGAATTTAAGGTGGATATCGAAGGCGCTGATCGACTCGAGCTAGCCCACGATAACGTGATGCTTGAAGCCTGCAATGCGTCCTTCCAGGTTCATTTCCAGGTTGCGCCGGAGGAGTTTGCCGGTCTTTACAACATTGCCCAGGCGATCACTGGTCCGGTGCTGGCGGCCAGCGTCAACTCACCGACCCTGCTGGGAAAGCGGCTTTGGCAGGAATCTCGAATCGCGGTTTTTGAGCATTCCGTGGACGCCCGGTCTGACCTTCATCGGTCCCGGGGCAGTCAGCCTCGAGTTCACTTCGGTGACCACTGGATTAAGGATTCTGTGCTGGAGATTTTTCGCGAGGACATTGCCCGTTTTCGGGTGGTGCTAACCAGCGATCCGGGCAGTGATCCGATGCACGATATCGAGCAGGGTATAGCCCCCGGGCTTGACGCCTTGAGGCTCCACAACGGCACGGTATATCGCTGGAACCGGGCCTGTTATGGCATCACCGAGGGTAAACCCCACCTCAGAATTGAGCACCGGGTGCTGCCCTCCGGTCCCACCGTACTGGATGAAATGGCCAACGCCGCGCTGTTTTTTGGCCTGATGTCTGAATTTGCCGTGGACGCTGAGCAAATCCCACGACGACTAAAATTTGACGATGCCCGAGCGAATTTCTTTGCCGCTGCCCGTCACGGACTAAGATCCCAGTTCACCTGGCTGGACGAGGAGAGCATCAGCGCCGTGGATCTGCTCAAGGAGCAGCTGATACCTATGGCCCGCTCTGGACTTAAGCGCTCGGGAATACGCAAGATTGATATTGATCGCTATCTTGGCGTGATCGAGGAGCGGGTGGAGAACCGTCAAACTGGCGCTCGCTGGGTGCTCAGTTCCCTGGAGGCCATGGGTTCTGAGCGCTCGGTTGATGAGCGGATGCGCAATTTGACCGAATCCATAGTGGTCAATCAGCGTGATGAGCTGCCCATCAGCCAGTGGCCGCTGGCCCATTTCAACCAGAATATGGATTGGCGTGACAGCTACCGTTCGGTGGGGCAGTTTATGACCACCGACCTGTTCACTGTCAGAGCCGATGACCTGGTGGACTTTGCCGCCAGCCTGATGGAATGGAAGCATATTCGCCATGTGCCGGTGGAAGATGATAGCGGCAAACTGGTAGGACTGGTGTCCCACCACAACCTACTGAGAATGGTTGCCAGGGGCCTAAAGGACAATACCCAGTCAGTGCCGGTGCGGGAAATCATGGAGCCGGAGCCATTTTCCGTTGCGCCGGATTGCCGCACCGTGGAGGCGATTCGCTTTATGCGCGAGCGCAACATCGGCTGCCTGCCGGTGGTTCAGGATCGCAAGCTGGTTGGGGTTGTGACCGAGGCTGACCTGATTGGCGTTGCTGGCCAGGTACTGGAAGCCATACTTGACGATTGATCGTCCCAGGGGTGCGGTAGTTTTGGTCGCCAGTTTGGTGTTGGCAAGCCTGCTGGGTTTACTCGCCGGCTGCGCCGAAAAAGTGCCCGCAGAGCAGCGTCTGCGCGACGCTATTGCGCAGATGCAGGAGGCGCTGGAGTCCGGCGACCGGGCCGGATTTATGGATCGGGTTGATGAGAATTTTGGCGGCCAGCGGGGCCAGTTTGATCACAATCAGCTGAACCAGATACTGCGGGTTCAGATGCTTCGTCATGCCAATATTGGCAGCACGATCACTAATCTTCAGATCACCTTGTTCGAGGGCCGTGCCAGCGCCACCATGCAGGTGCTGGTCAGGGGTGGGGCGCGCAGCTGGATGCCGGAAAATGCCGACTTCATCACCATCAACAGTGGCTGGGTTGATAGCGGCAAACGCTGGCAGCTAATCAGTGCGGACTGGCAATGAATCTCTACTATGCGGCGGCCTGCCAAACCAATTTCGCCAACGCCACTCATCGACGGGAAATTGCCGAGCGGGTTGCGCGTATGTCTATTATGGTTCGCCAAACCGTGGAGGGCTATGGGCCGTTTCACGATGTGAAGTTGTTTAGTTTCCCCGAATTCGCCCACGCTGCGCCGATTTATGACACCCCGGCAAAACTGCTTAAACACCTGGCGCTGCCAATCCCCAACGAACACACCCAGCGCTATCACCAGCTGTGTCGTGAATTGGACATCTATATTCAAACAGCAACCTTTCTGGAGGTCGATGATCGCTGGCCCGACCGGGTGTTTAACACCTCGGTATTGATCGGACCCGAGGGGATCATGCTCAAGTATCGCAAGGTCAACCCCTGGATACCCTGGGAAGTTCATGCCAGCCCCCACGACATTCCAGACTATCCCGAGCCGCTGTTCCCGGTGGCCGACACGCCCCTGGGCAAAATCGGCGTGGCTATCTGCTACGACTGGCTGTTCCCGGAAGTATTGCGCCAGCTCACCGCTAATGGCGCGGAAATTCTGATTCGCGTGTCAGCCTATATGGATCCCTGGGGCAGCGCTTCGCCAATGGACTGGTGGACCCTGATCAATCGCACCAGAGCGCTGGAAAATACCGCCTATGTTGTGGCTTCAAACCAGGCCGCAGATATGAAAAACTACCCACCGTTCGGTTGGCCCGGCGGCAGCATGGTGGTGGACTACGACGGCCGTATCCTGGCCCAGGCTGACCCGGGGCCAGGTGAGAAGGTGGTGCTGGCTCCGATCAACATCCAGCAGCTACGGACCGAGCGCCAGCGGCGCATTGGCCACGACATGCGCGCTCACAATCGGACCGAGGCCTATCACTATCTAAACGCCCCCGGCCTGTCTCCAGCCAAAGACCAGGACATTAGTATTGAGTCTCTTAAGCAACGCATTGACCGCAGTAAAACAACGTTACGCTGACCACCTTTGGGTGTTGCCGGCAGCGTACTGCCGGACTTCCTGGATCGCCTGCTTGCTGCTCCTGGCTTTACTGGTCTCCTGCGGTAAGAATTCTGACCAAGACCCAGCGCCAGCGGCGGAGCCCCAGGGGCCCAGCAGTGAATGGGTGAGGCTTAACAATCGGGGCGTGTCGCTGATGGGGCGCTTTGACTATCCCGCGGCGGCAAAGGCCTTCGCCGAACTCTACGATCAGGCCCCAGACTGGCCCCTGGCCCAGGTCAACCTGGCCATTGCGACCTTAAACCGTCAAAACCCCGGTGACGAGGAGGCAGCCCTGGCGCTGCTGGAGCCGATCCTGCGGGATGACGATGAGGAGCTGGCCGAGGAGCTGGCAAGAGCCAGTTTTATCGCCGGCATCCTGCAGTTTAACCAGGGCCAAACCGAACAGGCGCTTAAATGGTTCAGCCAGGCGGCCAGCCTGGAGCCCGAAGACGCCTATGCCAACTATTTTCTTGGCCAGACCCTGCTGCAAACCGGCAGCATAGAACCGGCCCTGGCGCGGTTTCAGCAGGCCGCTGCCCTGGATGGGTATTTGCGCAGTGCCTTTTATGGCCAATTCCTGGCCCATCAGCGGCTGGGCCAGCGAGATCAGGCGAAACAGATGTTGGCGGTCTATGAGCGGCTGGAGAACAACCCACGCAGCCGATTGGCGGAGATCAAATACACCCGAATGGGGCCACTGGCCATGGCCCTGGCCGTGGCGCCGACGGAGCCTGCAAGCCAGCCAGAAGTACAGCCCGAAGGGCCGTTGTTTGCTGAGCCGGTGCTGCTTTCGGAACAGATCAACGCTGACCATGCCAGCGTCAGCGTGGGCGTCAGTGCCGATAAGTCCTCGCTGGTGGCCCGCACAACAGTCGTTTCCGGGTCTTTATTATGGGACTGCCAATCCACTGGCTGCAGCCGGCTGACAGCCCCCATGGATACCGTTAGCGCCTCGGCGTGGGCGGATATGGACAATAGCGGCAGCGCTGATCGGCTGCTGCTGGGGCAGGGCCTGTGGATTCAGTACGGCGCTACCGGCGACTGGCAGCAGATTGTTGCCGATGATGCCCAGGTTAACCAGCCGTCCTGGACCGATCTGACGGTGCTGGACGCTGATCATGACGGTGATTTGGACGTAATGCTCAACGCCAGCGATCGTCCGGCGCTGCTGCTCAGCAATAATGGCAACGGCAGCTTCAGGTCCCTGGAAAGTTACCTGCCGATAGTGATCGGCGCCCGCCAGGTGCTGGCGGCGGATCTGGATCGCGATCGTGACCTGGATCTGCTGCTGATCAGCGCTGACGGTGCTCACCAGGTCTTGCTAAACGATCGGCTTTGGCAGTACCAGGACGCCGGGCCAAACTTTGCGCCCTGGCAGAATGAACCGATGCTGGGTGCGGCGCTGGTGGATCTGGACGTGGACGGCCAGTTTGAGCTGCTCAGTTTGACCAGCGACGCGCTGGTGCTGTGGGCTGAGACCGGTGCTGGCTGGCAGCAGGTTGGGCGTCTGGAGCATGGCATCAGCGACGCTGACAGGCTGTGGCTGCAGGATTTCTCTGGCAGCGGGGCGCTGCAGATTCTGGTGGCAGGCGCTGACCGCTGGATCGTGGCAGGTTTGGATGCCTTGCAGATAGCCCACATTGGGCAGGGCAGAGTGCTGGCACCGCTGCTGAAGGACGGCCGGATGGGTCCTGGACTGCTGCTGTCCCTGGCCGGGAACTTACATTACCTGCCCCCCGGGGAAGGCCGTTATCCCTTTGTCACCCTGGCCCTGTCAGGCCTGACGGATGCTGGTCAGTCCATGCGCTCCAATGCCAGCGGCCTGGGCACCCAGGTGATCGCGCGGGGCGCCCAGCGCTGGCAGTCCCAGGCAACGCCGCCCTCGGCCCTCAATACCGGGCAGAGCCTCCAGCCCCTGGCCCTTGGTCTGGGTCCCCAGGACAGCCTGCCCGCCATCACCCTGGACTGGTCGGACGGGGTTTTTCAAACTGAGATGGGGCTTAAGCCAGGTTTACACCTGATCACCGAGACCCAGCGTCAGCTGGCCAGTTGTCCAGTTCTGTTTCAGTGGGACGGCCAGGGCTACCAGTTTGTCACCGACGTGCTGGGGGTTGGCGGGATAGGATTTAATACCGGCTACGGCCAGTATGCCGAGCCTCGACCCAGGGAGGGGCTGCTGCTCAAACCTTTGGTCCCTGATGCCAGCAGTTTGCGGCTGATGCTGGCTGAACCCATGGAAGAGTTGGCCTATGTGGATCAGGTGACGGTGACAGCCCTGGATTTCCCCGACGGCTGGGAACCGGCGCTGGATGAACGGATGGGAACCGATCAGCAGCCGCCCAGCGGCGAGCTGTTCTGGATTCGCAACACCATCACCCCCAGCCAGGTGATCGACGACCGGGGTAACGATGTCACCGATGCCTTGGCCCGAGCAGATTTGACCGCTGCACCGCTGCCGCTGGTGGAACCCCAGCTGGCCGGGCTGTTGACTCAGCCCCAGCGCCTGACCCTGACTTTTGAGGCTGACCTATCGACCCTGAACCAGGCCTGGCTGTTACTTGATGGCTGGGTGGAGTACGGCTATTCCCAGACCAGCTTTGCCGCCTGGCAGCAGGGCAGGGGCTACGACGCGATTTCCCTGGAAATTCAAATCAGCGCTGAAGATGGCCCGCGCTGGCAGAGCTGGCGTCCGTCCTTTGGTTATCCTGCTGGCATGCCCAGAGCTTCCAGCCTGCCCCTGGGGCAGCTGCCGGCAGGGGTTAAGAGACTGCGATTGACCACCGGGCAACAAATCTACTTTGATCGTGTGGCAATAGCCGAAACCGCAATGCCGCCGGCGCTGACGGTTACCCAGCTAGCTCTCACCCAGGCCACAGTCAAACACGTGGGTTTTCCCCGCCGTAGCAATGGCCCGCAAATGCAGCCGGACTATACCTTTTCCCAGCGCGATACCTTTTGGGATACCCGCTATCCTCGGGGCCTATACACCGCCCTTGGCCCTGCCCAGGAGTTGCTCCAGCTCAAAGATAACGCGCTGGTGATTATCGGTCCGGGAGACGGTCTGGAACTGGCCTTCGATGGCCCCCTGCCGCCGCTGCCGACGGGTTACCAGCGGCGTTGGCAGGTCACTTTCCACGGCTGGGCCAAGGATATGGATCTTTACACCCACAACGGTGAAAGCGTGCTGCCGTTGCCGGCAGATCCCTTGTTAGAGCCGTCTGCTGCTGCCACGCTGCACAGCCGATTTAACACCCGGTTTCGTTCAGGACGATAAGTACTTTGCAAACCCATACGCCGAGTGAAAGAGCGCCCGCCAGAGCTGGGCAGCAGGCGGACGTCATTGGTCGCCGACTGCGCCCGGTGCTGGTGCTGGTACTGATTCTGTTTGCTCTGCTGAGCATCAACGCGGTCTACCTGGCGACGATTTCTGTGCTTGAGTACGTCACCGGCCGGCTGCTGCAGGACAGCTTTTTCCAGTACATGTTTCTGGCCCATGTGAGCCTTGGGCTGTTGCTGCTGGGCCCCTCGTTGATTTACGCCCTGGGCCACTACCGGCGGGCCTATCGACGACCTAATCGACGCGCGGTGCGGGCCGGACAGGGCCTGTTGCTGGCCGGCCTGGTGATGCTGGTGTCCGGTATTGTGCTAACCCGGGGCTTGCCGGGGATTACCCTGCGTGATGGCGATCTGCGGGGCTGGGTATATTGGTCCCATGTGCTGGCACCGCTGCTGGTGCTGTGGCTGTTTGTGCTGCATCGGCTGGCTGGCCGCAGGCTGCGTTGGCGCAGGGGGGCGTTGCTGGTAGGGGTGGCGGCGTCACTGGCCCTGGCGGGAGTGGTGGCCATCTGGCAAACGGAAGATCCAAGCCGGGCCCAGGCCAGCGAGAGCTATTTCTCCCCGTCCCTGGCGCGCACCGCCGGCGCTGAACTGATTCCCGCTGAGCTGTTGATGACCGATGACTACTGCGCCCAGTGTCACGGAGATATTCACGACCAGTGGCAATACTCAGCCCACCATTTGGCCTCTTTCAACAATCCGGCTTATTTGTACTCAGTGCGCCAGACCCGGCAGAAAATGCTGGCCCGGGACGGCAATGTGCAGGGCGCCCGCTTCTGCGCCGGCTGCCATGATCCAGTGCCGTTTTTCTCCGGCGCCTTCAACGACCCGGAGTTTGATGACGTGGGTGATCCCACATCCCAGGCCGGCATTACCTGCGTCAGCTGTCACGCTATCGAGCATATCAACAGCCCCAAAGGCAATGCGGACTACGTTATCGGGGCGCCGGTTTACTACCCCTTTACCTTCAGTGAGGCGCCCTGGTTGCAGTGGCTGAACGGCTTTTTGATCCAGGCCAACCCCTCCTTCCACAAACGGTCATTCCTGAAGCCGCTGCATCAGCAAGCCGAGTTTTGCGGTTCCTGCCATAAGGTTCACCTGCCTGAAGCCCTTAACGACTACCGCTGGCTACGGGGACAAAACCACTATGACTCGTTTCTGCTGAGCGGGGTCTCGGGCGCCAGCGTGTCCAGCTTTTACTATCCGGATAAAGCTCAGGAAAACTGTAACGGCTGTCACATGAGCGCGGTGGGCTCTGATGATCCTGCCGCCAAGCCCATTAGCGGTAGCGATCAGCCCGCAGTTCACGACCATCTATTTGCTTCTGGCAATACCGCCCTTGGCGCACTGCTAGACCATCCAGATGAGATTTTGCTCAAGCACAAACAGCTGCTGGAAGATTCCGTCAGCATCGATATTTTTGGCCTTCGCCAAGGGGCCATAGACGGGCCGCAAACAGCGCCCCTGGGTCACCAGCCGATGCCGCTGGAACGGGCTCAGGATTATCTGCTGGAGGTGGTGCTGCGGACCCGGACCCTGGGTCATTTGTTTACCCAGGGCACTGCTGATTCCAACCAGGTCTGGCTGGAAGTCACTGTGCTGCACAACGGCGAGCCCATTGCGGTGTCAGGGGCCGTTAACGGCCAGGGTGAAGTGGACCCGGGCGCTCACTTTGTGAATGCCTTTGTGCTCGATCGCCATGGCCGGCGCATTGACCAACGCAATGCAGAGGACATTTTCACCACCCTTTACAACCATCAGATTCCCCCCGGCGCTGCCGACGTAGTGTTTTACCGATTTCAGTTGCCGTCGGAACTTACCGGCAGCGTGACCTTCGCGGCCCGGCTGCGCTACCGCAAATTTGACAGCCAGTACTACCGCCTGTTTGCGGACCAGCCTGAGGCCATCAATCCGCTGCCCATCGTCGACATCGCCACTGCTTCCTCAGTAGCCCCGGACGCCTCCCAAAGCCCTTGGCAGCGCTGGAACGACTATGGCATCGGACTGCTGCGTAAACCCGGTTCCGGCGCCCTGCGCCAGGCCGAAGAGGCGTTCATGACCGTCAGCGAAATGGGGCAGGGGGCTGTGGCCCACGGACTGCTGAACCTGGCTCGGGTCTATCTCAAAGAGGGCCGTCTCAATGATGCAGAAACCGCCTTGGCCCGGGCGGCATCCCAGGATCTGCCTTACCCCTGGGTGCACAGCTGGCTGACCGCAGAGCTGAATCTGCAAAATGGTTATATTGAAACGGCCATCAGCGGTTTGACCGAGCTATTGACCACACCCTTTGCCAGCGCGCGCAGTGCCGGAATGGCCTTTGATCGTGACTACCGGGCCTGGGAACGTTTGGCCGGCGCGCATTACGATGCCAGTCGAGTAGCACCCAATCCCGATAGCGCCAGGGCGGCCTTATCCTCGGCCCGGGATGCCTATCAGCGGGTGCTTGAGGCGGAACCGGAAAGGGCCTCTACCCATTACGGACTGTCCCGGGTGCTTGAGGCCCTGGGTGATGCTGAGGCCGCGGCCTTTCACGCTAGTGCCCACGACCGTTACCGTCTTGATGATAGTGCCAGAGATCGGGCGGTGGCCAGCGCCAGAGCCCGCTATCCAGCCGCGGCGGTCGCCGCTGAGGCGGTTCCCGTTTATCCTCTGAGCATGGATCTGCAACCAGTAGCTGGCAATGAGTGAGCCCGAACAAGAGCAAGACCTCGAGCCCCAGGATGATGCAGTTATCGGCCTGTGGTTTCGGCGTTCGCTGATGGCCCTAGGGGCTGTGGCGCTGCTGGCGGGCGGCGGCTGGTGGTTGCTGGCCGACCGGGGCCCTGAGGAAGTGGCGGTTGAGGCCGCGGCTGAGGCACCCGAGGACAGCTCTGGCCTGCAGCCCATGGCGCCCATTCCCGCCTTTCGCTTTATTGAAAAAGCTTCCGAGTCCGGTTTGATATTTACCTTTGAAAACGGCGCCTACGGCCAGCGCTACCTGCCGGAGACCATGGTGGGCGGTGTGGCCCTGCTGGATTTTGATGGCGACGGTGATATGGACGTACTGGTCACCGGCGGCAACCGCTGGCCCTTTGATCCACTGGGCTCCTCTCTCAATCAAACCGTAGGGCTGTTCGCCAATGACGGCCAAGGCTCATTCCAGCGGGTGGATCAGGCTCTGGGTCTGCAAACCAGCGCCTATGTCATGGGCATGGCGGTGGGGGACCCGGACGGCGATGGCGACCCTGACATCTACCTGACTAACGTGGGCGCTAATCAGCTGTTTGAAAACCTGGCCGGCGCCGGCTTTCGCGAGGTTGCAGACGCCGGCGGCGCGGCGGGCAGTGATCAGTGGAGCACCGGCGCGAGTTTTTTCGACGCTAACGGCGATGGTTGGCAGGATCTGGTGGTGGTGAACTACGTGCAGTGGAACCGGCAGCTGGACGAAAAGGCCAACTATGAACTGGCGGGTCTCGGCCGAGCCTATGGCCCCCCGACCAACTTTCCCGGTTCGTTGCCCCAGCTGTACCTGAATGACGGAGCGGGGCGTTTTGTGGATGTTTCAGAGGCCTCTGGGCTGACCTCAGTGCCCCCCGACAGCGCCAAGTCCCTGGCGGTGTTGCCCCGAGATTTTGATCGCGACGGGGACACGGATCTGTTTGTAGCCAACGATACCACCCGCAATTTCCTGTTTCTGAACGACGGGGCGGGGCAGTTTCAGGAAACCGGTCAAGCCAGCGGACTGGCATTTGATAATACCGGCAAATCCACCGGCGCCATGGGCGTGGACATGGCCTACAGCCCCGACGGTGCCCAGCAGATCATGGTGGTGGGGAATTTTGCCGGTGAAATGACCTCGTATTTCGTTTCCACCAGCCAAACACTGAACTTCGCTGACGACGCCATCGTCAGTGGCATCGGTCCTGCCAGTCGCCAGGCCCTCACCTTTGGTCTGTTTTTCGCCGATTTGGACAACGACGGCCGTCAGGACCTGATCCAGGTCAACGGCCACGTGGAAAACCTGATCAATCGTGTCCAGCCCAGCCAGCAGTACCGGCAACCTTTGCAGCTGTTTTGGAACTGTGGGAGAGGCTGCCCCAGGCCGTTTGTGCCGGTGCCTGCCTCGGGCACCGCTGATTTGACCGACGCCCTGGCTGGCCGCGGCGGCGCGGCGGCGGATCTGGATGGCGATGGGGATCTTGACCTGCTATTGGCTGAGGTGGCCGGTTCGCCGAAGCTGCTGATTAATGAAACGCCCCAGGCAGGGCCGTGGTTTCGCCTTCGCCTGAAGGGGCGAGTGCCCAACGTTGAAGCCCTGGGGGCAGTGGTGGATGTGCGCTCGGCGGGCCTGGTGCAGCGAAGGGAAATCAGCCGCACCCGCAGCTATCTGTCCCAATCTGGGCTGACTCAGCAGTTTGCCCTGGGGCAGGGGCCAATTAAGGTTCAGGTGCGCTGGCCCGACGGCGTTATGACCATCGATGAAGACGTTGCGGCGGGTCAGCTGTTGATCATTGAACAGCCCCAGCCCTGATGGAGACTGAACTGCTTAACCAGGGTGGCTGGGCCAACGGGGCGGTGTTTCTTGAGCATCGACCAACTGAACGGGTGGTGGTGAAAAGCTACGAAAGAAAAAACTGGCTGATTCGTCTGCTTGGCCGTTTCCTGCTGGCCAGGGAGCGACGCGCCTACCATCGGCTGCAGGGCATTAAGGGCATTCCGGAGCTCAGGCCAGATGCCAATCCCCTAAGGCTTTCCCTGGTGTATGTGGACAGCGAACAGATCAGCAGCGAGCGTCTGGCGCTGGAAGGTGACAACATCATTGCCCATCTGCGGCGGGTGGTGGCGGATATGCATGCAAGGGGGATCTACCATCTGGACCTGCGCAATCGGGGCAATGTGCTGGTTGACCCCCATGGCTATTGCTACCTGATCGATTTTGCCTCAAGCCTTTATTTGCCCCCCAGCAGCTTGCGTCGCCGGCTGCTGGCGCCTCTGGCCCGGCGCTTCGACGCTTATGGGCTGAGCAAGTGGGAGCAGCGGGCCGGCTAAGGTGCCGATAGCCGCCACGATCGCCTTTGCCTCCTAACGGTTATTCCGGCGTTATCAGTTCAACCTTGCTAACCACCACCGTTGCGGTGGGTACGTCAGTGGCCCCCAGGGCGTCGGAAAAGCCCGTGGGTAGCTGGCTGATCGCTTCCACCACCTCCCAGCCCTCAATCACCTCGCCAAACACCGTATAGCCCCAATTCCGGCGACCGGGGTCCAGGCTTTCGTTGTCTTTCATATTGAAGAAAAACTGGGAGCTGGCGCTGTGGGGGTCGTCGTGTCTTGCCATGGCGATGGAACGTGATCTGTTGGTAAGACCATTGCCGGACTCGTTGATGATCAAAGGGCCTTCTTCCACCCCGGTAAGATCCGGATGATACCCACCGCCCTGGACCACAAAATCGGCAATGACCCTATGAAAAATCGTGTTTTCATAGGCTCCGGCGTCCATATAACGCAAAAAATTGTTAACCGTTACCGGCGCTCTGCGGCGATTAAGCTCCACCACGAAGTCGCCGTGGGAGGTGGCGAACTTGACCTGGGGATAGTGTTGGTCAGGCAAAACCGGGCTGTCGACTTGGCATTCCATGGCCGTGAGGCCCAATGGCAGCAACAAAAGGACAATTAGGGCCAGTGCTGTGGTTCTGCTACCCATGTCAGAGTTTCCTCGTTGGATTCATGTTGAAATTGGAGTTTGTGAGTTTACCCTCTGAGGGGCAAGGCATTTTTCGCCGTTACTGGTGGCATAGCCAGCGGCGGATTGCGCGGTATACTTGATGAGTCTAACCGTTTGCCGAGGGGATCAGGGACGTTATGCAGGGGCATCCGATGTATCGATTACACCAAATTACTTTCGCTGTGGCAGTTTTTTGCACAGGGATTTTTTTCAGCGGCACTGTCCAGGCGCAGCGCTGGTCAGAGCCGCAGCTGTCCTATGACGTGGGCGCCGGTCCCGGGGGCTCAAGGGTTTCACCAAAAGGCGTCGGTGTAGGAACGTTAGTGTTGGGATCCACGGCCAGCCCCACGGCGCTCCTGCAGGGGGGCACAATCACCTACGATTTAACCATTGATCTCAGTAATGACCCTGATGGCGAGCCAGGTTTTGTCCTCAATGGGGCATTTGGCACCAGTACTGGCGCCCTCCTGGTGGATTTTTTCCCCTTCACGCAATCACCCGTCGACTTGTTAGACGGCGGCATCTGGAACTGCAACGAAGACCAGGGGAACTTTATATGCACTCCGCCCAACAGTGTGCTGACTGAGGGACTGCATCAAATTAGCGTAACGGCAGAAACCTTCGACAAGGGCTTGAGCGGCGGCACGTTAACCATGAGCGCCAGCACGCCCAATTTCTCGGTACCCCCAACCAGCAGCAGCGTAATAGTTGCGGGCTTCGGGGGGGCAAATTTGACACTTTCCGCCGATCTCACCCCAGCAAACCCCAGCTATGGAGCACCGGTGGATTTGAGTGCCACCGTGACCAACACCAGCGCCGGTAATTTCTCTGAGCCGTTTAGTATTGACTTCCTTTCCACAGGCGGCGGATACGATATTTCTGGCCCAGTTTCGGATCCGGATTTCAGCTGCAGCGCCTTCACCGGCGGACTGTCATGCAGCTTCAACGGCAGCGGCCTGGCACCCGGTGAGCAGGTGACCTTAACCGTTCCAACGGCAGCACCCTTTGACCTCGGCGTGTTTTCCGCCAGCGTCAACCTGCTGGCGGGCTCACTAGACACTGTAGTGTCTGCCAACCCGGTAACGGTCAGCGGCGACACCAGTGCGTTTGTGGATGCGGTGGTGACCACATCCACTCCCCAGCCCGTCGCTTTTGGGGACCCGGTGGAATTTACTGCAGTGGTTAGCAACACCATGGGCGCGCCTGCCAGCGGCGTGTTTTTTGATCTTTTTGGCGATGATAATCTGTTCAGCGGCAGCGCCTCCTTTGCTTCAGCTTCAGGCGCAGACTGGAGCTGCATGGATCTCAGTGGCGGCATGAGAAAGAACCAGGCGGCGGCGCGCAAAGGCCCCAGCAGCGGTGTGGCAGTGTCCTGCAATTATGGTGTTGACCTGCCGCCGGGCCAGTCAGCGCCCCCGATCACCATCACCTTCAACGCACCCAGCTTCAATGGGGCCACCACCTTTGACGTTGATTCCTTTGTTTTTGCTGATAATCAGGCAAACTCACCAAGTTCCTCGCCGATTAGCGTGGTGATTGCGCCGGCGGTGGATTTGAGTCTCGGTAAATCCGCTTCGGTGACCAGTGCTTCGGTGGGAGATCAGTTCACCTACTCACTGGTGGTGACCAACAACGGTCCTGGTGATCTGGAACGATCATTTATCAGCGTTACCGACACCCTGCCGCCGGAAGTAAGCTATATCAACGGCCCAACTTCGCCTTACTTCTGCAGCGAAACCGCTGGCACGGTCCTGTGTAACCACGTCGACAGCCCAACGTTCATGTCCACCGGCGACTTTGACACCATCGATATCACCGTTGAGGCGATAGCGCCGGGTACCGCGGTCAACAGCGCCACGGTGAACGACAGCAGCGGCGCCATTGATAACAACACCGCTAACAACACCGACGCGGTGGCTTTGACCATTGCCGGCAGCGCTGATTTATCCCTGAGCAAAACGGCGTCAGTGTCCACCATTAGCGCCGGCGGCCAGTTCACCTACACCCTGACCGTGGACAACGCCGGACCCAATGCACCGTCAGCCTTTACCATCACCGATACGCTTCCCAGCCAGGTAGCCTTCGATGGGTTTACCGGTGCTGACTTCAGCTGCTCAGAATCCGCCGGGGACGTTAGCTGCAGCTACGTTGGCGCACCCCTGGCCGTGGGCGTATCAGCAAGTGTTGACCTTCAAGTCTCCGCCACCACCGATGGCACCGCAAACAATACCGCCAGCGTCGCCCTGTCCGGCGGCGACAACGATCCAGTTACCAGCAACAACACCGATTCGGCCAGCGTGGTGGTGACCCTGCCTACGGCTGACCTGTCCCTGGCCAAAACCG